>NZ_PYLV01000019.1:0-86559 GCF_003025475.1 Photobacterium sp. NCIMB 13483
ATTGCTATTGTTGCATTTCTTACCGAAGTAAGAGAATAAATGGTGCCGACTACCGGAGTCGAACTGGTGACCTACTGATTACAAGTCAGTTGCTCTACCTACTGAGCTAAGTCGGCACATTAATTCTGTAATCTCTCCGCTCTATTGAGCCAAGAAATAAATAGTGGCTCCCTCTACTGGACTTGAACCAGTGACATACGGATTAACAGTCCGGCGTTCTACCAACTGAACTAAGAGGGAACAGATTTTATCGTTGCTTAACACCAAACTTCAAAAGAGAAGAAATGGTGCCTCGAGGCGGAATCGAACCACCGACACGAGGATTTTCAATCCTCTGCTCTACCGACTGAGCTATCAAGGCAACGGGGCGCTATTAAAAGGGTTTTGAGCCTTTTCGTCAACTCTTTTTTTAATAAAAAACGATTATTATGTTTGAGTGTTGGCTTTTTGTTCGTTGTGGCGTGATTTTTTACATTTTTAGTACTTTCCGCCGTTGAGATTACGGCGGAATATCTATTTGATTTAAATGTTATTTTTCTGGTGGTGTATAACCATCAATCACTACATCTTTACCTTCAAACAAAAAATTCACCATTTCTGTCTCAAGTAATTGACGATGTTCAGGATTCATCATATTGAGTTTTTTTTCATTGATTAGCATGGTTTGCTTGGCTTGCCATTGTGCCCATGCTTGCTTTGATACCGTATCAAAAATGCGTTGGCCAAGTTCACCTGGGTACAATTGAAAATCTAGACCTTCAGCTTCTTGCTGTAGACGGACACAAAAAACAGTACGGCTCATGGAATATTCCTTATGCATTCATTATTAAATTACAGCGAGATGGCTGTATCTATAATTGCTGTATTTATAGCAATAGTTATACCAGACTCGGCCAGTAGCGGCTAGGGTCGAGACAGGAATAACAACCGTGTAATCAGTGTGGATTACACGGTTTGCTGGGTTGGTATGGCTTAATGAGTGTCTAGCATAGCTAAGGTGATCGCTACGGAATTATCAGCGGTTATTTGTTTTAATTTAGGGTAGTCAAAGTGTGCTGATCCATCAGCTTTGTCTGAAATGGTACGAATAACAACAAATGGTTTGTTAAACATAAAGGCAACTTGTGCCACTGCTGCACCTTCCATTTCAATAGCCATTGCATTGAATTCATTATGAATAAACTTTACTTTTTGTTTATCAGCAATGAATTGATCACCTGTTGCAATAATTCCTTGAAATACTTTTTTATTATCAAGAACCCGTTGTGCTGCCGCAAATGCTTGAGCGGTTAATTGTGGATCTGCATAAAAGTAGCGATCATCAAATCCATCCATGTGACCGGGTTTATTACCAAAAACGGTTAAATCGACATCATGTTGTACCAATGCGGTTGAAACCACAACATCGGTTGGTGATAGTTGAGATGCCGCCGCGCCGGCAATACCTGTAAAGATCAATTTATCGACTTTAAATTCACGTATTAACGTGGTGGTTGTGACGGCGGCATTCACTTTACCGACACCTGAACGAGTGACAACAACCGAATGTTTACCGATTTGTCCTTGATAATACAGATGTTGACCGATAGTAATGGTGTGCTTGTTTTTAATATGTGGCAGTAAATTGGTAATTTCAGCATCCATAGCACCAACGATAGCAATCGTTTGCGCTGCGGATGCGAAAAAAGAACAACTTGTTAGAATAGTGGCGAAGAAGTAGCTTAATTTTTTCATAATAGAATGGATTAATAATAGGTTAGGGGGTAAAGATAGTAACTAGTTACATTTTAAAATGACATCATAAAAGCGGATCTTATGAGGTGAAAATGTAACTAGTGATAAATTTATTTATAACTAAAGGTATAACAGCCCATCAAGGATCTTTTGCACTGGCGCAGCAAGGCCTATTTTAGCGGGATCATGCAGATCATACCATTGTCCTTGGCGCTCATGGATCACATCGGGGAGTGTGTTTAAGGTAAATAAAACGGGTACAATATCGAGGTGATAATGACTAAAGGTGTGTCTGAATGCTATTAGCTGTTGTTGGCTGGCGATCAATGTTTGCGGCTGACCTAATTGCTGCAATAACAGATCATCGAGATCGTCACTATCATGTTGCGGAAAACACCATAAGCCGCCCCAAATACCCACTTGTGGTCGTTGTTCCAGCCATACTTTGTCGCCATAACGTAAAATCGCGAACCAAGTTTGCTTTTCAGGCATTACTTTTTTAGGTTTCTTTCCCGGAAATTCTGTCTGACGCTGTTGGGCTTTTGCAATACATTGGGCCTCAATGGGGCACAAATCGCATTTAGGTTTGCTGCGAGTACAAATCATCGCGCCCATATCCATCATCGCTTGATTATAGCGTTCGACACCCATCGCTGGCGTATTTTCAATGGCTATGTCCCACAACGCATTTTCAACGGGTTTTTTCCCCGGCCAACCTTCAATCGCATAACAGCGCGCTAAAGTACGCTTAACGTTGCCATCTAAAATCGAATGGTGCTGTTTTAATGATAGCGATAACACTGCACCGGCAGTTGAGCGTCCAATACCCGGCAGGGCTTCAACTTCTGCAATCGTTGTCGGAAATTCGCCATTATGCTCAGCGACAATTAATTGGGCTGCTTTGTGAAGATTGCGTGCACGAGCGTAATAGCCCAAGCCCGTCCATAAATGTAACACTTCATCTTGCTCGGCTGCGGCAAGATCTGCCACCGTTGGAAAGCGTGCCATAAAACGTTCAAAATAAGGGATCACTGTTGCAACTTGGGTTTGTTGCAGCATGATTTCAGATAGCCATACTTTGTAGGGGGTCTTTTGATGTTGCCATGGAAGGGTTTTTCGACCGAATTTATCATACCACGCTAGAATAGCGTCGGAAAAAGCTGTACTCACGGTGAACTCACTTTACTTAATGGGCTTAAAAAATGCCAGGTTGCGCTTTATTATGGAATGATCTTGCGGAAAATTGGAGTCCGTGGGAACGATCCCTTATACTGCAAGTCATCAATGTTATGGCGTCTATAATGACGTTATTGACTAAGATTGCATCATAAACTGGCGATTGTCACACTTGATAGACTTGAATTGAGCCTATAAGTTTGGATAATGCCGTTCCGTTTCTTTTTTTGTTTGGATAGTTAGCATGAGCGAAGTTTCAAAAAAGTCAGGTGACGTAACTCTGACTGAATTTACCGATGAAGGCAAAATGGTTCGTAAGATCCGTAGTTTTGTTCGTCGTGAAGGCCGTTTAACCAAGGGTCAAGAACATGCGATGGAAAAAAACTGGCCAGCCATGGGTATTGATTTCGCCACTGAAATGCTTGACTGGACACAAGTCTTTAACCGTGAAGCGCCAGTTGTGTTAGAAATTGGCTTTGGCATGGGTGCATCATTAGTTGAAATGGCACAAGCTGCGCCAGAGAAAAACTATGTGGGTATTGAAGTTCATAGTCCAGGTGTTGGTCACTGTTTAATGGGCGCTGAAGCGGCTAATTTAACTAACTTACGCGTAATGTGTCATGACGGTGTGGAAGTGTTTGAACACATGATTCCTGATGGCAGCCTTGATATGGTACAGTTGTTCTTCCCTGACCCATGGCATAAAGCACGTCACCATAAGCGCCGTATTGTTCAGCCTGAATTTGCTGAAATGCTACGTAAAAAGCTTAAAATTGGTGGTATTTTCCATATGGCAACTGATTGGGAAAACTACGCAGAGCATATGGTTGAAGTAATGGATGCGGCACCTGGCTACAAAAACACTGCCACTGATGGTGCTTACATTGCTCGCCCTGAAGATCGTCCTTTAACTAAGTTTGAAGCACGTGGTCATCGCCTAGGTCATGGCGTATGGGATATGAAGTACATGCGTACTGAATAATTGCAGAGATTGCTGTGACCGTCGAGTAGAGTGACAGCAGTGATTGCGTTATTTATTTAGAAAGCCAACTTTTGTTGGCTTTTTTGTTATTGGAGATGAAATAAATGAAGCCGACAGAGACCTTACTCAATGGCATTTTAGATGAAGTTAGACCATTGATTGGTCAAGGGAAAGTCGCTAACTATATTCCAGCTTTAGCTGAAGTTCCTGCGAATAAATTAGGCATCGCTGTGTGTTATAACGATGGTGAAATTATTCAAGCTGGCGATAGCCAAGAAAGCTTTTCTATTCAATCAATCTCCAAAGTTTTATCACTGACATTAGCGATGGCACTTTATGAACCCGATGAGTTATGGGCGCGAGTAGGGAAAGAGCCTTCAGGTCAGGCATTTAATTCAATGATTCAGTTGGAATTAGAAAATGGTATTCCTCGAAATCCATTTATTAATCCCGGCGCGATTGTGATTTCTGACATGTTGTATAGCCGCTTGTGTGCGCCGCAATATCGCATGCTTGAATTAGTACGTGAATTATCCTGTAACCCACAGATTGTTTACGACAAAATTGTAGCGAACTCAGAGATGCAACACAGTGATCGTAATGCTTCGATTGCTTATCTGATGCGGTCATTTGGTAACTTCAATAATGAAGTCATGCCAGTGTTAAATAACTACTTTAGCTACTGTGCATTAAAAATGAGTTGTGTCGATTTAGCGCGTACATTTTCTTATTTAGCAAATAAAGGTCAGCCTTTAGGTGCAAAAACGCCAATTATTAGCCAAACTCAAAGTAAGCATATAAATGCATTGCTTGCGACATGCGGGTTATATGATGGCGCGGGCGAGTTTGCTTACCGCGTTGGTATGCCGGGTAAATCAGGTGTTGGTGGCGGTATTGTAGCGATTGTACCGGGAGAAATGACAATAGCGGTGTGGTCGCCAGAATTGGATCAATCAGGGAATTCTCTGGTGGGTACCGCAGCATTAGAAAAGTTATCAGCACGGATTGGACGTTCTATTTTTTAGTGGGTATATATCGAAATGATATGTCGCAACCCACTTTTTCAGGGAAGCGAGTATTATTTATGAATATTAAACGATATATAAAAAATGGCTGTGGGTTGTTATTTGGATTGAGCATTAGTTCATCCGTTATGGCTGTCGAGTGTCAGCCATTGTGGCAAAATAATGTCAGTTTTACCGATGAAAAATTAATACTAGAGCAAGACACACAGACCTTTACGATTAAAGATAATGGTCAGCTTTATTTTGATATTCATAAAGTAAATTTAGGCCCGCAACAAACTGAATTATTGGCACAATACTATCAGACGATCACCACTGATTTGCCATATGTTTTATCTCATGGTCAACATATTGATACGACGCTATGTAATTTTGCGGCAGTGCGTATTGATAAAGAAAATCAAATTCGACAACAGATTCCAGCGTTGAAAAACTGGCGGAGTGTCAGTTTAGAATAAGCAGCTTAGTTATTTTGATCTTTGATGAGCGGTAACTAAAAAAAGCGATTCACAGGATGAGATCGCTTTTTTTGATTATTTTGATGAGAGATATTGAAGATTTACGAGTGGGTTAATTATTCATCATCTTCAACAAAAGCGGCTAATAAATCATTTAAGAATAATTTACCATGCTCGGTGATCTGCCATTGATCGCCATTATCTTGTAAATAATTTTGCTCAATTGCCCAATCAATATTGGCTTCAATGGTCGTCAACGGTAAACCAGTACGATCAATGAAGTCTTGCTTTGGACACGCTTCTAATAATCGAAATCTGTTCATGAAAAACTCAAATGGACGTTCGCTATCAGCCACCGTAATTTGCTCGCTTAAATAAGGCTTATTCGCTTGTAAATATCCACGAGGATGTTTGACCTTTACGGTGCGAATAATACGCCCATCATCAAAACTGATTTTTCCATGCGCGCCACAGCCAATACCTAAGTAATCGCCAAAGCGCCAATAATTAAGATTATGTTGGCATTGCTTTCCGGGCTTACTGTAACCAGAAATTTCATATTGCTGGTAACCCGCAGCAGTTAGCAAGGAATGACCTTGCTCAAAAATATCCCATAAATCATCGTCATCAGGTAATGTCGGTGGTTTTGAGTAATACAGGGTATTGGGTTCAATCGTAAGTTGATACCAAGACAAATGTGGTGGATCGAGTGCGATCGCTTGTTTAAGATCGCTGATCGCATCAGCAATAGATTGATCAGGTAAGCCATGCATCAGATCAGTATTAAAACTGTTTAATTCGGCAGATTTTGCCAGTTCAATTGCTTTAATTGCTTCTTGGCTGCCATGAATACGGCCTAAACGTTGTAATTTATCGTCTTGGAAACTTTGAATGCCAATTGAAATTCGGTTTACCCCTGCTTGACGATAACCGTCAAAACGTCCGGCTTCAACCGTGCCCGGATTGGCTTCCATGGTGATTTCAATAGTGTCACTAAATGGAATACGGCTTTCAATGGCGGCCAGTAAGCGACCAATTTCAGAGGGAGAAATTAAACTTGGCGTACCACCACCAATAAAAATTGAATGCAGTGGTCGTTGACCATTCACTAATTGATATGCCATCAGATCGGTTTCGAGATCATCAATGAGCGCATCAATATAATCAAGTTCTGGCAATTCAGTTTTTAGCGCATGCGAATTAAAGTCGCAATAGGGGCACTTTTGGACACACCAAGGAATGTGAACATATAAGCTGAGTGGTGGAGGAACAAGCATGAGTTAGCCTTTTAGTGCACTGAAAAGTTGTTGAAGTGCTTTACCACGGTGTGATAGTTGCTTTTTACGACTTGGGTCAAGTTGCGCTGAAGCACATTGATCTTCAGGTACCCAGAAAATCGGATCATAACCAAAGCCATTGTCGCCATGACGTTCAGTTAAAATACTACCTTCCCACGAGCCATGACACACAAGAGGCGTTGGATCATTTTCGTGACGCATCATCACTAAGACACAATGGAAACGCGCACTACGTTGTGCTTCTGGAACACCGTCCATTGCTGTAAGTAATTTATCAATGTTTTCGGCATCCGTTGCACCTTCACCGGCAAAACGAGCTGAATAAATACCCGGCGCACCTTGTAGGAAATCAACCTCAAGTCCTGAATCATCAGCAATCGCAGCACAACCAGTTTCTTTGGCAGCATGGCGCGCTTTGATGATCGCATTTTCAATAAACGTGGTGCCTGTTTCTGCTACTTCTGAAACATTAAAATCGCTTTGAGCGACCACATCAAATCCAAAGTCAGCAAGTAGGGAAGCCATTTCTTTTACTTTGCCTTGATTGCCTGTTGCCAGTACCAGTTTGCTCATATTGATGCCTTTTGAAAACGCTCATTCGTTAATGACCGCTATGATAGCCGTTGTGGGAATAATAACAAAGTCGAGCACTCAGCAAGGTTATGTTATGAGGGATGATTGAATATAAAAAAAGCGAACATCAGAATGATATTCGCTTTTTTAACAATAGTAACTGGCAGCAAAGCTATTGCATTAAATTAGCGATAGTTTCAGGGATCTGCTTAGGATCTTCGATACGGATTTGCTTATGGCGACCTTGAAAGCCTTTTTCCACGTGCACTAATCCTTTTGCTACTTTAAATTGCTTGGCTAAGTATTTGGCTAAATGTGCATTCGCTTTACCATCAACCGGGGGGGCTGTAATGGCAATTTTAACTTCACCATCATGCAGACCAACTATTTGATCACGGCTGGCTTTAGGTTGAATGTAAAGTCGAATAACGACATCATCACCTTGGCGAAATACAGCATTATCACTCATAATTGGAACCAAATTGGACCAATTAAATCACCCATTAAATAGTTAGCAAACTGCAAGCCTAAGAAGATCACCAGAATACTTAAATCAAGACCACCCATCGCTGGCAGAACGCGACGAATCGGTGCCATTAGTGGTTCTGTTAGTTGGTGCATGACATATTCCATTGGGCTGCGACCTTGGCTTACCCAACTTAAAATGGCACGAATTAATAGTACCCAGAATAATAAACCGCCAGCGGCTTTTAAGAATGCTAATAGACCAAAGAATAAGAACATTGGACTAAATGCTGATGCTCCACCTGTTAGCGCCAATTGCAGTAAAACAAACTTAGCCACACACAATAGGTAACCAAACAAGATGGTTGCCATATCAAATGAACCCACTGATGGGATCACACGACGTAGCGGTGCCACAACTGGTTGAGTTGCTTTGACAATAAATTGTGAGAACGGGTTATAAAAATCTGCTCGTGACCATTGTAACCAAACACGTAGCAACACAATCATGATGTAGAGATCAAAGACTGTGGTAATTAAAAAAGCGAGTGAATTCATAATTAAACCTTAAAACAATTGTTCCATTTCTTGAGCACGAGCAACAGCAGCTTGCATTGCTTTAGCCACGATTTCTGTTAAATGATGCTGATTGAACGTATTAATCGCTTCTGCTGTAGTGCCACCTTTAGAAGTCACTTGCTGACGTAGTGTAGCCAGATCCGTGTCAGGATTTGCTTGCACCATTTCTGCTGCGCCTAATGCGGTTTGTTGAACGAGCAGTCGTGCTGTTTGTTCATCAAAACCTTGTGCCATCGCTTGCTGTTGAATCGCTTCCATAAACAAGAAGAAGTAAGCGGGCGCACTGCCTGCTGCGGCAATAATACCATTGATATCTGCTTCTTGTTTAACCCAGCAAATTTCCCCGACGGCTTGTAATAGCTGGCTGGCAAACTGATGATCTTGCGGCGCTAATGTTGCATCTGCATATAAACCGCTCATGCCTTTACCAATTAATGCTGGTGTGTTTGGCATTACGCGTACTAAGTGTAATTGGCTATCAAGCATGGTTGCTAGCCGCGCACTATTAATACCTGCAGCAATAGAGATCACTAATTTATTACTGAAATCTACCGCTTGCAATGGCAAACACACTTCAGCCATTAATTGTGGTTTCACTGCCAGTACGATGACATCAGCTTGTTGCGCTGTACGTAGGTTATCACTATCGGTATGAATACCAAAATCAGCGCTTAACGGTGCGAGACGGGTTTTGCTTGGCGCTGTCGCGGTAATTTTACTCGCGTCATAACCACTGGCAATTAATCCAGCGATGATTGAACGGGCCATGTTACCGGCACCGATAAAGGCGATAGAACGCTGTTCCATGTAATATCCTTTGCTGTTGGTACGACGCGCAAACAAGTAGGCTGAGTCGTTGACCGTAATTGAAGACTATCGTTAAGATCTAAAAATTATTGTTAAGCTTGGCTGCCGTAATCACGTGCACCAAACAGAGCAGTGCCAATTCGAACCATAGTGCTGCCAGCTGCAATTGCCGCTTCCATGTCACCACTCATGCCCATTGATAGTGTATCTAGCTGTGGATGGTGTGGCTTCAGTTGTTCTAATAAATCGGCCAGTTTTTTAAATGCAGCGAACTGACTATCATAATCGGTTTCAGGTTGTGGAATCGACATTAATCCGCGTAAAACTAATTGCGGCATGGTGGCAATTTCTGCCGCAAGTGCCATTGCTTCATCAGCATTGATACCAGATTTACTCGCTTCACCACTGGTATTAACTTGTAACAACACATTTAACGGTGCCATGGTTGCTGGTCGTTGTTCATTTAAGCGTGTCGCTGTTTTAAGGCGATCAATTGAATGCACCCAATCAAAATGCTCAGCGATGGGACGAGTCTTATTGGACTGAATTGGACCAATAAAATGCCACACTAATTTCTCCGCGGCGGGGTGACTCGCAAAGTAATTGACTTTATCAACCCCTTCTTGAACGTAATTTTCACCAAAAGCAACCAGACCTGCGTCAATTGCTTGTTCGATCGCTACAACGGGCTTGGTCTTACTTACCGCTAACAATTGCACCGAATCGATGTTTCTGCCGCATTTTTCAGTTGCGAGTGCCATCTCATTGATGACCTGTGTAATATTTTGCTTGATACTGTTCATAATTGATTCTTGAGGAAAGTTGTTTATGGATATCACCGAATTACTCGATTTTAGTGTAAAGCATAACGCATCAGATCTGCATCTTTCTGCGGGTGTTCCACCAATGATAAGAGTTGATGGCGATGTAAGAAAGCTCAGTTTGCCTGCTTTAACTCACAGTGAAGTGCATCGATTGATTTTTGATATTATGAACGATGCCCAACGTCGAGAGTATGAAGAAAAATTAGAAGTCGATTTTTCTTTTGAATTACCTGATATCGGCCGTTTTAGGATTAACGCTTTTCATCAATCGCGCGGTTGTTCTGCTGTGCTGCGTACCATCCCTATTCATATTCCTACTTTAGCATCATTGAATGTGCCTGAGGTTTTTTATGATATTGCCCAGCTTAACCGTGGTCTCGTGTTAGTGACGGGCGCAACGGGCTCGGGTAAATCAACCACTATTGCCGCCTTAATAGATTACATCAATAGCAACTATCAACGCCATATTTTGACGATTGAAGATCCGATTGAATTTGTCCATACCAGTAAAAGTTGTTTGATCAACCAACGTGAAGTGCATCGTGACACGCTGAGCTTTCAAAATGCCCTGCGGTCATCGTTACGTGAAGATCCCGATGTGATTGTGGTGGGTGAGTTGCGCGATCAAGAAACGATTAGTTTGGCATTAACGGCGGCTGAAACCGGACATTTAGTTTTAGGCACCTTGCATACTAGCTCAGCGGCTAAAACGGTCGATCGTATTATTGACGTCTTTCCCGGCCATGATAAATCGATGGTACGTTCAATGTTATCTGAATCATTACGCGCGGTTGTGGCTCAAAATTTATTGAAGTGTACTTCTGGTGGGCGAGTTGCTTGTCATGAAGTGATGATGGCTACCCCCGCTATTCGAAATTTAATCCGTGAAGATAAAATTGCTCAGATGTATTCAATGATTCAAACCGGTTCTTCACTTGGCATGCAGACTATGGAGCAAAGTGTAAAAATGCTGGTGGCACAAGGAATGGTCGAAGCTGAAGAAGGACGTCGTGTTCTGGATCGTAGCAAAAGCAATTTTTAAGAAAGTTAAAGGAATAACCACATGACGTTAGATGACATTCTTGAGCAAATGGTGGCTAAAAAAGCTTCTGATTTATACATCACTGTTGCTTCAGCTTGCTTATTAAAAATTGATGGTAATTTACATAGTGTCGGTGAAGTGTTAAATCGAAGTGGTGTTGATAGCCTATTTGATCAAGCTATGGATACGAACCTTAGACAAGAATTTTTTAGCACCAAAGAAGCTAATTTTGCTTTAGTTCGTAATGACCTTCGATTTCGTGTTAGTGCTTTTTGGCAACAAGAATTACCTGGAATGGTGATTCGTCGTATTGAAACCCAAATACCACAAATGAGTGATTTGAAATTACCCATAGATATGGAACGACTGGCACTTTCAAAGCGAGGTTTAGTTCTTATTGTTGGTGCTACGGGATCGGGAAAATCAACCTCGATGGCGGCAATGACAGGTTATCGAAATCAGCATCGAAGTGGTCATATTTTAACGGTTGAAGATCCGATTGAATTTGTTCACAAGCACAACAAATGCATTGTGACTCAGCGCGAAGTTGGACTGGATACTGCCAGTTATGAAGTGGCGCTAAAAAACTCCTTACGCCAAGCGCCAGACATGATTTTAATCGGTGAAATTCGTACTCGTGAAACCATGGAATACGCGATGAATTTTGCTGAGACGGGCCATTTATGTATGGCAACTTTGCATGCCAATAATGCTAACCAAGCATTAGAACGTATTTTACATTTAGTGCCTAAAGAGCGACGTGATCAATTTTTATTTGATTTATCACTTAATTTAAAATGTATTTTGGCGCAGCAATTAATCGCAGATGCTAATGGAGAGGGGCGTCATGGTGTGTATGAGTTATTACTTAATACACCACGAGTGGCAGATTTAATTCGACGCGGCGAGTTGTATGAAATTAAAGGTGTAATGGCCAAATCGACTGAAGCTGGAATGAGAACGTTTGATCAATCATTGTATGCATTATTTAATGAAGGAAAGATCAGCGAGCAAGATGCACTTCATCACGCCGACTCTGCTAATGATTTACGGTTAATGATTAAAATTGGTGATCCTGATGCTAATTCATTGAATAGCTTATCGGGTGTGGCATTAGAAAATTAATAAAGCCTATGATGATCCTTTTGCAAAAGGATCATCATAGTGAAATTAATCGCCACAATGGATAGTAATGTATGTTTTGTTTAATTTATTGATTTTAATGTTATTTGTTTTTTATTCTAATAAATGACGTTTACTAAAATAGCTTTTGGGTTTAAATGATCCAAAAGCTGTACAAGCTGATCAAGCAAGTAATCATAGGGCTTTGAGTAAGACAGTAGTGGTGCTCAAAAATAGAGATCAGCTTTGTGATGATCTTATTTGCAAAAGCTGTACTGCATAAAAAAAAGACAAACGAGAATTCTCGTTTGTCTTTTTTATTGGTTTATAGCTGATTTTTTAAAGGTTAAATCAGATGAAATTAAGCGCCATATTGACGCTCAAACCAGCTTTCCAAAATGACCACGGCTGATTGTGAATCGATGTTACCTTTACTTAATGAACGATAACCACCGCGTTCAAATAAATCTGCTTTTGCTTCTACAGTACTTAAACGTTCATCGTGCAATTCAACCGCGTAGCCAAATCGACCATGAATACGATTAGCAAATTTCTTGGCCCGTGGGGCGATAGTTTCTAGTTCTTTACCTTCAAGATCTAATGGTAATCCCACCACGATTAAATCGGGTTGCCATTCTTTAAGGATCTTTTCAATGTCATCCCAATTAGGAATACCATCTTTGGCTTTTAAAGCGGCGAGGGGACTGGCAGTACCAGTAAGTTCTTGACCGATAGCAACACCAATACTTTTGGTGCCGTAATCAAAGCTTAATACGCTGCGAGATTGACTCATGCATGGCCTATATCTGATGACAGATTCGCTGGGCTAATGCCCAATTTTGCAAGGGCTTGCTGCCAGCGCTGATCTATCGGAGTGGAAAAAATAATATCGCTATCTGCTTCAATGGTTAGCCAATTATTATTCGCTAATTCTTGCTCAAGTTGACCGACATCCCAACCCGCATAACCAAGGGCCACAATAAACTGTTGTGGTGCTTGCTGGGTGCCCAGTTGAGCCAAAATATCTAATGAGGTGGTAACGGCAAGTTGAGGCGTGATAGTAATACTGGAGTTATAATCAGCTGAAATCGAGTGTAATACAAAGCCGCGATCTTCTGCGACAGGCCCGCCATTAAGTACAGGCGCTTCAATACTTATCGGGTCAATTAATGGTTGTGTACGTTCAATATTAATTTGATCAAGCATGTCGACAATTGAAATTTCAATCGGCTGATTAATGATGATACCCATTGCACCTTCATCATTATGTTCACAAACATAAATGACACTATGCTTAAAATTTGGATCTTCCATAGTGGGCATTGCCACTAGAAAATAATTGGTCAGGTTCATTTACAACACCATTAAATACACGTCAGCACCGATGATGGTGTTGATAATAAAAAGCAGCGATAAAAAATAATCGCTGCGTTCTTGGTTTGATTATGGCTGATGTTTAGCGCTTAGGTGATCTTAGTTAGCGTTAATACGGCGTTCAATCGCATCCATTAATTTACCTGTGATAGAAATATCAAATGCAGCTTCAATTTCACAAATACAGGTTGGACTGGTTACGTTAATTTCAGTGAGTTTATCGCCAATCACATCAAGACCAACAAAGATCAAGCCTTTCTGTTTTAAAATTGGCGCAACAGTTTCTGCAATTTTACGATCAGTGTCGCTAATTGGACGCGCTTCACCACGACCGCCAGCGGCCAAGTTACCGCGAGTTTCACCTTTAGCTGGAATACGCGCAAGGCAGTATGGCATTGGTTCGCCATCAACCACTAAAATACGCTTATCACCGTTACTGATATCAGGCACGAATGTTTGTGCCATACAGTAGTTTTGACCCATTGCGGTTAGTGTTTCGATGATCACCGATACGTTAGGATCATTTTTCATTACGCGGAAGATAGACGAACCACCCATGCCATCAAGCGGTTTTAGGATCACATCACCGTGTTCTTTATGGAATGCTTTTAGTTTGTCGGCACGACGGGTCACAATCGTGGTTGGCGTTAGTTCTGGGAACCATGCGGTAAATAATTTTTCATTACAATCACGTAGGCTTTGCGGTTTGTTAACGATTAATGCACCGTTATCTTCTGCGCGCTCAAGAATGTAAGTCGCATAAATGTATTCAGTATCAAACGGAGGATCTTTTCGCATTAATACCGCATCAAGATCCGCGAGTGGAATCTCTTGCTCATTATGAAATTCAAACCAATCGTTTGGATCTTTTTTTACAGTTACAGTGCGAGTACGTGCAATTGCGACACCTTGCTCTAAAGAAAGATCACTCATTTCCATGTAGTGTAATTCCCAACCACGACGTTGAGCTTCCATCATCATGGCAAAGGTCGAATCTTTTTTGATATTGATAGACTCGATAGGGTCCATCACAATACCTAGCTTGATCATTGTTTTCTCCTGATTACTCAGCCAAGATCACCAAAGCGAACTTGCAGTGCGGTAATGGCTGTCATTGCGGTAGTCTCAGTGCGTAACACACGTGGGCCTAATAAAATTTCGTCGAATTTATATTGCTCTGTCATGCTGATCTCTTCAGCTGACAAGCCACCTTCAGGACCGATCAATAACCGTACTTTGGTTACTGGGGTAGGGAGGGTGTTAATTGAATAATGCGCACGAGGGTGTAAATTTAGTTTTAAACCATCATATTCTTCAGCGCACCATTGCTCTAGCTTCATTACAGGGCGAATGGTGGGTACCACATTACGACCACATTGTTCACAAGCTGCAATTGCGATTTTCTGCCACTGTTCCAGTTTCTTTTCAAAGCGTTCAGCATTAAGTTTAACGCCACAACGTTCTGAAATAAGCGGTGTAATAGTATTCACACCCAGTTCAACTGATTTTTGAATGGTGAATTCCATTTTATCACCACGTGAAATCACTTGGCCTAAGTGAATATCTAATGGTGATTCAATGCTATGTTCCACACGCGCTTGAATCTCAACTTCAACACTTTTTTTGCTGGCGCTACTAATAACAGCAGGGAACTCTGCATTACTGCCATCAAACAGTAATACTTGTTGCCCAACTTGCATCCGCATTACACGGCCAACATGGTTAGCTGCATCGTCGCTAAGCATAACCGTACCTTGGCTAGGTAAAGGTTGTGGGTGGTAAATTCGTGGAATTCTCATGATGCGGTCATCTGTAGTAATTGTTGGGTAATAAAAGATATTACCATGGTTGACGACAGAAGAGAGGGCAAAAATCAGTGTGGCGAGGAACGAATAATAAAAATTATCGAGGTCGTTTAAATACGACTCAAATTACGATGCTTTGAGCTGTAGCGGTTGGCGACATTTACGGCAATGGTAGCTGGCTTGGCCTCGTAGCACCTTATTATGGCGGCGAATAGTTAGTGGGTATTCACTACATGGGCAGTAGTAAATAAAGGTTGTTCCAGCCACTGAACTGACATTAAAGTTGTGAGTGGTTTTGGGGGCGACATTGAAAACTTCAGTCATTATTATTTGCCATTCACGACCATGAGGACGAACGCGGCCAAATAATTTAAACACCACTAAATGCGCGACTTCATGAGCAACAACTTCATTAATAAAAGCGTCAGGGTTTTCAGCCAATAATATTGGGTTAAAGCGTAATTCCCATTTTTGTAGGTGGGCTGTGCCTGCTATTTTACCGCGTTGATTAAAATTAACCTTAGGCATAGTTAGGCGTTTATTCAAACGCTGGTTAGCATGAACAATGCAATACTCTACGTGAGTAAGTACTTGCTTTTGTAGCGGAGTCATCACCAAAAATATCCCCTGTTACTTTCTATATTGGCACTCAATAATCATGGGTGACTATACACCGCAATATAAACGGTAACGATTATTTTATTTTATGTATAAAAAAAGGGACGAATAATCGCCCCTTAATCATTGATAAACTTAAATTTATTATTATTTAAGTTTAGCGAAGTCGCGTAGCGCTTCTACTTTGTCGGTTTTTTCCCAAGGGAATTCTTCGCGACCAAAGTGACCATATGCAGCCGTCTTTTTGTAGATAGGCTGAAGTAGGTTTAGCATTTCTTGTAGGCCGTATGGGCGTAGGTCGAAGTGCTGGCGAACCGCTTCAATAATAATATCTTGGTGTACTTTTTCAGTACCGAACGTTTCAATCATGATAGATGTTGGATCAGCAACACCGATAGCGTATGAAAGTTGAATTTCACAACGCTCAGCCATACCAGCGGCAACGATATTTTTCGCTACATAACGTGCTGCGTATGCTGCTGAACGGTCAACTTTTGATGGATCTTTACCTGAGAATGCACCGCCACCGTGACGTGCTGCACCGCCGTAGGTATCAACGATAATTTTACGCCCCGTTAAACCACAGTCACCCATTGGGCCACCGATAACAAAACGACCGGTTGGGTTAATAAAGAATTTAGTATCTTTACGTAACCACTCTTGTGGTAATACTGGCTTGATGATCTCTTCCATTACCGCTTCACGAAGATCGGCTGTTGAAATTGAATCACTGTGTTGGGTTGATAATACAACGGCATCAATACCAACAATCTTACCTTGATCGTATTCAAATGTTACTTGAGATTTAGCATCAGGACGTAACCAAGGTAGGCTGCCATTCTTACGTACGTGCGCTTGACGTTGAACAAGACGGTGTGCATAAGTGATTGGTGCAGGCATGAACTCTTTGGTTTCGTTGGTTGCATAACCAAACATAATACCTTGGTCGCCAGCGCCCTGTTCTTTAGGGTCAGTTTTATCAACGCCTTGGTTGATATCTGGTGATTGCTTACCAATGGTATTTAAAACAGCGCAAGAATTAGCATCAAAGCCCATGTCTGAGTGAACATAACCGATTTCACGCACTGTTTCACGAGTGATTTCTTCGATATCAACCCAAGCTGATGTTGTTACTTCGCCACCGACCATTACCATGCCAGTTTTTACGTAAGTTTCACAAGCAACACGTGCTTTTGGATCTTGCTCTAAAATTGCATCCAAGACTGCGTCTGAAATTTGGTCTGCAATTTTATCTGGATGACCTTCTGATACCGACTCAGAAGTAAACAGATGTTTAGCCATTGATGGTCTCACTTATATTCATAAATTTGGTAGAACGGTAGCGGTAATACTGATACTGCACTGCATTCCATACGTTTATATGTATGGAGCTACCTCCGTCTAGACGTCTATAATACCCCGGCCAGTTATAAAATCAACAATGTAATCTGTAAGGATTTAGCGAAAACCGGCATTGGTGAAAGAAGAAGCTTTTTATTGTTACCATTTTAAATACAAAAACTTAAATTTAGACTGATTGCATATTGTTGAATAAATTGGTTTTTTTAAAAACGAAAACGTTTGCAGTCAATGGCATCTATTTGAGACAATATTGAAACGAAATTAAGTGATCATTAATAAAAATGGTAACTATTTGTTCGTAATTTATTATTTTATGACTATTTGGAGCAGATATGTCTTCTAGCAATGCGGTGTCTCGTAAAGAACTAGCCAATGCAATTCGTGCACTTAGTATGGATGGTGTGCAACAAGCGAACTCAGGTCATCCGGGTGCGCCGATGGGAATGGCAGATATTGCTGAAGTATTGTGGCGTGATCATTTGAATCATAATCCACAAAATCCAAACTGGGCTGATCGTGATCGCTTTGTATTATCAAACGGTCATGGTTCTATGCTGATTTATTCTCTGCTTCATTTAACAGGTTATGATTTATCGATTGATGATCTTAAAAATTTCCGTCAATTACATTCAAAAACACCTGGCCATCCAGAATATGGTTATGCGCCGGGTGTTGAGACCACGACAGGTCCTTTAGGTCAAGGTATTACCAATGCGGTTGGTATGGCATTGGCAGAAAAAGCCATGGCTGAGCAATTTAACCAGCAAGGGCATGAGATCGTTGATCACTACACCTACACCTTTATGGGCGATGGCTGCATGATGGAAGGTATCTCTCACGAAGCATGTTCATTAGCAGGCACTCTAGGTCTTGGTAAGTTAATTGCTTTTTGGGATGACAATGGTATTTCAATCGATGGTGAAGTCGAAGGTTGGTTTACCGATGACACCGCCAAGCGCTTTGAAGCTTACGGCTGGCATGTTATTTCAACCGTTGATGGCCATGATGCTGATGCGATTAATGCCGCGATTGCTGCAGCACAAGCAGAAACCACTAAACCAACCCTTATTTGTTGTCAAACCATCATTGGTTTTGGCTCGCCAAATAAAGCCGGTTCTCATGATTGTCATGGTGCGCCATTAGGTGCTGAAGAAATTGCAGCAGCGCGTGAATTCCTAGGTTGGAACCACGGCCCATTTGAAATTCCTGCCGATATTACTGCTAATTGGAATGCCATTGAAGCCGGTAACGCTAAAGAAATCGCATGGGATCAAAAGTTTGCCGCTTATAGCGCAGCTTACCCTGAGCTAGCCGCTGAATTTAGCCGTCGTATGAACGGTGACTTACCAACGAATTGGGAAGCGGAAACATCACGTATTATTGCGGATCTGCAAGCTAACCCTGCCAATATCGCATCACGTAAAGCATCACAAAATGCGCTAGAAGCGTACGGTCAGTTATTACCTGAATTTATGGGTGGTTCTGCCGATTTAGCGCCATCTAACTTAACTATGTGGTCTGGCTCTAAATCACTGACACCGACAGATGCATCGGGTAACTACATTCATTACGGTGTGCGTGAATTTGGTATGACAGCCATTATTAACGGTATTGCATTACACGGTGGTTTTGTTCCTTATGGGGCAACCTTCTTAATGTTTATGGAATACGCACGTAATGCATTGCGTATGGCGGCACTGATGAAGGTGCAAAATATTCAGGTATACACTCACGATTCGATTGGTTTGGGTGAAGATGGTCCAACGCACCAGCCAGTAGAGCAAGTCGCATCACTGCGTTTAACCCCGAACATGAGTACATGGCGTCCTTGTGATCAGGTTGAATCAGCGGTGGCTTGGAAATATGCGATTGAACGTAAAGATGGTCCAACAGCGTTGATTTTCTCTCGTCAAAACCTTGATCAGCAGGATCGTAACGTTGAGCAAGTCGCGAATATCACTAAAGGTGGTTACATTCTTAAAGATTGTGCTGCTACACCTGAGCTTATTTTAATTGCAACAGGTTCTGAAGTGGGTATTGCAGCGCAAGCATATGCAGAGCTAACCGCTGCGGGTCGCCAAGTACGGTTAGTTTCAATGCCTGCGACAGATTTGTTTGATAAACAGAGTGCGGCTTACCGTGAAACTGTATTACCTGCAAACGTCACCGCACGTATTGCGATTGAAGCGGGTATTGCGGATTACTGGTACAAATATGTTGGCTTGAACGGTCGCATCATTGGCATGACAACCTTTGGTGAGTCAGCACCAGCTGATGAGTTATTTAACATGTTCGGCTTTACTGTTGAAAACATTGTTAATAATGCCAATGCGTTACTAGGGTAAGTTTTCCCTATTAACCACCATTTTTAAAGACCGTTAATTGCGGTCTTTTTTTATGCCGATAATTCCTGTTAAACATTACAAATTGAGTGGAAAGATAATAGTATTTTGCATTAGTAAAACTAATTCGAAATGGCTGTTTTTATCACTTTTAAAGTCTAACGAAATACCTATAATTAGCTTCATTGAAACACGACCGCAAGCCTTATAGAGTCAATGGTTAGGCTATGGTTGTTCTATTAAAAAAGCTTAGTTTATTGAGGAAAAAGAAATGACTGGTATCGTTAATAAAATTATTGCACTTTACACGCCTGTATTCGCTCCTATGTACAAAAGTGGCAACATGACTAAGTAAAGTTAGCGTTAAGGTTTTTCCTTAACCCTTGACATATTTCTAAGAAGGCTTTGAACTTATTGTTCAAAGCCTTTTTTACGTTTAGACCCAAAGTACATTTTCAGCAAAAAAATAAATAACGCCCAAGTCATTCCTTGTAGTTATATGTTGATATTGTCGCATTCCATTAGCGATGTATTTCGCTGACGTTTGTCAATTTTTAGTTTTGTTACATTATTTATCTTTTCTTTATTTTTACAATGCCTAAAATAAACTCATAAGTTTACTTTTTTGAGTGTTGTGATGAAAAAAGCTATTTTAGGATTATTGTTAGGTGCAATGGCATTTGCTTCGATTCCTGCGCAAGCAAATAATTGGGGTTCTTGGGGCGAGACTAAAAAAGGCCGTGTCGAGAGTGCTCGAATTTGTGGTAAGAATGGTTATATCTTTAAAGTTAGAGATAGTTTTTATGTTGCAAAATATCAATCGGGTAAGCGTTTCGCCGTTGGTGTTCCGGTAAAAGCACGTTTTGGCAAAAATAAGTGGCTACGTGTTGAAGGGCTTAAAAACGACGGTAACTACCTTGTTAAACGTAAGTATTACAGCCTTGCTAAAGCAAAAGCGAGCGCATGTGGTTTAGCATGGTAAGTCATCTTTGATGATATGAATTGTAGAAAGGTCGCTCAGGCGGCCTTTTTTACATCTGAATATTATTGAGTTGCTGGTTAGGTAGATATTCAAATGCGGCCCGTGGTGATAATGTTAGCTGAGTAGAAAAGCTGATTTTTGTATAAGTGACTACCCAATAGCGTTCAAATGAAAATTTTGGAATTAAGTAACACTAATAACAATATAATAACGTTAGTTTTAGCCTCATTTAGCTTAACAAAACCGTTTAAAATGCTGACTTTGGGAGTGTTTTTGTATGAACGGTGATCCCGTAGTGCATGTTAGATGGATACTGTTAAATACAGCCGTTTTTCATGAATTAATTGTGGTTCTATTATCAGTTTTAGATGTTAATTTTTGCTACTTTAAAATTTAATATAACGAGATAATTAGGAGTATTTGGTAATGTCAAAGAAACCATTTTATATTGAATTAGATGCAAAAATAAGAACTATGGATATACCATCAATGTCAGCTTTATCAGATGATGAATATAGAAATATTATAGATGGTGAAATGTTTAGGGTTGATCATCATGAAGTGTTACGAGTTGAGGCAAGTGGCCAGCCGATTGCAACTTCAATTGAACAACTCAATATTTTGATTGAAGAGTTAGAAAAAATGAAGGTTTGTATGGTATCACGAGATCGTTTTATTGTTGGATAAAGGTCGTTTATCGTCGTTATTAATTTGTAAAAAAACCTATTAAGGCGTTTTTTTTCTGGACGCTACCGCATATCGGATCACATAAGATTGTATATGTTAAATAGATAGAGTATTGCTTGTTTGACTCATTATACGATGCGGCATTCTATATGCTGGCTTTGGATGGTTTTTTTATGGGACGGGAGAACATATGGTTACTTGTAGTCGGTGTGGTGAATGTGATTGTGAATGTGGCTGTTTTGAAGATTATGAACATTACAAAGAATACAGAGATTTTTTAATTGATGGTGAAATGAAAGTATCTGAAGGACTAGATAAAGCGGTGCTAACTATATCTAGTGCCGCTTTAGGGCTTACATTTGCATTTAGTCAATCAGTGTTAAAGTCAGGAGTAATATCGGGTATTGAATGGCTAAAGGCTAGTTGGTTGTTTTTTGGACTATCGGTTACTTTGGTATTAGCTAGTTTGTTAATGTCAGGATTTATATATTTATCGAACCGAAAAATGTGTGATTCTGTAATGAGTAACAGAGTTCAAATTATTGAATCTTTGCGTTCTGATTCTCATAATTGTCCAGAAAAGGTCGGATTTACTGACTCAAAATTAAGATGCTTAAATCAAGCGCTACACTTTATTGGTCCTTTTTTTCTCGTACTTGGAATCCTATGCGTAGGATCGTTTTTTAATTTAAATATAGGAGAATTAAGTAATGGCAAAGAAACCTGTGCCGAACCCCAATCCATCACCATCAAAACCAAAGACTCCCAACCGGAGGATTCAATTGCCGCCGCCGCCGCCTCCGCCAAAAATATCACCTCAAAGGATGTAGTTAATGTCAAATGAAAAGAAAGTAAAAACAGCACCGCCGCCCCCTCCTCCTAAACAAGCTCCAATAAGGAAAGAGAAGATTAGCTGTTTATAAGGATACGATGTTTGGTCATATAAGGATTGTTATGAGTAAAGTTAATGAGGACACCTTTATATATGCTGACGAGTCAGGGAACACAGGAAAACATATATTTAATGAAGATTCACCTCTTTATTATCAAGGTGCTGTAATATCCGTTGGTAACATTGAATCTATGGTAGCGCGATAATTCAACGATATTGTACAGAGAATGGACTCGATAGACTACATGGGTATGAACTTGGAGAAAAGCGAGTAAATAACATTTGCTTAGAGCTATTAGAAGCTTTAGATGGAACGCAATGGAAAAGTGAATTTAATATAATCTAAGTATTTTTGTTAGTACGCATAAATAGACATACTGTTAAATACCGCCTCAAGGCGGTATTTTTATTCATTTGGTGCTGTCATCTCATATTTCTATGCGATAGCAAAAGTGACTAACAGTGATAACGAATCTCGACCCCAAGTCCGGGATGACAATCATAAAGTTTGATTTCGCCTTGGTGTAAATCTGTCACCGCTTTAACTAAGGTTAATCCGATACCTAAGCCGCCATCATTGCGGGATTTGTTTATTCGATAAAGACGCTCAAATACGCGCTGTTTTTCTTGGTCATCAATCCCTGGGCCATTGTCTGCCATGGTGATCACCACATTATCTTGCTCTGTGTGGCACGAGAGTGTTAACTGACTTGCTTGTGGGCAATAGCGCAGTGAATTTTCGACCAAATTAGCAAATTGTTGAATCAGTAACTCTTTATCGCCTTGAATGAAAATAGGCTCTTTTTGAGTATTAAGGGTCAAGGTCATGCTCGCATCTTCAGCAACATCGGTATAAATTTCAGCAATGGTGTGGACGAGGTCAACCACATTTATGGTTTCAAAACGTTGCCGTCTATTACCTGATTCAATTTGAGATATACGCAGTAAAGCATCAAAGATATTTGCTAACCGGTTTGATTCTTTGAGTGACAGTTGTAGTTGTTCTGAAAAATCATCATCAAGCTTATCACCGTGTGCGTCAGCCATCTCACTTAGGGTTTGTAAATTATATTGTAAGCGCGTAATCGGGGTTTTTAATTCATGAGCAATATTGGAGGATATATCGCTCATTGCAGCTACTACACTTTGCAAGCGTGACAACATTTCGTCAACGGTTGAGCCGATACGAGTGAGATCATTTGTTTGGCTCGACATCATGGTTCTGGCTGATAACTCACCATCAGCGGCGGCGCGTAATACCGTTTCAATGCGATCAATTTTTGCTTGGTTGCGTCGCGTCATATAAATCACGATAGCTGAGCTGCAAAGTACAACTAGAATACCGGATAGGATAAAACCCGTTGCCAAAACGTCGATAACATCATCTTCATCAATGGGCTCTTTGTTGATCTCGGTGGTGGTGCCAAGCATAAAGGCTTCAACGTTATGTTCAATGTTGTTATTTACTTCATCAAGATGATAGTCAACATACGCAATAGTGAGGCTCGACATCAAAATTAAACTCACCACTGACACCATGATAAACATTAGCCCTTGCTGCATAGCAGAACTGCGTAACCATACAGGGGTCGGCAATCGTTGTTGAAGTTGCGTGATAAAAGGATGCATTAGGCGTTTTTCCCAAGTTTGTGTTCTAACTTGTAGCCAGCCCCTCGAACGGTATGAATAAGCTGATCACCAAACGGTTTTTCAAGCTTATTACGTAAACGGCTAATGTGAGTTTCCACCACACTGGTTTGGGGATCAAAATAGATATCCCAAACGTGCTCTAATAACATGGTTCGAGTAATGACGCGTCCTGGATGACGCAGAAAGAGTTCAAGAATACGAAACTCTTTTGGTTGCAGAGTTAAGACTTGTCCTTGGCGGATTGCGGTATGATCAAATAAATTAAGGGTGAGATCGCCATAAACTAATTCACTGGGTTTGGCTTCAGAGAGTGTTGATGAGCGACGAGATAAGGCTGATATACGCGCTAGTAATTCTGAAAAAGCAAAGGGCTTGGTTAAGTAGTCATCTCCGCCTGCTTCTAAGCCATCAACGCGATCATCAATACCACCTAATGAGGTAAGAAAGATAACCGGCATTGAAATTTTGGATGCGCGAAGTGCTTTTACAAATGATAACCCATCTAATCCTGGCAACATCCGATCAACAATGGCGATATCAAACTGTTCTGACATACATATAGAAAGGGCAAACCGACCATTATCAATACACTGCACATGATGTCCCGCTTCTGTGAGCCCTTTTTCAATATAATGGCTTAAACTAATATCGTCTTCGACAAGCAGTATTTGCATAATGGCAGCCTTACAATCAGATAAAATCTATTGATGAAAATTTGAATAACTCGTTGATGTGCTAAAAAGGCGTAAATATTGGTGTTTTTTAGCATCTAACAACTTATTACGTTATTAGAGTGTAAACGCGTATTTTTTATGCGAGGTGATATGACCTGCATTTAATTAGACGTTGGTAAACAGTGTGACAATAAAGTTTATCGTTATGTCGGCAAGATTAATACGCTATAGATGATAAGACGGCGAGTGATTGATGCACTCGCAGCCTAATGATGGTGATAAAGGAATTATCCCACAACACGGACATGGTTCACATCAATCGCGGTATGATTAAATTCTTGATCAATTTCACCTTGAATAGTGATCTTTGTTTGTGGGGTTACTTGCGCACCAAACCATTTATCATGATCAATATCGATCGTAATTGAACCCGTACCATCGGTAAATTGATAATGTTCATCACCTAATGAATTTGTAATGTGTCCGGTTAATGTGACAGGGGTATCATCACTGAACATGCCGGCATCAAGAACAGCTTTTACTGTTTTTAGACCAACACTTGGGCCACTAAAGCCTTGTTGTTGAGTTGCTACGGCATTGATTGGTTGCACTGTTGCTGATGTTGGTGGTGTTGTCGCAAATACTGATGTTGATAACAGTACCGCAGGAACAAGTAGCATAGCAAAGCGTTTATTAGACATTGTAAAATTCTCTGTTGTGTTTTGATGTGAGAATAATAACTAACGATCTATACACCGACCTTGCCTGTAGTTTACATTTTTGTAAGCTTTCTCTGATTGATGTTTTGAACAAGACTGAGAGGGCTTTGAAGATAATGTCTAATTTGTGTTATCGATAGTAAAAGATAAAAAAAAGACCACAGGACATAACCGTGGTCTTATTGATCGTCATTAGTTATGTTTCTTCGCCGTTATAAAACGATAACATTGATTGCTTGTAGGCCTTTTTGACCTTGCTCGACATCAAAAGACACTTTTTTGCCTTCTGGTAGTTTGGTTAATGTTTTATCAGCAATGCCGCTGCTGTGAACAAACACGTCAGCATTGCCTGTGTCTTGAGTTAGAAAGCCAAAGCCTTTTTCTTCGCTAAACCACTTCACTAAACCTGTTGCTTTATGCGACATGTGTAACCCTTAATATTCAAAAGATAAAAAATGTGAGTGCTGATAAGCGTAACTATTAAATGCGACGATGAAGCTAAGGGAAACACAGAGGATGACAACATTGACGAAGATATTCTAAGGGTTTTACTTTTACTTGATGTTTCATTAATAACGCAGAGCAACAGCGCGTGACGATTATTTATTTAAAATGCAGGGTTGTAAAGGAGTATGTGTGATCCCATTGAATGGCTCAGTGGATTTTTGCAATCTTAACTGTATTGATTGCTTTGTTAGTCGTAATCAATAGAACGAGGTTTTGCTTTATCGTGTTACGAAAATAGCCGCTATAAATAGATATGCCTAATGTTATTTTAAAATAAATAAGCCGTATACATGGCTGTACATTGATAGAGGGGATACTGCAAAGATATAGCGATATTTATATATCGTTTTATCCTATAGCACTTGTCATTATTTATCTGATAAATCTGTCGCTATTTTTATTTTGTTTGGTGGCGGTTATTGGTAGAAAACACCCTAAATAAGCCAATTTTGATGATAAATCTTTTACATGAATAATAGATTTTGGTGGTTAATTATTCATATTTTATCTTTTTATTAAGGTTATTTATGTGATTATATGTTTGATTATGAACATATTTAATTAAACGCAGTGAGAGTTGTCACAATTATGGTGATTCTCAAACTTGGTTGGTATACACTAACGCCGCTTGGTTTTTTTGTAGCACGGATATGACACTAAAAGTCGCAATAAATGGATTCGGCCGCATCGGTCGCAGTGTATTACGTGCACTGTACGAGAGTGGTAAACATCACCAGATTAACGTCGTGGCAATCAATGAATTAGCAGAGCCGGAAGCAATGGCTCACCTGCTTCAGTATGATTCAAGCCATGGACGATTCGGTAAGCCTGTCAGTCATGATCAGGAGCATCTTTTTATTGCCCATGAAAATGGTCACCGCGATCAAATTCGCCTGCTTCATCAACCGGAACTTAAATTGTTACCTTGGCACGATTTGGACGTCGATATTGTTCTTGATTGTACCGGTAAGTTTGGTTCTCGTGCTGATGGTTTAGCCCACATTGATGCTGGTGCTAACAAAGTGTTATTTTCCCATCCTGCTGCCAACGATATTGACTTTACTGTGATATATGGCGTTAACCATCAACAGTTAACCCAGCAACACACGATTGTTTCTAATGGCTCTTGTACGACGAATTGCATCGTGCCCATCATTCAAGTGTTGGATGATTGTTTCGGTATTGAAACGGGTGCTATAACCTCAATTCACTCTGCAATGAATGATCAGCAAGTTATTGATGCTTATCATCCTGATTTACGCCGAACGCGTGCTGCTAGCCAATCCATTATTCCAGTAGATACCAAATTACATTTAGGTATCGGTCGTATTTTTCCGAAGTTTTCTGACAAATTTGAAGCTATTTCTGTGAGGGTGCCCACAATAAATGTCACCGCCATGGATTTAACGGTTACTGTTACAACAAACGTGAAAGTTAATGACGTAAATCAAGCATTATTGAATGCGTCTCGTTGTACATTAAAGGGTATAGTGACTTATACCGAAGCACCCTTGGTGTCGATTGACTTCAATCACGATCCCCATAGCGCGATTGTTGATGGCACCCAAACCCGCGTGAGTGGGCAGCATTTAATCAAAATGTTGGTGTGGTGTGATAATGAATGGGGGTTTGCAAATCGTATGTTAGATACTGCGTTAGCAATGGCTGCAACAGATCATTCTGTTGCTACGCCGACAAAATAAGTAGTAAGAATTATTGGGTTTGGCAGTGACGCCGGGCCATGAAATTTATGAACTTTTATTTTAAATAATGTTGAGAGGGCAAAACATGTCTGTAATCAAGATGACTGATCTGGATCTAGCTGGTAAGCGTGTATTTATTCGTGCTGACCTAAACGTGCCAGTAAAAGACGGTAAAGTAACTTCAGATGCACGTATCCTTGCATCTCTACCTACTATTCAGCGTTGCCTAGAAGCGGGCGCTAAAGTAATGGTTACTTCTCACCTAGGTCGTCCAACGGAAGGCGAATACGCAGAAGAATTCTCTCTACAGCCTGTAGTTAACTACTTAAACGATGCACTAGATTGTGACGTTAAATTAGCAAAAGATTACCTTGATGGTCTTGAGCTAAACGCAGGCGAGCTTGTTGTTCTTGAGAACGTACGTTTCAACAAGGGCGAGAAGAAGAACGAAGACGAACTATCTAAAAAATACGCTGCACTTTGTGACGTATTCGTAATGGATGCATTTGGTACGGCTCACCGTGCACAAGCATCTACTTACGGCGTAGGTATGTTTGCACCTGTAGCATGTGCAGGTCCATTACTTGCTGGCGAACTAGAAGCGCTAGGTAAAGCAATGGATAACCCAGCACGTCCAATGGTTGCTATCGTTGGTGGTTCTAAAGTATCTACTAAACTAACTGTTCTTGAGTCACTATCTAAGATTGCTGACCAAATCGTTGTTGGTGGTGGTATTGCTAACACATTCATCGCAGCTGAAGGCAACGATGTAGGTAAGTCACTTTACGAAGCAGACCTTATCCCTACTGCTAAAGAGCTAATGGCACACACTGACATTCCAGTAGCAACTGATGTTGTATGTGCGAAAGAGTTCTCTGACTCAGCTGTTGCAACTATCAAACCATCAACTGAAATCGCTGCTGACGATATGGTTCTTGACCTTGGTCCTGATTCAGCTCAAGCACTTGCTGACATCATCATGAACGCAAAAACTATTCTTTGGAATGGTCCAGTTGGCGTATTTGAAATTGAGCAATTCGGTAAAGGTACTGAAGTTGTTGCTAACGCAATCGCACAATCTGCAGGTTTCTCTGTAGCTGGCGGTGGTGATACTCTAGCGGCTATCGACAAGTACGGCATCAAAGATAAAGTATCTTACATCTCTACTGGTGGCGGTGCGTTCCTTGAGTTCGTTGAAGGCAAAAAATTGCCTGCTGTTGAAATGCTAGAAGCACGCGCTAAAGCATAATTTATTTGGCGTGGAAACTGGGTATATTTGTAATAATAGTGTCAGTTTCCGCGTTTAAATGTTTGTGATAGACGTTATGTTTCAGTAAAATAGAAGCTTATCGCAAACGTTTGCACAAGAATTTTTCCACAGACAACAAAGTAAAATATAGGACTATTGTTATGTCTAAGATCTTCGATTTTGTAAAACCTGGTGTTATTTCTGGCGACGACGTACAGAAAGTATTTGCTGTAGCAAAAGAAAACAATTTTGCTCTACCTGCTGTTAACTGTATCGGTACTGATTCAGTAAACGCTGTTCTTGAAGCTGCTGCTAAAGTTAAAGCGCCAGTTATCGTTCAGTTCTCTAACGGCGGTGCTGCATTCTTCGGCGGTAAAGGCCTTAAACTTGAAGGTCAAGGCCCTCAAATTCTTGGTGCTATCGCTGGTGCTAAATACGTTCACGCAGTTGCTGAGTCTTACGGCGTTCCTGTAATTCTTCACACTGACCACGCAGCTAAGAAACTTCTTCCTTGGATCGACGGTCTACTAGACGCGGGTGAAGAGTTCTTCGCACAAACTGGTAAGCCTCTATTCTCTTCTCACATGCTAGACCTTTCTGAAGAGTCTCTAGAAGAGAACATCGAAATCTCAGCTAAATACCTTGCGCGTATGGCTAAGATGAACATGACACTAGAAATCGAATTAGGTTGTACTGGTGGCGAAGAAGACGGCGTTGATAACTCTCACATGGACGCATCAGACCTATACACTTCTCCAGAAGACGTTGCATACGCATACGAGAAACTAAACGTAGTTAGCCCACGTTTCACTATCGCTGCATCTTTCGGTAACGTACACGGTGTTTACCAAGCTGGTAATGTTGTACTTACTCCAACTATCCTACGTGATTCTCAAACATACGTTTCAGAGAAGTTTGGTCTACCGACTAACACTCTAAACTTCGTATTCCACGGTGGTTCAGGTTCTTCTGAAGCTGAAATCCAAGAGTCAATCGGTTACGGTGTTGTTAAAATGAACATCGATACTGATACACAGTGGGCTGCATGGGATGGTATCCGTCGTTACGAAGCTGCTAACCACGATTACCTACAAGGTCAAATCGGCAACCCAACGGGTGAGTCAGCGCCAAACAAAAAATACTACGATCCACGCGTATGGTTACGTGCAGGTCAAGTATCAATGGTTGAGCGTCTAGAGAAAGCATTCTCTGACCTAAACGCAATCGACGTTCTATAATATCGATTTCGTTACAAGATAAAATGTGAAAAAGCCCACTTCGGTGGGCTTTTTTTGTATCTAATAAGTGGTTAGCATTATTCGTTATACGTTGATAATTTATATTTTTTTATGATTGTTCGATTTTTTTTACTAGCCATTTGGCTAATAAAGGATTAATAATGCACCGTTTCTTTGATGTTAGAATACTCAATGCTGATAATTATACTAATCACAGCATTGTTGTTAGCGATTATTGTCTAATATCACATTTGTTGCAAAGGTGTTATTTTTTTACTAGTTACGGTATGATTTACGCATTAGCAACATTTTACTATTGTTATACTTTGAGAGAGATACCTTCATGACAGAGAGCGTTACTGACAAGGTTGTTGAAAATATATCCGATAATTCACTGACTAATGGTGTTATGCATGCAAGCAATTGGATTTCTAAAAACCAAGATCTATTAGTTCAATATGCGGTGAACATTGTTTCAGCATTACTGATTTTATTTATTGGTAATATCATTGTTAAACTCATTGCGGGTTCAATTGCGAAAATTTTACGCAAAAAAGACATGGACAATGCAGTTGTTGAGTTTATCCATGGCTTAGTACGTTATGTGCTATTCGTTATTGTTTTAATTGCAGCATTAAGTCGTATTGGTGTTCAAACTGCATCAGTGGTTGCGGTTATTGGTGCCGCAGGTCTTGCTATTGGTCTTGCACTTCAAGGGTCATTATCAAACTTTGCAGCAGGTGTGTTGATTGTTGGTTTCCGCCCATTCAAATCTGGCGACTACGTTGAAGTTGCAGGTGTTGCTGGTGCTGTTGAATCGATTCAGATCTTCTCTACTGAATTACGTACGCCTGATAACAAAACAGTTATCGTGCCAAACGCTCATATTATTGGTAATCCAATTACTAACTATTCTCGTAATGATACCCGTCGTATCGATTTAGTTATTGGTGTTTCTTACAATGCTGATTTACAAAAAACAAAAGAAGTATTACGTCGTGTTGTAACGTCTGATACCCGCGTGCTTAAAGATCCTGAACCAACTATTGGTGTGGTTGCACTTGCTGATTCTTCTGTTAACTTTGTGGTACGTCCATGGGTTAATACGCCTGATTACTGGGCTGTATATTTCGATCTAAACCAAGCGATTAAAGAAGAGCTTGATAAAGAAGGTATCGAAATCCCATTCCCACAAATGGATGTGCATGTAAATAAAGTTGGCGCTTAATTCGCTCAAACTTTAATTATATGACACTAAAAAAAGAAGCCTGCGGGCTTCTTTTTTTTATTCTAATTAACGCTAATCGTCGCATTAATGATGATGTTAAAACGGTACCATTACTGAATGATTTCTGAATCGCAACTAAAAAACAGTGTTCATTATAAAGAGGCTTTGTTAGCATAGCCTTCTTATTTTACAGATAAACAGCAATATATTTATTAATGTTGGTATCAATAAATACCCCTGTTGTGCGATCAATAAAAGGATGAATAATGAAAAAACAATTGTTAGCGATAGTACTTGGCGCTAGTGCGTTTGTTTCAACTGCTGCAATGGCGGCAGATATTCCATTTCCTCATTTAGAAACAACGGGCCGTGGCGAAGTGACGGTTAAACCGGATATGGCGGTTTTTTCTGTCAATGTGGTTGAAACTAAGAAAACAGCGGTTGATGCTAAGTTAGCCGTCGATCAAGCTGTCACTAAGTTTATTGAGCGTTTACAAGCAGCAGGTGTGAATAAAAAAGACATTAATAGCGCCAACATATCATTGTCAGCGCGATACGCTTATCCAAAAGATCAAAAACCGGAACTAGCCGGCTTTAAAGCGAGTCGTAATATTGAGGTGACGGTGCATCAACTAACGAAGCTAAATACGTATTTAGATGACGCGTTAGGTGATGGGATTAATCAAATAAACAATATTGATTTGAAAATATCAAATACTGAAAAATACCAACAACAAGCACGTCAAAAAGCAATTGAGAACGCTAAGCAAGTAGCGGCTTCATTAGCACAAGGTTTTGGTAATAAAATCGATGGCGTCTGGCAGATTGATTATAATACGAATAATCAATCAATGCCGTACCGCCGCAGTAATGATGCGGTGATGTATAGCAGCATGAGTAAAGGATCTGTTGATCAAAGCTATACTGATAACAGTATCGTAATTAAAGACAGTGTTAATGTGATCTTTAAGTTAGCTGAAAAATAAGCGGGTCATAAAAATAAACTAGCTATAAATAAAAAAGGAGAGCGCCATGCTCTCCTTTGTCATTTTTAAATGATTATGATTCTAGTGCAAAATACGGGCACGAATCGTGCCTTCAATTGATTTTAGTTGCTGTAATGCTTCTTTTGAACGCTCCGTTTCAACATCAATCACGACATAGCCAACTTCTGCACCTGTTTGTAAGAACTGGGCGGCGATGTTTATGCCTTCTGACGCAAAAATAGTGGTGATTTGATTTAATACTCCTGGGCGGTTGTGGTGAATATGAAGAAGGCGAGAACAACCACTGTGATGTTCTGGCAATGATACTTCAGGAAAGCCAACCGCTGATAATGTTGAGCCATTATCGGAGTATTTCACCAGTTTCCCTGCAACTTCAATACCGATATTCTCTTGAGCTTCATGAGTAGAACCACCAATATGTGGAGTTAAAAGCACGTTATCAAATTGCATCAGAGGGGATTCAAATGGATTGTTATTGGTTTGCGGCTCAACAGGGAATACATCAATGGCTGCACCTGCAATGTGTTTGCTTTCTAAAGCGCTACAGAGAGCATCTATATCGACCACGGTGCCACGAGCGGCATTGATAAAAATAGAACCGGGTTTCATACGTGCGAATTCTTCAACACCCATGAGGTTTGCTGTTCCTTTTGTTTCTGGAACATGTAAGCTCACTACATCTGATTTATTGAGTAATTCAGATAATGAACTAACTTGAGTCGCATTGCCGAGTGAAAGTTTGGTTTCAATGTCGTAGAAGCAGACTCTCATGCCTAAGTTTTCCGCAAGAATACCTAATTGAGTTCCAATGTGACCATAGCCAATGATGCCAAGGGTTTTGCCTCGTGCTTCAAATGCATTATCAGCTGATTTAAACCATTCACCACGATGAGCTTTGGCATTTTTTTCAGGAATACCACGTAATAGTAATAAAATTTCACCAAGAACCAGTTCAGCAACACTGCGAGTATTTGAAAAAGGGGCATTAAAAACAGGGATACCGCGTATCATTGCTTCATTGAGATCAACTTGATTGGTACCAATACAGAAACAACCGACAGCGGTTAGCTTTTTCGCTGCAGCAAAGACTTCCGGTGTTAATTGGGTACGAGAGCGAATACCGATGAAGTGGACATCTTTGATTGCTTCTAATAGTTGTTCACCTTCAAGAGAGCCTTTGTGGTAATCAATATTGCTATAACCTGCTTGCTGCAATACTTCTACTGTTGAAGGATGGAGACCTTCAAGGAGTAGAATTTTTATCTTTTCTTTATTGAGTGATACGGTTGCCATAAGTTCTTATCCTTAAAAACGTGGCGACTGAGAATGACAATCTTGCCTTAGTTTGACTGTGGTAAATATTGCCTTTCAGTAGCTAAATAGTTAAATGTTTGATGGTGTCTGTTTAATAAAGTATCAAAAATTAACCACTATGGGTAAGAATTTTACAAAAAAGCCAATAAAAAACGGCAGCTAATGATTCGCGAACGATCAATAGCTGCCGTTTTGTAATCAAATAACGAACTAATCATTATTTTTGGATGATTTTAGTACCTTCCGGTGAGCCAACAATTAATACATCAGCGCCACGATGAGCAAAAAGGCCTACAGTCACGACACCGGGTAGGGCGTTGATGCTGTCTTCCATTGCTTTAGGATCGGTAATTGCCATGTTGTAAACATCAAGAATGATATTGCCGTTATCAGTGATCACACCTTCACGGTAGACTGGGTCACCCCCAAGTTTTACCAGTTCACGACCAATGAAAGATCGTGCCATTGGAATGACTTCTACTGGTAATGGGAACTGACCTAAGACATCAACTTGTTTGGTGTTATCAACAATACAAATGAATTTTTCTGCGATAGCCGCGACAATTTTTTCACGAGTTAATGCGGCGCCGCCACCTTTGATCATGTCAAATTCAGCATTGATTTCATCTGCGCCATCAACATAAATATCAAGACTAGCAACATCGTTAGCATCAAAGACTTTAATGCCAATTTGCTCTAGGCGCTCAGTTGAAGCAACAGAGCTTGAAACCGCCCCTTTGATCTCTTCTTTACGAGTTGCCAAGGCATCGATGAAGTGATTAACGGTTGAACCAGTACCTACACCAACAATACTGTTTTTCGTTACGTACTCAAGTGCTGCCCAACCCGCTGCTTTTTTCATTTCATCTTGTGTCATGCCGTTCTCCTCGTAATGACCTCAATTATGCGAAAGGTGATTATAGCTAACCGAAGTGATTTCGTCAGTTGGATTCTATGGTTAATGGCTGCAAACTTAAAACTAAAAATATAACTTTATGAATAACATACAATTACATTCAGTTTTTTTTATCCAAAAGCCAAACGTTTGCGTTAAGGGTGTGATCACTCGCTGAATTGATGGTTAGGGGTAATAATTAAGGGCAATGGCACATCCCATTCTTCGTTAGGTAATTGCGGTATATATTGGCAATCATGACCAATCCCAATTGGATAAGGCCCTTGGCGATAGTGGTGCCACTGGCTTAGGGTTCTATCATAATATCCCCCCCCCATACCAAGTCGTTGACCTGTGCTATCAAAGGCGACCAATGGGGTACAAATAATATCAAGCTCAGCAATAGGTTTAACTCGACGTAAATCTAATTTAGGCTCACGAATATGGTAACGATTGGTGGTCATTGGCGTGGTTGCGTCATAATGCAAAAACAGTAAATGCCCTTTGCTAAAAGGGTGCAATACTGGCAAGTAAACGGATTTTCCTTGTTGCCATAACCAATCAATAAACGGCTGCGGATCTATTTCACCATCTGTCGCGAGATAAAGTGCAATATGTTGGCTGTGTTGAATTAAAGATAAGGTTTGTAAACGTTGGGATAATTGTTGAGCAGCATGTTGTTGTTGTAGAGAAGATAACTGACGCCTAGCGTGACGAATGTGTTGTCGTAGTTGTTGGCGTAATGGTTGTGAGTTGGAAATGGGGGGCGTTATCACTTGAGTATCCAATCCATGAACGGTGAGTGTCTAAAGATTGTAGAGTGAGAATACTAACAAATAAAGTGAAATACACGAAAGGGATGTCCCCAAGGTGCCGTTGCGAAATAAGGCCCTTGAACCAGATGTTCAAGGTGGATTAGCAACATTAACCGTAGGCTTCTCAGTCGGGCTGAGCATGCTCAATAGTTAATAAAAAAGCCAATCCTGGGTATTTGCTTATCGGCTCGGGGACGTTCATTCACTGACGTACACCCCAGGGTCAATTCATTATCAACGCTTTGGCTGATATTGCAATACTTTATCCAGATTTTCTTCTAGTGAATTGATTTTATTGGATATTAATTCAGCATTGCGATTATGTTCTTGTCGCTCTAAATGCAACTCGTTACTGATGTTGAGACCAGTAAAGATCAATAATTGTTCTACGGATACACTACTACGCGCAGACATATCTTTCAAGCGCTGGTCAAAATCTGCCGCCGCGGCACGTAATGCATCTTCTTGACCTATTGGGCAATTCACTTTTAACTTTCTGCCCAATACTTGAATTTCTACAGCCTGAGTACTCATAAACCTTCGATTTGCTCCGTGCCAGAATGGGTATTCATTCCGCTTGCGACTAGAGTCAATATAGAAAAACCCTACCTAAGATGCAAGCGGCTATGTCTCGGTTTCAGTTCAATAGCATCTGACTAAACAGATATTAATCACACTCATCATAGAGTTGATTAAGGATTGAACGTTCTCGCCAGTGTTATCATTTGCCGAACTAGGCTTAAGTGTTAGCATAACACAGTGCCAGCATTCGCTCATCGCTATTTATTATACTAACTAAGCCATGTGTGTGATTATTGTTTGGTACAATTTCAAAAGTGTAACGTTAATTACTGACATCTCTATTCATTCAGTAATGGTCACAAAACTATTAATTTTAAATCGCGCCAATTAAAAAGGTGATAAACCATGAGTGAAATAACCCTACCAACATACCAAGCTGTTGAAGCTGAATTAAAACAACAAGGCTTGGCTGCTATGCCTGCTGAATTACATGGTTTACTCAGTGGAATGATTTGTGGTGGTTTAGCTGTTGATGATGAAAGTTGGGTCGGTCCTGTTTGTGATTACGCCAATGAAGGTCAGCCGATGACAGACGGCGCCAAAATGATGGTACGGACGCTATTTACAACGACGGCTGATGAGTTGATTGGTGGTGGATTTGAATTTTCATTATTGATGCCTGATGATGACGAGCCGTTAGCCACTCGCGCTGAAGCATTAACTGAGTGGGTAAACAGTTTTATTTCTGGTTTAGGACTAATGGATTTGCAAAAAAATCAATTATCTGAGGAAATAACTGAAGCACTGGCTGATTTACAAGAGATCTCACAACTTGGCATTGATGAAGACGAAGATCTTGAAGATCAAGCGGCTTTATTTGAACAAGTGCTTGAACATGTACGTATGTGTGTCTTGAGTTGTCATTCTGAATTAGGTCAACGCCTTGTCAATGATGATAATGCTGACGAAATGCCAACTCTTCACTAATTATTTCGATGGCGAAAGGGACAAAATGTGAAGCAATATGATGTGGTTATTGCGGGTGGCGCAATGGTGGGTGCATGTCTAGCAATTGCACTGGATGAATTAACGCAGCATCAATTACATATCGCGGTTGTTGAAGCGGTAGCGGCTGATCAGCATGGGCATCCTGGCTATGATGCACGCAGTATTGCGTTGTCTCATGGTTCAAGTCGATTATTAGATGCGATTCAGCTTTGGCCTGCCTTAGCAAAGGTTGCGACGGCAATTGAACATATTCATGTGTCGGATCGTGGTCATGCGGGAATGGTTGAGTTGTCAGCACAACAATTGGCGGTTGATGCGCTAGGTTATGTGATTGAGCTAGCTGATGCGGGTAAAATTTTTCACCACCAGTTAGCGACTCGTCCTCAGATTGATCTGTTTTGTCCTGCTAAAGTTGAACATATTGAGCGTACTCAGGCTGAGGCATTGGTGCGTTTAAATACTGGAAAACGGCTACGTACTAAATTAGTGGTTGCTGCTGATGGTGCGACGTCACATTGTTGTGATTTATTGCATATTGGTCGTGATGAACATGATTTTGAGCAAGTCGCGGTTATTGCTAACATTACCACTGCTAAGCCACATCAAGGCCAAGCTTTTGAACGCTTTACTAAATATGGTCCTGTGGCATTGTTGCCGATGGCTCAAGGACGGAGTTCATTGGTGTGGTGCATTGAACCGCAGCAACAAGCGCGCATTATGGCATTATCGGATGCGCAATTTTTAGCAGAATTACAAGCCGTGTTTGGCTGGCGTTTAGGGGCACTAACAGTGGTTGGTGAGCGTCATTGCTACCCTTTGATTTTACGTCAATCACAGCGGCTAGTCTCACACCGTACTGCGGTGATTGGTAATGCGGCTCAAACGCTTCATCCTATTGCTGGACAAGGGTTTAATCTTGGTTTACGTGATGTGATGACTCTGGCGGAAGAAATTGCAGCTGGCGTTCAGCGTGGTGCTGATATTGGTTTACCCACCGTATTAGGTCGTTACCGTGAACGCCGTTTACCTGATCGTCAAGCGACGGTATCCATGACCGCCGGGCTGGTAAGCTTATTTGCAAATGATAATCCCGCACTGGTTGCTGGACGTAATCTGGGCTTGATGACCATGAGCCTTTCTAACACACTTCAAGCACCGCTGTTACGCCGTGCCATGGGACAGGTAAAACGATAGCTATGATGCAAAATGTTGATGTCGCCATTATCGGTGGTGGAATGGTTGGTTTAACACTGGCCGCAGCGTTAGCCGATACTGAATTACGTATAGCGGTGATTGAAGGTCAATTACCGAATCCTGAATTAGCCGCTTTGCCTGATATTCGTGTATCGGCATTGAGCCGTGCTAGTGAACGCATTTTACGTAGCGTGGGGGCGTGGGAAGGTATTTGCTGTCGCCGAATGAGCCCTTACAGCAAAATGGAAGTGTGGGAGCAAGACAGTTTTGCCCATATTGATTTTGACGCTGAGCGACTATCACAACCGGATTTAGGTCATATTGTTGAAAATCGAGTAGTGCAATTAGCATTGTTAGAACAGGTTAACAAACAACATAACGTGACCGTCATTGCCCCTGACCGCTGCCAAAATATTGCTTTTGGGGAAACGGAAGCATGGTTGACTTTAGCCTCTGGTAAAAACCTCACCGCTAAATTAGTGGTTGGTGCTGATGGTGCCAATTCATGGTTACGCCAACATGTGGATATTCCTCTGACACAGCGGGATTATGGTCATAGTGCATTAGTGGCTAATATCCGTTGTGATGAGCCTCATTTACAAACCGCCCGTCAAATTTTTCGTCCTGATGGTCCGTTGGCCTTTTTACCTTTAGCTGAAAAAGATTTATGTTCGATTGTGTGGTCATTACCACCTGAGCAAGCATTGCAGCTGTGTGATGTTAGTGATGAAGAGTTTAATCAGCATTTAACGACAGCTTTTGATCACCGTTTGGGTTTGTGTCGCGTGGAAGGTGAGCGCCAAACCTTTCCTCTAAAAATGCGTTATGCTCAAGATTTTGTACGTGAACGGGTCGCGTTAGTTGGCGATGCAGCCCACACGATTCATCCGTTAGCTGGGCAAGGGGTTAACTTAGGCTTATTAGATGCAGCGGCCTTAGCGCAAGAGATCATTGGTTTGTGGCAAGCGGAAAAAGACATTGGTAAGCAGGTTAATTTACGTCATTACGAACGCTGGCGTAAAGCGGAAGCAGCGAAAATGATCACCGCGATGCAAGGTTTTAAATCCTTGTTTGATGGCGCTCATCCAGCGAAAAAACTGGTACGTGATTTAGGAATGTTATTTGCTAATAATGCCCCAGGCGTTAAAGATGAATTCATGCGTCGAGCATTAGGATTAAGTGGCGAATTACCTGAATTAGCGCGCTATAAATAAGCTGTAATCAGCCACTGAACTGAGTGATTATTTATTAAACCGTAATAAATTTTTTGTTACGGTTTTTTTTGTTCTCAAATTGAGCAAAAGATATTTTTTCACCTACAGTAAATAGAGTGATAACGACCTATTAATTGTGAGCTTAAAAAGGATGTGAGAATGAGCTATGTGCCCTTAGAATTAAAATTTACTCATACGCATGAATGGTTACGTGATGAAGGTGATGGAATTTATACCGTTGGTATTAGTGATCATGCTCAAGCCTTACTTGGTGATATGGTATTTATTGACCTTCCTGACAGTGGGGCGGCTATTGATGGTGGAGAAGAATGTGCCATTATTGAATCCGTAAAAGCAGCATCCGATATTTATGCACCATGTACGGGCACGATTATCACTATTAATGACGAGCTCGAGGCTGCACCTGAATTAGTCAATAATGATCCCTATGGTGATGGGTGGTTATTTCAAATTCGAATTGATACAGATGCGGATGTGGATGAGTTGTTGGATGCTGAGGACTATTTAGCGACGATTGTTGATGATGAATAGCGTAAAAACATTAAAGCCCACATACTGTAGTGGGCTTTATTCGAGAGGCTTTAATTCTAAAGGATTGGCTTAGTAAATTTCACGTAGACGCTTAATTTCTAAGTTAACCTCGTTCACTGTATCGTAATGATGCTGTTGTGCTTTTAATGGCACCAACAATATTCCTTTCTCAAAATGATAGCCGCCACGGCCATCAATATAAATTCTTCCTTTAAATATACGACTAACATGCTTGGCAATTAGTTTCGGCAAGTAGCGTTTGAACATCCGCATAATACAGTTTAACTCCGACCTTCCTAGCGATTAACGCGATAACGCGAATAAGTATACGCTAATTCTTATGACACTTCTGTGACATTATTAGCATAAATTTAACGATAAATTTCATTTGTTGGCGAATTGAATAAGTTTAAATAACATATCTAGAATAATGTTCTGATTATAATGATTTTTTGGTGTTTCTTATTACCACTGATTGTTACATAAGGCTGGTTAATGAATGATGATCGCTACCTATTTAACGATGTTAGCGGCAAATGAAGGTAAGTGGATTGCCGTTTAAATATTGTGAGTGATTTGTAATCAGTAATGTTAATAATAAGTTAGTGTTGGTTTCGATATTTTATGCTGATTTTTAAAATTTTAAGTTGATAGCTGTTTAGTGTTTTTTATTAAAAAAATCACTTAGATCATCATTTATGATCCTAGATCAATACTAGGTTTTTGGCATATGCCAATAATAAACCTCATTAGCGAGGTTATCATCACCATGGCAAGACCTAAAATTGAAAGAAAGATCCGTTGCCGGCCAGCTTATAGTTGCTTTAAACCGAATGGGGTTCCGATGAAGCAATTACCTCGACTTATTTTAGCCAGTGATGAATTAGAGGCGCTAAGATTGGTCGATATGTTGGGTTTACAGCAACTTGAAGCAGCTCAACAGTTAGGTGTTTCTCGACAAACATTAGGCAATATTGTGGCACGAGGCCGACACAAAGTTGCACAGGCGTTAGTAATGGGAATGGCATTAGAATTGGTAACCGACACCCTTAAAAACACAGAGGAATAATATATGTTAATAGCGATAGCGTTAACGCCAAGAGATCAGATTGCAGGCCATTTCGGTAAAGCGGCAATATTTGCTATTTATGATCAACAAGGTCTGCTGGTGGATCGCATTGAAAATAGCGGTAGTCGAGAGCTGGGATGCAAACATAAAAAAATACTCCAGCGTCAGCTTGCGGCACTGAACGTCAATGAAATTGTTCTGGGTAATATTGGTACTCGATCTTTAGCACGTTTGTTGCAAGCTGGATTTAGTGTTAGTCGGGTACCGCCGAGAACATCATTAGCGACTTTTTTAGCGGGTGGTATTAGCAAAGAAGCATTAGTGACTGCCGATCAAGGTCGTGCTTGTAAACGTGAAAAAGGTGCATGTGGTTGTGGCTGTGGCACTAAAAAATCGGCGCCTGCCGTGGCTAAAGTCGGTATGCTCGCGACCAGTTTTAATCAGTTAGGAAAAATTGGAGGATTAAAATGATGACTACATTTTTTCTGACGTTAGGTATTTTCTTGGTGGTGATATTAGCAATGGCGATTGGGTGGTTTGTTAAACGTCAAACCATCAGTGGCAGTTGTGGCGGTTTGGCTAATGTTGGCGTCAATAAAGAGTGTAACTGCGATGAACCTTACGATGAACATAAACTTTATCAAATTCAAGAGCCAAATAGCCGCGCGCAGTAATTGTATTGGTATAGCAACAACAGCCATTGGCAGAGTAAACCGCTCTGCCGCGCTCTGTTTTATTTATTGGCTTAATTGACCCGTTCGAAGTTGTTCTACTTGGGTTATTACTGTTTTTGCAACGATTTGGCGTAACCATTGATTGCGAGGGTGGTTGCTGTTGCGATGTAGCCATAATAATCGAATATCAAAATCAGCAATGGTAACGGGCGGGGGACACTGGGTTAATTGATCGTTGAAAATATCCAGTTGTGCCATTAATCGTGATACCACACAAATTAAATCGCGGCCGCTTAATAAGTGTCGAATAGTGAGAAAGTTATGTGATCCCACTGCAACTTGACGCTCAAATCCTTGTCGTTGTAATTGGGTATCAACTTGGGTAGTGAGTTTACCATCAGGACTGACAAGCGCATGTGGATGGTGACTGTATTGATCTAGCGTGACGTTATCATTAAGCCCCGTTGCTCGTTGATCATAAAGGCACACATGATCTTCGGTATATAAATATTGATGTTCAATATCTTTACCCATATCGGTCATTGAACCAATTACGACGTCTATTCGATGTTGATTAAAGTCGGTGTAATAACTGTGGCGATCAACATTAAAAAAGCTCAGTTGGCATTGTGGCGCTTGATGATGAATTGCATCATACAGTGCGGGGGCAAATAACAACTCAGCATAATCAGTTAGACCTATTTTAAAGGTGCCACAAAAATCAGCAGGAATAAATGTACTTGGTCGCAGTAGTTCATTGGTGACTAATGACAAAATCATATCGACAGTAGTGGCATGTTCTAAAGCGGTTTGAGTGGGCAGCATTTGATGACCATGACGCTCAAATAAAGGGTCATTTAATAAATTGCGTAAACGCGATAAATTATGGCTCATTGCTGATTGACCAATGGCTAATTTATTGGCGGCTTTGGTTACACTGCGGGTGTCCATTAATGCCGAAAAGGCAATCAATAAATTAAGGTCGACACCGCGCCAATTAATATCGTGGTGGTGATGGTTAGCCATAGCCTATTCCTTTACCGAGTAAGTAAACCAACGGTATTTTCATTCATACCGTTGGTCTAGGTGTCACTAATTAAGCCTGTTCTCGACAAATATCAGCGACCATAGGATCACATAATATCAATAAATCATCAGTCGCGATTTCAATGCCAGCCATTCGATCACCACTACTGATATTAACATGCTCAATAGCGGTTATAGTGGCATCAAAAACAATCACTAATGGACGCTTTAGCCCTATAGGTGCCACTGTGCCGATGACTAATCCCGTGACTTTTTCTACTTCAGTGGCATCGGTACAAGTCATTCGCTGACAACCTAATAGCGCCCGTACCTTTTTAGGATCAACCGATTGTGGCCCTGGAACACATGCTAGTACATGAAAACCTGACATATCTTTGAGTAATATCGATTTCACCATGTGCTGCGGATCAACCCCGCGTTCTGCTGCGGCTTCGGCAATGGTCTTTGCCGGCTTCGTGTGTGGCAGCAAGCGGTAATCAACCCCTTCGTTATCAAGTAACTGCGTTACTGCGGTATTAATCAAATTATTCGGCATTAAGATCATACGGTAAGTCGAGTTTATGCCAAAGTGCGTCAGGGGTAGTAGCAAAGCGGAACTGACTGTCATCGTCGAGATCGTTAGGTAACACCACTAATGCAATTGCTTGATCATCAGCATAGTGATAGCCGCAAATAACCGTACCTCCTTTACGCCAATTTTCACCAACACTGCGTTCTAATGCGTCACCCGCTTGTGGGCATTGGGTCGCCGCACCTGTCACTATATACATCGCGCGTTTATTGATACCACGATACTTAGCACGGGCGACGGTTTCTTGGCCGGTATAGCAGCCTTTTTTAAAGCTAATACCATCAACCGCTTGTAAGTTTACCGCTTGAGGAATGAATTCAAGTTCGGTGGTGTTATCAATGCGAGGTTGTGCCGCCTTAATATCATAGAGATTCCACAATTCAGTGGTTGTTAAGGTTGCTGTTGGTGCCAAGTTGGTGATAACACTGTCAGCTTGTTCTGCGGTGGTGATAATTAACCAGCGCGCGTTATCGACTTTTATAGCCGTGGCAGTATCGTTATGACGTACATCGGCATCGCCATTGAAATGACTATCAATGGTGGTTTGAGCTTGGGTGCCTGTAAGCCCTAAAATAATCGCTGAACTTTGGGTTATTTCTGTTTTAGAAAACACCGCATATTTTTTTAATTCAGGTAGTTGGCTTGTCATTACACTTTGACGTTGTACTAAACCATAACCATTTTGGTAATGGAAAACGCGCATAATGGTGCGTAATTTTCCTTTGGCATCACAGTGACCGGCAACGGTTGATTTATCGGCGCTTAATGACACTACATCACAAGTTAACTGACCTTGTAAGTAGGACTTACTGTCAGGGCCAACGAGTGTCACCATTCCCCAATCACTGAGGTTGATCATTGCTAAATCAGGTAGCGAATCAGTTGTGCTTAATGCGAACGGGGTAAAGGTGTATTGAGTTGACCAAGTGTTCATAATGGTATCCACAAATGCTGTAATGATTACACTATGTTATACCAACTGAACAAAATAATTAACCATGGTTACACGATGGGTTAATTGGATGTTTTTGTGGGGGGCGATTATGGTGGGCTAGGTCTCATCTTGAAGGATTATTTGTGCTAGCGCATGGTCGTTATTGAGCATGGCTGTTACTCTATTTGTAACGGAAATACGCACAGTATTCGATTATCAGTGAGCCATTAGGCACGCAATAGAGGTTATGTATGTTAGGTGCAGAAGAGAAAGCTCGCGTAAAATGGGCATGTCGTCGTGGTATGCTTGAATTAGACGTGTTGGTGATGCCATTTTTTGAAGAGTGTTTTGATGATTTATCAGAACAAGAGCAACGTGATTTTATTTCTCTACTAACATGTGATGATCCTGATTTATTTAAATGGATGATGCAGCATGGGCGTAGTGATAACGCAGCTCATGCGATGATGGTTGATAAAATTGTTGCCCATAACAACAGCAAGCTACGTTGATCTAAAGCTTAACTTATCCCCGCGACTGAACACTGCGCTGAGTCTATCTTACTTCAGTGCAGTGCTATTCTTATTGATTGTCCCGCCCGTATTTTTACCACTTAGTTACTTGTTTGCTGAAGCATTGCTGTTTGAATGGCAACGAAGCTATCACTATTATTTAGCTCAACAAGGCCCTTTACGGCTTTATAGTGATGGTAATATTCGTTGGTATGATCAAGCTGGAAAGGTGATAGCGGTTAAACTGGTTACGCGCTGGCTGGTGGTGTTGTCGATTACACACCATAGAAATCAATGGTTAATTATTGGCTATGACGGTTGTGACGCAGCTCAGTATCGACAATTAAAAATGATGATCCATTTAGGGCTATTAAAACCTGACTCCGGCCACAATAAACCATGATGCTAATATTGAAATTAGCATCACAGGTATTAATAATAAAAACAGTTGATTGCTAACGATTAATGATTGTTAGGCACTAAAATTGTTGCTGTTGCTTGTTCATCAAGTTCAGGATAATCAAGCGTATAATGCAACCCGCGACTCTCTTTACGTGCCATCGCACACCGAACAATCAGTTCAGCAACTTGTAGTAAATTACGTAATTCCAACAGGTTATTTGAAACCCGGAAATGGCTGTAATACTCATCGATTTCATGTTTTAGTAATTCAATTCGGTGCATTGCGCGTTCTAAACGTTTGGTTGAGCGTACAATACCGACGTAATCCCACATAAATAATCGTAATTCATGCCAGTTATGTTGGATCACCACTTCTTCATCTGAATTGGTCACTTGGCTGTCATCCCAACAAGGTAACTGTTGCGGTTGTAAGATGGCATTAAATTGTTGTTCTATATTCTGTGATGCTGACCATGCATAAACGACACATTCAAGTAGGGAGTTTGATGCCATACGGTTAGCTCCATGCAGACCGGTATAGCTCACTTCTCCAATGGCATATAAACCGTCAATATCGGTTTTACCTGATTTATCAACCATGACCCCGCCACAGGTATAGTGCGCAGCGGGCACAATTGGAATCATATCAGTCGTAATATCAATACCATAGCCTTGTAATTTTTCAGCGATCATTGGAAAGTGGTTTCTGACAAAATCGGCAGGCTTATGGCTAATATCTAGGTACATACAATCGGCACCGAGACGCTTCATTTCATAGTCGATCGCACGGGCGACGACATCCCGTGGCGCCAGTTCCGCGCGTTCATCAAAATCAAGCATAAAACGACTGCCATCAGGGCGACGTAAATAAGCGCCTTCGCCACGTAAAGCTTCACTTAATAAGAAGGTTTGTGCTTTAGGGTGAAATAAACACGTGGGGTGGAATTGATTAAACTCAAGGTTAGCAACACGGCAGCCTGCGCGCCATGCCATAGCAATACCATCACCCGATGAAACATCTGGGTTTGAGGTATATTGATATACTTTAGATGCACCACCTGTGGCTAAGACGACAAATTTCGCTGCGAGGGTTTCAACACATTCTTTGTCACGATTCCATACATAGGCACCCAGTGCTCGGTTGGTTTTTGAGTGCGGATTTATTTTTTTCTCAGTGATAACATCAAGTGCATTATGACGTTCAAGGATAGTAATGTTAGGGTGGTTGCGGGCTTGTTCTTGAAGTGAGGTTTGCATTGCCATTCCGGTGGCGTCAGCAGCGTGAAGAATACGACGATGACTATGACCGCCTTCAAGCGTTAGGTGATAACGTGGGTGATCGTCTGAATCTGAGTCTTCACGATCAAAGGGTACTCCACCATCAATCAGCCATTGCACACACTGCTTGGCGTTTTCAGCAATAAATTGTACGACGTCTTGGTCACAAAGGTGAGCACCAGCAATTAAGGTATCTTCAACATGGGATGCAATACTGTCTGATTCATCAAAAACGGCAGCGATACCTCCTTGAGCATAATAGGTTGCTCCTTCACTGAGTGGCCCTTTGCATAAAATTGTGACTTTACCAAGATGCGCTAAGTGGAGTGCGAGCGATAACCCTGCTGCGCCACTACCAATGACTAAAATGTCGCTATCGTGTTGATGAGGTTGGTTCATAGTGATTACATGTCCATGTGATAATCTTATTTCATGCTACCAAAATTGTTATTAAAACGCATGTTTGTTTGGATTTTGGTAGCATAAATATCACTGAGATACGCTGCTTTAGCTGTATTATTGTTAACAAATAACGCAGTGATTATTTCATGTCTTTGTGATTTTTTACTTTTTTCAGTCACAGATCCTCGTCAGTGTTATTATTTCAGGTAAAATGACTGCTGTGATTAGATCTGTTTTTTTGGTGTTTTTGTTACAATGAATAACCTAACGGTAACCAAAACATAAAATTATTTTTTTAACGGTGGAACTTTGCCATTATCCATCGGTCTTAAGTAGTGCTCATGCTCATAAATATTTCATAAGTCAGTGTTTTATTTACGGTGAGACTAACGCTTATAGTGGCAGGACAATCTAAATAAACCATTGTGCATCAATAACGAATTTGCGCCATTATTGGGTAAATTATCGTGAGATGAATGCAATATTACTAACCGTAGACATGGGAGTACACGCTCGAATGAGCGAGCAGCAAACTGATCAGGTATTAATTGAGCGAGTACAGCGGGGAGATAAGCAAGCATTCAACCTTCTGGTTATTAAGTACCAGAATAAAGTTTGTAACCTTGTTTCTCGTTACGTTAGCAATTCTGGTGATGTACCAGATGTTGCCCAAGAAGCGTTCATTAAAGCATATCGCGCCTTACCCACATTTCGTGGTGAAAGTGCATTTTATACGTGGCTTTATCGCATCGCGGTTAATACAGCAAAAAATTATTTAGTTGCTCAGGGGCGTCGTCCGCCTGCATCTGATGTAGATGCCGAAGACGCGGAATATTATGAAAGTGGAAATGCGCTTAAAGAAATTTCGAACCCTGAGAACCAAATGTTGTCTGAAGAATTAAGACGGGTTGTTTTTAGTACGATTGAAGCATTACCCGATGATCTTAAAACAGCGATCTCATTGCGTGAACTGGATGGTCTAAGCTATGAGGAAATCGCTGAAGTAATGGGATGTCCAGTAGGTACAGTTCGCTCACGTATATTCCGTGCTCGAGAGATGGTCGAAAAACGTATTCGTCCCCTTATGCAACAATAATTATGTTGCACCAAACGGTGGAAAAAATGGCTGATAAAGAAAAAATTTCGGCATTGCTTGATGGCGAAGATTTGGATCAGAGCATTATCAATGCGCTGACCGTTGACAAAAATAGCGAGCAAAGTTGGCATGACTTCAACTTAATTGGTGATGTTATGCGTGGCGATGCACCGCAATGCAAAGAATGGAATATTGCAGGAAATGTCGCGTTAGCGTTAGAGGCTGAACCGGCACACACAGGTGCTGTGATCACGCATATTGAGACTGTTACTCAGCCGATGATTACTGAAGAACAACCGACCCCATTTAAAGCGAAGCGGACATTACCCGCTTGGCTATCCCAGTTTGGTCAGGTTGCAGTGGCTGCATGTGTTTCATTAGCGGTAATTGTTGGCGTTCAACAATATGACGGTAATGGTAGCAACCTTACAACGACAACCAGTAATGATGTACCAGTACTACAAACTATTCCATTTACAGGTAAAGCTGAACCTGTGAGCTTAAATACCAGTATGGTTGATAATAATCAGACACCATCTGAATCACAGTTAATGGAACAACGACGTCGAATTAATTCGATGTTACAAGATTATGAACTGCAGCTTCGCTTCAATGCTGAAGATGGCAGTATTGATCATTCACAGCTACATCCTAATAAATCAGTGGCGGATTAATGAAAAAAATACTGGTCGGTGCGCTTGCATTGGTCAGCCTATTATTGCCACTCCAAGCCTCTGCTGAAGCGGTTAAACCTTCAACAGAGGCTTTGTTGCATCAAATGGGCCAAGCCAGTCGAGATCTTAGTTATGAGATGTCATACATTTGGGTTAAGAAAAATAGCATTGATACCTTGCGTTATCGGCATGCGTTAGAGAATGGTCAAAGTTACGCGCACTTGTTGTTTCTTAGTGGTCCACCACAAGAGGTGATTCAACGGGGTGATGAAGTTAGTTACTTTGAGCCGGGGCTTGATCCTTTTACCATTAAAAGTAATAAAATGGTCGCGCCAATATTGCCGCTAATGAAAGCCAATATAGATCGACTGGCTAATTTCTACGATTTTATTGCCATGGGACGCGCTCGTGAAGCGGGTGTTGCTTGTGATGTTGTTCGTGTCGCCCCTAAAGATGGTAATCGCTATTCTTATTTATTGTGGATTGATCAAACTACGCACTTAGTGATGCGAGCTGATTTATTGGATCGTGAAGGTGACCTACTTGAGCAATTTAGAGTGGTCTCATTTGTTGTGAACCCTAAAGTTGCCGAAATGCTCAGTAAGCTTGATCAAGTTAAATTGCCAGCTGTGGTACAATTGCCACAACAGCCACAGAAAAAACTTGAATGGGCCGTGAAGTGGTTACCAAATGGTTTCACATTAATTGCTGGTAATCGTCATCGATTATTATTAACTGAACGTGCGGTTGAAAGCCGAATGTACAGTGATGGTTTATTTAGTTTCTCTGTGTATGTTTCTGATGTGGATAATTTTGTTGGGCGAGGACAATTAGTTCGTCAAGGACGTCGTACCTTAACCACTAGAGTTGATGGCAACAAAGAAATAACAGTTGTCGGTGATATACCACCAGAAACGGCGCGACGAATTGCAGAAAATGTAACCTTTGATAATACTAAAGCTGAGGTTACCCAAACGAGTAAATAATCATGATGAGAACATTAGCGACGGTTGTCGCTGTTGAAGCCGGCCATATAACCGTGAGTTGTCAGCAACAAACCAGTTGTGGTCATTGTGCTTCGAGTGATAGTTGCGGCACAGGTATTGTGACAAAAGCCATGCCTGGGCGTTCTCATCAGATAAATATTGCGACCAATGAAAAAATAACCCTCGGACAAGTGGTTGAAATCGGCTTGTCTGAGCGTAGTATGTTGAGTTCAGCATTATTAGTTTATATGTTGCCGCTGCTATTTTTAATTGGCGGCAGTTTAGTTGGACAATACATTTTTATTGATTTAGCAGCCAGTAACCAACTCGGTGTTATTGTGTCGGCTGCTGTTGCTACCACAGTAGGATTAATGATTGCACGCTATTATGCCAAGAAATTCGATGGGGATGCAGCCTACAAACCAAGCCTTATTCGAGTGCTAGGGTTACCCATTTCAGCAGATAAGCTGATAAATGCCGCATCGAAAGATAGCGAGTAGCGTTTAAATTCGGTAGAATCCGTCAACTTGATCGTAAGATCCCATTCATTTTAATCACGAGCAGTCACGCCATTCATGAAGCACATTCGTAACTTTTCGATTATCGCACATATCGACCATGGTAAGTCGACCTTATCCGACCGTCTAATTCAAGTCTGTGGCGGCCTTTCTGATCGAGAAATGGCTGCACAGGTTTTAGATTCAATGGATCTTGAACGCGAACGCGGTATTACTATCAAAGCCCAGAGCGTTACGCTTGATTACACGGCTAAAGATGGTGAAACTTATCAATTAAACTTTATCGACACCCCTGGACACGTTGACTTCTCGTATGAAGTATCGCGTTCACTTGCAGCTTGTGAAGGTGCATTGTTGGTCGTTGATGCGGGTCAAGGCGTAGAAGCTCAGACTTTAGCTAACTGTTATACCGCAATGGAAATGGACTTGGAAGTAGTGCCGATTTTAAATAAAATCGACCTTCCTGCTGCCGATCCTGAGCGTGTAGCCGAAGAAATTGAAGACATTGTTGGTATTGATGCGCTTGATGCTGTGCGTTGTTCAGCAAAAACAGGTGTTGGTGTTGACGAAGTTTTAGAAAAAATCGTTGAAGCAATTCCTGCACCTGAGGGTGATCCTGACGCACCACTACAAGCACTAATTATTGACTCATGGTTTGATAATTACTTAGGTGTTGTATCTTTGGTGCGTGTTAAAAACGGTAAGCTAAAGAAAAACGACAAAATTAAAGTGATGACCACAGGTCAAATCTGGGGTGTTGATCGTCTTGGTATCTTTACACCAAAACAAATTGATACTACTGAACTAAATACTGGCGAAGTTGGCTGGGTTGTTTGTGGTATTAAAGACATTCTAGGTGCGCCAGTTGGTGATACATTAACGCTAGCTAAAGGCGGTTGTGAGACCGCATTACCTGGCTTTAAAAAAGTAAAACCTCAGGTATACGCAGGTTTGTTCCCTGTATCATCTGATGATTACGAAAACTTCCGTGATGCGTTAGGTAAATTAAGCCTAAACGATGCGTCATTGTTTTATGAACCAGAAAGCTCGACAGCACTTGGTTTTGGTTTCCGTTGTGGTTTCTTGGGTATGCTCCACATGGAGATTATTCAAGAGCGTCTAGAGCGTGAATATGATCTGAACTTGATTACTACTGCACCAACAGTAGTATATGAAGTGAAGAAAACTGACGGCACCATGTTGTATGTTGATAGTCCGTCAAAATTACCGGCTGTCAATGACATTGAAATTATGGGTGAGCCTATTGCTCGCTGTAATATTCTGGTACCAAGCGAATACTTAGGTAATGTTATTACCCTATGTATTGAAAAGCGTGGTACGCAAGTTGATATGGTTTATCACGGCAATCAAGTAGCCTTAACTTATGATATTCCGATGTCAGAAGTGGTACTGGATTTCTTTGACCGTTTGAAATCAACCTCGCGTGGTTATGCATCGCTAGATTACAATTTCCAGCGTTACCAAGAATCAGACATGGTTCGAGTCGATATTCTATTGAACGGCGAGCGTGTTGATGCGTTAGCTATCATTACTCATAAAGAAAACTCACAGACCCGTGGTCGTGATGTTGTTGAGAAAATGAAAGAATTTATCCCTCGTCAAATGTTTGATATTGCTATTCAAGCCGCTATTGGTGCTCATATCATTGCACGTTCAACCGTGAAGCAATTGCGTAAAAACGTAATCGCAAAATGTTATGGTGGCGATATTAGCCGTAAGAAGAAGCTACTACAGAAACAGAAAGACGGTAAGAAGCGCATGAAGCAAATTGGTAATGTTGAATTACCACAAGAAGCTTTCTTAGCGATTCTTCATGTGGGCAAAGATAAGTAGTAACCTTTCTTTGTTTATAACAGTCTAGATGTAATTAGAAAGTGCTTATTTAACCTGTTAAATAGCACTTTCTTTTACTTAGAAGTTTTAAATTAGTCACAATAAACAAATGGTTGTGGTTAATTGCGTTAAACCTAAGGGATAACATGGCAAATACATTTTCAATAATACTGGTCTTAGCGACGATCTTTACCGGTATTATTTGGGCGCTAGATAAATTTCTATGGGCACCGAAGCGACAATTAAAAATTGCAGCCGCAGCTGAAAAAGCCGGTAGTCAAGTTGATGCTGAAGTAATTGCACGTGTTGCACCTCAGCCTAGTTGGGTTGAGTCTGCAAGCTCAATGTTTCCTGTTATTGCATTGATCATGATCTTCCGTTCATTTATTTATGAACCGTTCCAGATTCCATCAAAGTCAATGTTACCAACCCTGTATGTGGGTGATTTCATTCTGGTTCAAAAATTTGCTTACGGGTTACGTGATCCTGTTTTTGATCATAAATTTTTAAATACTGGTGAGCCTAAACGTGGTGATGTGATTGTATTCCGTTACCCACCTAATCCAAAGATTGATTACATTAAACGTGTTGTTGGTTTACCAGGTGATTTAATTCGTTACAGCGCTGACAAAAAACTATGCATTCAGCCACAAGGCACTTCTGTTTGTAAGCCTGTGAAATTAACGAACATGAAAGACAGTGAATTTACCCAAGGTATGACACGTCTGATTGAATATAACGAACACCTTGGTGATGTAAATCATCATATTTTGATCAATCCATCGCGACGTGATAACCGTATGGCTTACGTACCTCGCCCAGGGATCGGTGAGTGGATTGTACCAAAAGGTGAATATTTTGTTATGGGTGACAACCGTGACAATAGTGCTGATAGTCGTTACTGGGGTTTTGTACCAGAAGCGAACTTAGTCGGCAAGGCGGTAGCTATTTGGATGAGCTTTGATTTTGATCGCAAGCCTGATAGTTTACTTCCATCTTGGATCCCTACCGGCGTACGTTTTAATCGTATCGGTAGCATTAAATAATCGAGAGAAAATGACAACTCCAGCGAATAGGCTCCAGCGCAAGCTGGGCTACCAGTTTAATAATTGTGAGTTGATGACATTAGCACTGACACATCGCAGTGCTAATGGCACCCACAACGAGCGCCTAGAGTTTCTAGGCGATTCTATTTTAAGTTTTGTTGTTGCTGATGACTTATATCACCGTTTTCCTAATGTGGATGAAGGTGATATGAGCCGAATGCGCGCAACACTAGTTCGTGGTAAGACCTTGGCAGAGTTAGGACGTGAGTTCGAACTAGGCGATTACTTACTATTGGGCCCAGGCGAACTGAAAAGTGGCGGTTTCCGTCGTGATTCTATTTTGGCTGACTGTGTTGAAGCAATCATTGGCGCGGTTTATCTAGATAGTGATGTTGAGACAGTGCGTCAAGTCGTATTGGCTTGGTATAAATCACGTCTTGATACAATTGAACCAGGCATCAACCAAAAAGATCCAAAAACACGCCTGCAAGAATGCTTACAAGGTCGCCGTTTACCATTACCTGCATATACTGTAACTAAGGTACAAGGTGAAGCTCATAACCAAGAGTTCACTGTACAGTGTGATGTCACAGGTTTGGATGAGCCTGTAATTGGTAAAGGCGGCAGTCGGCGCAAGGCAGAGCAGGCAGCAGCAGAAATTGCACTTAATCAGTTGGAATCATGACAGATAAACAACATTGTGGCTTTATTGCCATCGTTGGTCGACCGAACGTCGGAAAATCAACCTTGCTTAACCGTTTAGTGGGACAAAAACTGTCTATCACTTCACGTAAACCTCAAACGACACGTCACCGTATTATGGGTGTTGACACTCGTGATGGGTATCAAGCTGTTTATATTGATACTCCAGGTTTGCACATTGAAGAAAAACGTGTGATTAACCGTTTAATGAACCGTGCTGCTAGCAGTTCATTAACCGACGTTGAATTAGTGCTATTCCTTGTTGATGGCACGACGTGGACGGCTGATGATGAGATGGTACTGAATAAGCTTATGAAAAGTGAGCTGCCAACAGTATTGTTGATCAACAAAGTCGACAACATTAAAGAAAAGCATGAGTTATTCCCGCATTTGCAGGAATTAGCGAAAAAAATGCCGTTTGTTGATGTTATTCCTATGTCGGCAAAGAAAGGCACCAACATTGCGGCAATTGAAAAAATTGTTCATGATCATTTACCTGAATGTGAATACTACTTCCCTGAAGAGTATGTAACGGATCGTTCACAGCGCTTTATGGCGTCAGAAATTATTCGTGAAAAACTAATGCGCTTTACAGGTGAAGAATTACCATATTCAGTCACCGTTGAAATTGAGCGTTTTGATTTCAACCCTGAAACAAATGGTTTTGATATCAATGGTTTGATTTTGGTTGAGCGTAAAGGCCAGAAGAAAATGGTGATCGGTAAAGGCGGCGATAAGATCAAAGTTATTGGTCGTGAAGCCCGTTTAGATATGGAAGATCTATTTGAACGCAAAGTGTATTTAGAACTTTGGGTTAAAGTGAAATCAGGTTGGGCAGATGACGAACGTGCATTGCGCAGCTTAGGTTACATTGACGATCTATAAGGATAGTAATGGAGGGCTTACAGCGTTGTTTTGTCCTTCATTATCGTCATTATAGTGAGACGAGCCTGATCCTCGATGTATTTAGCGAGGATTATGGCCGTCTTACCCTACTTGCTAAAGGCGCGCGTCGTAAGCGTTCTAATCTTAAAGGTACATTACAACCTTTCACGCCATTGTTTATGAAATGGAGTGGTAAAGGAAGTATGCCTGTCCTTACCCATGCTGAGCCTATCAGTATCGGCTTGCCACTGCGCAGCTATATTTTATATTCCGCGATGTACGTTAATGAAGTTCTTGCGCGAGTATTAGAAAATCACACCCCTTATCCGGTGTTGTTTCTTGATTATTTGAATGTGTTACGTGAGCTTGCACAAGCGGATAATCCAGAACCAGCATTGCGGCGTTTTGAACTCGCTTTATTGCATCACCTTGGCTACGGTATCGATTTTCTACATTGTGCAGGAAGTGGATTAGCCGTTGATGATCTGATGACATACAACTACCGCGAACAACGTGGTTTTATTGCCTCAATGAAAATAACCCAATTGACTTTTCGAGGTAATGAATTAAAAGCACTTGCTGCGAGATGTTTTGAAACCCCTGAACAACTTCGTGCGGCGAAGCGCTTTACACGCATAGCACTAAAGCCGTATCTTGGTTCAAAGCCATTAAAAAGTCGGGAATTGTTTCTCCCTCGAACAAGGAGTATCGGAAAATGAACAACATTCTACTGGGTGTTAATATCGATCATATTGCAACGTTACGTAATGCTCGTGGTACACGTTACCCTGATCCTGTTCATGCTGCCGAAGTGGCAGAGCGCGCTGGTGCTGATGGTATTACGGTGCATCTGCGTGAAGATCGTCGCCATATTAATGATCGTGATGTTCGAATTTTACGAGAAACATTACAAACACGGATGAACTTAGAAATGGCGGTCACTGATGAAATGGTGGCGATTGCAATTGAAACTCAACCTGAATACGTGTGTTTAGTACCTGAAAAACGTGCGGAACTTACCACTGAAGGCGGTTTAGATGTTGCGGGGCAATGTGAGAAAATCACAGCAGCAACAGCCAAACTTGCGGCGGTTGGTATTAAAGTGTCGTTATTTATTGATGCTGATAAACGGCAGATTGATGCTGCGTTAGCGACAGGTGCGCCATTTATTGAATTACATACTGGTCATTATGCCGATGCGACCACTGAAGAAATTCAAGCCGCGGAGCTTGAAAAAATTGCAGTGGCAGCAACCTATGCTGCGAGTCTAGGAATTAAAGTCAATGCCGGGCACGGTTTAACTTATCATAACGTTAAAGCTATCGCCGCGTTACCTGAGCTGTATGAACTTAATATTGGTCATTCTATTATGGGACGTGCAATGTTTGATGGCCTTGAAAAAGCGGTCACAGATATGCGTTCATTAATGCAGGAAGCGCGTGGTTAATGGCTATTTTAGGTTTAGGGACTGATATCGTTGAAATTGAACGGATTGAAAAAGTGCTCACTCGCACTGGCGATGGGTTTGCTGAGCGGGTGTTATCAGCCTCTGAACTTGAACAATACTATCGATTAAAGCTACGCGCTCGGTTTGTAGCAAAGCGGTTTGCGGTTAAAGAAGCGGCCTCTAAAGCATTAGGAACTGGGATTGCGTGTGGCGTATCTTTTCAAGATTTTAGCGTGACTAACGATGAGCGTGGTAAGCCATTGGTTACTTTCTCAGGTCAGGCATTATTATTACTGACCGCAATGGGAGGACAACACGTGCATCTGACTATTGCCGATGAGCGTCGTTATGCAGTAGCAACCGTGATCATTGAAAGTTGATCTCATCGTAATGATGGCTGATAAAAAAGCGCTAGCCTTATCAGCTAGCGCTTTTTTGTTATCATCTTATTGATGATCATATAATGGTATCAGATAAGCGTAGTATTAATGCCGATATTGCTTAGAAGCTTTAACCACATTGTCCATTTCATCAATAAGCTCTAATAGTTCTGGCTCAATATCTACCATGGCTGCATTTGCTTTTAGCTCGGTCTCAATAGTATGGCAGAGGTATTTTAAGCGTGGTACGCCACTGTAAGCACAGCTACCGTGAAGTTTATGGATTGAAGGCCATAACTCGACTTGTTTACCATCCAGCGCTTCATTGACTAATAATTCCACCTCAGGCATATAATCCAATAGCATTTGCAGCATGTCACGGGCTAAATCTTCTTTGCCTGCCGCTTGTTTAAGTGCCAGTGACCAATCAAAACTAATACTATTATCAATGGTTAATGGTGTATCTTGCTGCGCTTGAATAATATCAATGGTGGTATTGGAGGAGGATATTGATGCCACACCTTGATGATCACTTGGTGAGATCCACTTCGCCAAAATTTGCTGCAAAATATGCTCTTCAATAGGCTTGGTAAGATAATCATCCATTCCCGCATTGATTAATCGCTCTCGTTCACCAGCCATTGCATGGGCTGTGACGGCAATAATCGGCGTATTGTGGTTGAGGTTAGTTTTATGTATTTCTTGGCAAGCGGTCACGCCGTCCATTTCTGGCATTTGAATATCCATAAAGATCAGATCAAATGTTTTTTGGTGAGCATATTCAACCGCTTTTTTACCGCCAGTGGCAGTGATCACGGTTTCGACACGTTCACCTAACAGGGCTGAAATTAACTTTAAGTTGGCAGGGTTATCATCAACCGCCATGACCGTTAATGCTTGAATTGGCGCCGGTAGCGTAGTTAATGCAGGGAGCTCTGGTTCATTATGTTCGTCGTTGTTATCGCATAATGCTTCAAACAGCTTACGTGAAGCAATTGGCTTACCAAGGCAAATCTCAACCCCGGTATTAGTTAGTTTTTCTGATAGTGCGAGCTCAGTTGTCGGTAAGCAAACCAGAACTTTGTCGGCAATCTGCTCGGCTTTAAAGACATGATTAAATAAGACTGCTGTCGGTGGTTGTTCACATGGCGATAAACACAATAATGCAAAATCATGGTGTTCAATATCTTCCGGCATGGTTGAGCGATAAGTCACATGAACCCCAGCATTAATTAGCCGCTGCTGGACCACCGAGGCGGCTTGCATATTGGGCTCGATAAGCAGTAATTTTTTACCCATTAATGATGTTGTATCAATAAGTTGTGATACGGGTAAATCTGTTTTGTGCATGCGAATGCTAAACCAGAATGTCGAACCTTGGTGAAGACGACTCGTCAAGCTGACTTGGCCCCCCATTTGGCTGACCAGTTTCTGGGTGATCACTAGCCCTAAACCGGTGCCGCCATAACGACGAGAGATACTCGCATCAGCTTGGCTAAAGGCTTGGAAGAGCTGGGCTTGTTGACGTTCTGAAATACCGATACCAGTATCACGCACCATAAATTGCAGTTCGATATTATTATCATGCTCAGATTTGAGCTCGACAGATACATCAATGTTGCCTGTTTCAGTAAACTTAACCGCGTTACCGATTAAGTTAGTGACCACTTGCTGGATACGCAATGGATCACCAATTAAGCTTGGTGGTATACGAGTGTCAATTTTAAGGGTTAATTCTAAGCCTTTCTCATGGGCACTTGGCGCAAGTAGACGCATCACATCATCAAGTGCATCAGTGAAATCAAACGGTATATTTTCTAATAATAATTTACCTGCTTCTAGTTTTGAGAAGTCTAAAATATCATTGATGATGGTGAGCAGGTTGTTGGCCGAGTTTTCAATCGTCAGTAGATAATCTTGTTGGTTGGTGTTGAGCTTGGTTTTTAACATTTGACGAGTAAAACCAATCACACCATTTAGTGGGGTACGTAATTCGTGTGACATGTTGGCTAAGAATTCAGACTTAACCCGTGCCGCTTCTTGAGCCCGTTTTTTGGCAATATCTAACTCAACGTTTTGAATTTCAAGTTGTTCAAGAGTTTCACGTAAATCGGAAGTGGCCTGATCAATACTTTGTTGCATTTCAATATGATATTCAGACAGTGAAATTGCCATCGCATTGATGCCGTTTTTAAGGGTATCAAGTTCACCAAGGAGTTGACCTTCGATTCGAACATCAAGGTGTCCACGCCGAATTCTATCAACGACACTGATCATATGAGAAATGGGACGAGTCACATCTTGCATTAACCGATAAGCAAACAAAGACGATAGGCTAAGTCCAAGCAGTAATACCATTAGAGCGGTAAACACTTCTTGATATTGTTGTAATCGTAATGAACTGAGATCAAGTTCAATGGCGATATAACCCAATGGTTTCCCTAATGAGCTAGCACTCGTATTTGAACCAAATTGGCCTTCAGTTAAAATAGGGGTACGTAAAATAAGGGTATTATCGTTGAGCTGAGTATCAAGCAAACGTGGAATTGGCTTATCGTCTGGATACATAAAAGAAGCAAAATTACGGTGAAAGTTAGAGGTCGCAAAAATTTTATTGTGATCCGTAAAAACAGCAATGCTTCGAATAATGTCGGAATGTTTACGATGGGTGTAACCGATCAGGCGTCGAATAGCCTCCCGATTCTTTTCGGTCATGCCATATTCAGCCGAAATTGCTAACGGCTCAATAATACTGGTACCTGTTGAAATCAATTGATGTTCAAGATCTTGATAGCGGCTCATGGTAAAAAAAGCGCTCAATAACAGGCCGATTATCAGTGTTGGTGCTAATGTCAGGGTAAAGACCCTGGCACGAAGTCCATATTTGGTCATGGTTCTCTTAATTACAAGCAAGCGATTCTGTGGGAGAATTAGCACCCATCTATATTCCTAGTTTAAATAAACTAGGGCTATGCAACAAATACTCAATGTCTGAACAGTGAGCAAAACACTATGGCACGCTTTTTTAAGCCTCAAAAACGTACAACTGACACCAAACATAAAGAAATCACGATTAGCCGCTTAGATCACCTCGGTGCTGGTATTGGTCATCTACAGGGCAAATCTGTCTTTGTTGATGGCTTACTTCCCACTGAAACGGCGGTAGTACAGTTAACGGAAGATAAAAAAAATTATGCTCGTGCTAAAGTGATTAAGCGCCTTTCAGACAGTAATGCCCGTATTAAACCCCATTGTGCGATCTATGACCAGTGTGGCGGTTGTAATTTGCAGCATTTATCGCATCAAGGCCAAGTGACAGCTAAACAGCAAGCGTTGAGTGAACTGATGGAAAAGTTTGCTGTTATTGATCAAGCTGATTGTATTCAGCAGCCACCAATTATCAGTGAGCCGTTGCATTATCGTCGTTGTGCTCGTTTTGCCGTGCGTGTTGAAAATAACGGTCAGTTACAATTTGGTTTCCGCAAAAAGCAAAGTAATGACATTGTTAATGTTAATCTGTGTCCAGTATTAGCTCAGCCGTTGAATGATTTATTACCGTCATTACGCGAGTTATTACAAAATCTAAAAGGCCGCCGTTTTGTTGGTCATATTGAATTGACCCATGCTGATAATGGTTGTGTGGTGTTAATTCGCCATCTTGCGCCTTTTAATGCTGACGATAGTGCACTTATTGATGCATTTGCTATCCAACACAATGTGATGTTGTTTTTAGCGCCAGAAACCGATCAACTTATTCAATCTCATGGTGAACAACCTTACTATGAAATTGATGATCTTAAACTGACGTTTTCACCTAAAGATTTTATTCAAGTCAATCGTGATGTGAACATTAAAATGGTAGCACAAGCGATTAAATGGCTTGATGTTCAGCCACAAGATAGAGTGTTAGATTTATTCTGTGGTCTAGGTAACTTTAGCCTGCCATTAGCAAAATATGCTAAAGCGGTGGTTGGGGTTGAAGGCATTGATGATATGGTTTTACGCGCGACAGACAATGCTCAAGCTAATGCGCAATATAATGCCACTTTCTATCAAGCGAATTTAGAACAAGACGTGACTAAATTGGTGTGGGCACAAGAGCAATTTGATAAAATTTTACTCGATCCTGCGCGTGCAGGTGCTGCTGGAGTGATGGATCATGTGGTTAAGCTAGCACCGAATAAAGTGGTTTATGTATCATGTAATCCCGCAACATTGGCTCGTGATAGCCAAGTGTTATTGCAAAAAGGTTATCAATTAGAGCGCCTTGGTATGTTGGATATGTTCCCACACACTGGGCATTTAGAATCTATGGCATTGTTTGTAAAGGCTCAAAAAAAGCAGAAAAAATAGTTATAGCAATTACTGCTATTGCCATTAAATAGAAAACAGGACAGAGACATGGTCGCAGTACGTGGAGCACATCTAAAGCAAAACACGATATTTGAGCTCGCCTCATGGGTCGAAAGTTTACGTTTAGATGCAAAAACGTTTGGACGTTTAGAAGGAACTTATCTACGTTGTCAGGAACTGGTTATCGATCACGATAATGGTCCGTTGCTGTTATGGCGCGGTCGTGAAATGGTTGAGATTCTGGTGACGTTAAGCATGGATGCCGATACGCTAATATCGGCAATGCTATATCCATTAGTTGAAGCGGGTTGTTATAGCCATGAGCAAGTAAAAGAAGATTACAACGGCACTATTCTGCATTTAGTAGAAGGTGTTGAACAAATGTGTGCTATTAGCCAACTTAAATCGACGGCAGAAGAAGCGGCCCAATCAGCACAAGTTGATAGTATTCGTCGAATGCTGTTATCGATGGTTGATGATTTCCGTTGTGTCGTTATTAAGCTAGCGGAGCGTATTTGTAATCTTCGTGAAGTGAAAAATGAACCTGATGCGGTGCGTCGTATCGCGGCACAAGAGTGTGCCAATATTTATGCACCGTTAGCAAATAGATTGGGTATCGGGCAATTAAAATGGGAAATTGAAGATTACGCTTTCCGTTATCAACATCCCGAAGTTTATAAGCAAATTGCCAAACAGCTTTCCGAACGTCGTATTGATCGTGAAGGCTACATAATGCATTTTGTTGATGATTTGTCGGACGCAATGCGTGCCTCAAATATTCGTGCAGAAGTGCAAGGTCGACCTAAACATATCTACAGCATTTGGCGCAAAATGCAGAAGAAAAGCTTAGAGTTTGATGAGCTGTTTGATGTGCGTGCCGTACGCATTGTCGCTGAAGAATTGCAAGATTGTTATGCCGCGTTAGGGGTTGTGCATACCAAATATCGTCATTTACCTAAAGAATTTGATGATTATGTCGCTAATCCTAAACCTAACGGCTACCAATCTATTCATACGGTTGTATTGGGCCCTGAAGGTAAAACAATTGAGATTCAGATTCGTACTAAGCAAATGCATGAAGAATCTGAGTTAGGGGTTGCTGCGCATTGGAAATACAAGGAAGGCCCTGCAGCTTCTGGTGGTGCTCAGTCTGCTTATGATGAAAAAATAAATTGGTTACGTAAGTTACTGGTATGGCAAGAAGAAATGTCAGATTCTGGCGAAATGCTGGATGAGCTTCGAAGCCAAGTGTTTGATGATCGTGTTTATGCCTTTACCCCAAAAGGGGACGTGGTTGATTTGCCATCAAATGCAACGCCGTTAGATTTTGCGTATCATATTCACTCTGAAGTGGGACACCGTTGTATTGGTGCAAAAGTAGAAGGTCGAATTGTACCGTTTACTTACCATTTACAGATGGGGGATCAGGTTGAAATTATCACGCAAAAAGAACCTAACCCTTCTCGTGATTGGTTAAACCCTAATCAAGGCTTTGTGACCTCTAGTCGTGCGCGAGCCAAGGTTCATGCTTGGTTCCGTAAGCAAGATCGTGATAAAAATATTATTGCCGGTAAAGAAATTCTTGAAGCGGAGCTGAGTAAGATCCATGCAACGCTAAAAGATGCACACTCTTACGCCAGTAAACGCTTTAATGTTAATTCGCCAGAAGAGCTGTATGCTGGTATTGGTAGTGGTGATCTGCGGATCAATCAAATTATCAATCATATTAATGCGCTAATTAACAAACCTACAGCGGAAGAAGAAGATCAACAACTGCTTGATAAACTATCTGAAGCCAGTGAAAAAGCGTCGCATACAACCAAAAAGCCACGCCGTGATTCAGTCGTTGTTGAAGGGGTTGATAATTTAATGACTCACTTAGCGCGTTGTTGTCAGCCAATTCCTGGTGATGATATTCAAGGCTTTGTGACGCAAGGACGAGGTATTTCTGTTCACCGTCATGACTGTGAGCAGTTAGAAGAACTACGTCACCATGCACCAGAGCGTATTATTGATACGGTGTGGGGCGGTGGTTTTATTGGTAATTATACTATTACTGTTCGCGTGACTGCTTCTGAGCGTAATGGTCTGCTTAAAGAGCTGACCAATACCTTGATGAATGAAAAAGTTAAAGTGGCGGGCATGAAGAGCCGGGTTGATTATAAAAAGCAAATGTCGATCATGGACTTTGAACTTGAATTAACAGATTTAGACGTTTTAGGACGGGTGTTAAATCGAATTGAACAAGTAAAAGATGTTGCCCAAGCTAAACGTTTATATGGTTAACTGTATAATATAAATATTAAAAATGGGTAGCATTAGCTGCCCATTTTTATATTTAAATAAAACAAAACAAGAGCATGATAGTTTGTTTGAAATAGATATTGTTTTTATATAACTGTGTGTTGGTATTTTATAATTCGATAAATATAGATATTATTATAAAAAATGAAAATTATTAAAAATATTGACTCATATAAGGTGACAGGATAATATTTAATCATCTTAATTATGATGATGTGTTATGTATTTTTTGAAATTACATAAATTGGTGTTTATTTTATTTACCACTCTGCTTTTTTTAAGCAGTAGTGTGAATGCTGCATTTATAAATCAAACCCCACATATCATAACTGAATTATCATCTAGTGCCTCAATACAGAATAAAGATACATCTTCAACTTCTGCGGTGAATAATAACTGCTGTTTGAATTGTAAAGACTGTTCTCATTGCCAGTGCTGCCAAATAGTCACGCATACTAATATTAGTAGTGTGTTACATATTATACCTGCTTTGCCTTTGAAAATAGCGAGTGTGAGTCAATTAGCACCGATTGAAGCTATTCAAGATGAAATGATAATTACAATAGCACCATCAATATATCGACCTCCTATTGCCTAATAGTTTGTTACTTACTGTATATTCGAATAAATATTATATTATTTTTCGATTCAGTAATGCTATTTACATTAATATCATCAATCTAACTTATAGATATAGGTGATATTGTTGAAGTGATATTTATAGTTCTATTTATATAGCGCTATTGGAGAGTTGTAATGAAAAAAACGATATTCAATGTAATAACACAGAAAAGTATATTAAATATAATCTTACTCTGTGCATTATTTATTATCCCTGATAATGATTTTATGAATGTTCCGACAGAAGCCATTAAACAATTGATGTTTTTTATTTTATGTATTCAGTGCATTAAAGGATTTGAAAATAAAATAGTGCTAGGTTGTTCTTAATTGAACTGTCATCGGACATTACAAAATAATATACATTTATTAGGATAAATTATGAACTTATATACGTTTGATAATATTGTTAAAACTCATGCTGTAAAAATGGTATTCGTGGCTGTTAGTCTCTTATTTTCAACGTCGGTATTTGCTGAGTCAGTGGCTGATCACGATTGTAATGACGGCCGTTGTTCTCAATATGTTGTAAGCAATGATAATGCTCATCAGCATGATCGCAACTGTCAGCATCATGATAATAACGACTATAACCACCACCATAATGGCGACTGTAATCATCATAGCAACGATGACAACCACCACCATAATGGTGATTGTAATCATCATAATAACGATGACTATAATCATCACAATGGCGATTGTAATCACTATGACAATAAAGACAGTAATTACCGTCATAACAGTGAGTGTCGTCATCATGACAGTGATGGCGGAAACCATCATGGAAACTGTCACCATAATCAATAATCGTGACTATGAATCATTGAATTAGTTTTCTACTATTAACTATCAATGTTATGGCGCTGTTAGTGTGATCTAATGGCGCCATTTATAAAGAGTAGATAATATGGATGATAAAATTCGCCCTCAGATAGAACAGCTATTAAGCATTATGAGTCAATTACGCGATCCTCAAACGGGGTGTCCGTGGGATTTAAAACAAGACTTTGATTCAATCGTGCCTCATACCATTGAAGAAGCATATGAAGTAGCTGATGCGATAGAGCAAAAAAATTGGACTGATGTAAAAGAAGAGTTGGGCGATTTATTGTTTCAAGTGGTTTTTTATAGTCAGCTTGCCAAGGAACAGGGTTTGTTTGACTTTAATGATGTGGTTACGGGGATCAGTGACAAGTTAATCCGTCGCCATCCGCATGTCTTTAGTGATAAGCAATTTGATAATGAAGCGGCGGTTAAACAAAATTGGGAAGCTGAAAAAGCCAAAGAACGAGCACAAAAATTACAAGATGAAAGTTTGCTCGCTAATATCCCTTTAGCATTACCGGCATTGACTCGTGCAGATAAAATTCAGCAACGCTGTGCAAGCCAAGGTTTTGATTGGGATAGCCTAGGGCCTGTGGTAGATAAAGTGACGGAAGAGTTGGATGAAGTGATGGCAGAGGTCATTCAAACGCCACAAGATCAACATAAGATAGCTGAAGAGATGGGAGATTTACTTTTTTCAGTGGTTAATTTAAGCCGCCATCTCGAGGTAAAACCTGAACATGCACTCCAACAAGCAAATAAAAAATTTGAGCGACGTTTTCGCCAAGTTGAAAAAAATGTGCTAGAACAAGGTAAGTCACTAGAGCAATGCTCATTAACTGAGCTAGATCTTGAGTGGGATAAAGTAAAACAACACGAATGCAATAAATAACTATTCCCATTTGGGATGTATATGCTATAACGGTATAGTGATTTAGTGGCTAAAAGTATCGAAATGGGGTGAAAATAACGCGCATATCACTTCCTTGATTTGAGACAAAAAAAATCTTAGGGGTGTGTGATAGTTTTTCACGTTGTGGCGATAAATGGTGTCTGGTATACTAATTTCCCGTCCAGATACACTTTATCCTCTACACCAATCTTCCAGGTTTAACATGACAACGAATTATATTTTTGTTACGGGCGGAGTAGTATCCTCTCTAGGTAAAGGCATTGCTGCAGCATCTTTGGCAGCTATTCTAGAAGCACGTGGTCTTAATGTGACCATGATGAAATTAGACCCTTACATTAACGTTGATCCAGGCACAATGAGCCCTACTCAGCATGGTGAAGTATTCGTTACGGAAGACGGTGCAGAGACTGATCTTGATTTAGGTCACTACGAGCGTTTCATTCGTACCAAAATGACTAAGCGTAATAACTTTACTGCTGGTCGTGTGTACGCTGATGTACTACGTAAAGAACGTCGTGGTGATTACCTAGGTGCAACGATTCAGGTTATTCCACATATCACAAACGAAATTAAAGAGCGTGTGATTGCTGGTGCTGCGGGTCATGATATAGCGATTGTTGAAGTCGGTGGCACAGTTGGTGATATTGAATCACTACCATTTATGGAAGCTATTCGTCAGCTTGCAGTACAACACGGCCGTGAAAACACCATGTTTATGCACTTGACATTAGTGCCTTACCTTGCTGCTGCTGGTGAAGTGAAAACTAAGCCAACTCAACACTCAGTAAAAGAATTACTTTCTATCGGTATTCAACCAGATATTTTGGTTTGCCGTAGTGATCGTATTATTCCTGCAAACGAGCGTGCAAAAATTGCTCTGTTCTGTAATGTGCAGGAAAAAGCGGTTATCTCAATGAAAGACGTAGATTCAATCTACAAAATCCCACAACTTATTAAAGCTCAAGGTCTTGATGACTTGGTATGTAAGCGTTTTGGTATTACTGCGCCAGAAGCTGATCTATCTGAGTGGGAACAAGTTATTTATGAAGAAGCTAACCCGACAGCAGAAGTAACTATTGGTCTGGTTGGTAAATATACTGAACTACCTGATGCATACAAATCAGTTAACGAAGCGCTTAAGCACGCGGGTCTGAAAAACCGTATCTCAGTGAAGATCAAATATATTGATTCTCAAGATGTTGAGTCTAAAGGCACCGAAGTGCTTGCTAACCTAGATGCAATCTTAGTACCGGGTGGCTTTGGTCATCGTGGTATCGAAGGTAAAATTCTGACGGCTCAATATGCACGTGAAAACAAAATTCCATACCTAGGTATTTGTTTAGGTATGCAAGTAGCGTTGATCGAGTTTGCTCGTAATGTAGCGAACATGGCTGATGCGCACTCAACTGAATTTAACACTGAAACTAAACACCCAGTTGTTGGTCTTATCACTGAGTGGGTTGATAGTGAAGGTAATGTAGAAGAGCGTACTGAAAAATCTGATCTAGGCGGCACAATGCGTCTTGGTTCTCAGTTATGTCATCTTCAAGACGGTTCAAAAGCACGTGAATTGTACGCTCAAGCGTCAATCCATGAGCGTCACCGTCACCGTTACGAAGTTAATAACAACTTGCTACCAAAGCTAGAGAAGGCTGGTCTGAAAGTATCAGGTCTATCTGCTGATAAGAAGCTCGTTGAGATTATTGAAATTCCGAACCACCCATGGTTCGTTGCTGCACAGTTCCACCCAGAATTCACATCAACACCTCGTGATGGTCACCCATTATTTGAAGGTTTTGTTAAAGCTGCTGGTGTATACCACCGCGGTGATTCTGATAAGTAAGGATTACTGATGGCTGCAACAACTACCGTTGCAGCTATTTTATTTAGCTTTTAATTTGAAGATAAAGCAGAGGAAACACAATGTCTAAGATCGTTAAAGTTCTAGCTCGTGAAATCATTGACTCACGTGGCAACCCAACAATTGAAGCTGAAGTTCACCTAGAAGGTGGTTTCGTTGGTATGGCTGCTGCGCCGTCTGGTGCTTCTACGGGTTCTCGTGAGGCTCTTGAGCTTCGTGATGGCGATAAATCTCGTTTCCTTGGTAAAGGTGTTCTTAAGGCAGTTGCTGCTGCTAACGGTCCAATCGCTGAAGTACTAATGGGTAAAGACGCGACTGATCAAGCTGCAATCGACCAACTTATGATCGACCTTGATGGTACTGAAAACAAGTCTAACTTTGGTGCTAACGCAATCCTAGCTGTTTCTCTTGCTAACGCAAAAGCAGCTGCTGCATCTAAAGGCATGCCTTTATACGAGCACATTGCTGAGCTAAACGGTACTGCTGGTCAGTTCTCTATGCCTCTACCAATGATGAACATCATCAATGGTGGTGAGCACGCAGATAACACTGTTGATATTCAAGAGTTCATGATTCAGCCAGTAGGTGCTAAGTCACTTCGTGAAGCTGTACGTATGGGTTCTGAAGTATTCCACAGCCTAGCTAAAGTTCTTAAGTCTAAGGGCATGAGCACAGCTGTTGGTGACGAAGGTGGTTTCGCTCCAAACCTTGAGTCAAACGAAGCTGCTCTTAAAGCAATTCAAGAAGCTGTTGAAGCTGCAGGTTACGAGCTAGGTACAGATATTACTCTAGCTATGGACTGTGCTGCTTCTGAGTTCTACAACAAAGAACAAGGCATCTACGACCTTAAAGGTGAAGGTAAGCAATTCACTTCAGAAGAGTTTAACTACTTCCTGAAAGATCTTACTGAGAAGTTCCCAGCTATCGTTTCTATCGAAGATGGTCTAGACGAATCAGATTGGGCTGGCTTCAAGCACCAAACTGAACTACTAGGTGACAAGATTCAACTAGTAGGTGACGATCTATTCGTTACAAACACTAAGATCTTCGCTGAAGGTATTGAGAAAGGCATCACTAACTCAATCCTAATCAAGCTTAACCAAATCGGTTCTCTAACTGAAACTTTAGCTGCAATTAAGATGGCTAAAGATGCTGGTTACACTGCTGTTATCTCTCACCGTTCAGGCGAGACAGAAGACGCAACTATCGCTGATCTAGCGGTAGGTACAGCTGCAGGTCAAATCAAAACTGGTTCTATGAGCCGTTCTGACCGTGTTGCTAAGTACAACCAACTTATCCGTATCGAAGAAGCACTAGGCGAGCGCGCTGCTTTCAACGGTCTGAAAGAAGTTAAAGGCCAAGCTTAATTCTTTTAAGCCTATAATTGAGCTTGCTCAATTAGCCTAAATCGAACCGTCTCTTAGGAGGCGGTTTTTTTTTACTAAAAAGTGATGCTGCTATAAATATCGCTTAAAAAATGTTTTTTGTTTGATTTAACAGCAAATTTGACACTCAACTAGCACTACATCAACTCTATAACCATAATAGTGGTCACCATAAGCCGATTATGGGATTATTACGTTTTCGCAGTCTGCATTCCAATAACTCGTCACGAGCGGTTTATTGGAATGTATTTCGGTGGCATTGACATCTACGCTAATTTTGAAGGGGAACCATGCGTCTGTTTATCATTATCCTGCTAGTGCTTTTAGCTTGGCTGCAGTACGACTTTTGGGATGGTAAAAACGGTATGAATGAATATACCGCAGTAAAAGAAAGCGTTGCTTTACAGCAAGCAGCGAATACTGAATTACAACAACGAAATCAACAAATGTACGCAGAAATTAAAGATCTTCACGGTGGCAAAGAAGCAGTGGAAGAACGTGCGCGTAATGATTTAGGCTTAATTAAGCCCGGCGAAACCTTTATTCGCGTGCTTGGCGATAATAACTAAAGACTGCATTTTTTTGTTGTGAGTGAAGTTGATGATGACTGAAGAATTTATTGCCGTAGTACCTGCGGCTGGGGTCGGTAGTCGAATGGCGGCCGATCGCCCAAAGCAATATCTTCATATTGAAGGTAAAACGATTTTAGAACATACCGTTGATCGATTATTGGATTTACCTGAAATTACGCAGGTAGTGATTGCTATAAGCGCTGATGATCCTTATTTTCCACAGCTAGCATTAGCTACAGATCCTCGCATTACAGTGGTGAATGGTGGTGCTGAACGGGCTGATTCAGTGTTTGCTGGTTTAGCTGCCATTAACAATGATAATGCATGGGTATTAGTGCATGATGCTGCGCGACCATGTGTTCGTCGAGCAGATTTACGCGCTTTAATAACCTCCGCTGTGAATAGTGACAGTGGCGCAATTTTAGCAGCACCTGTACGTGATACCATGAAACGCGGTCATCAACAGTCAGCTCAGGCTCATATTTCTCATACTGTTGAACGTGATAATTTATGGCATGCACTCACACCACAGATGTTTCGTGCTGGGCAATTACGCCAATCGTTAACAACGGCTTTAGCACAAGGCGCAACCATTACTGACGAAGCGTCAGCGCTTGAATTTTGTGGTTATACGCCACTGCTTGTTGCGGGTCGCAGTGATAATTTTAAAGTGACTCAGCCAGAGGATTTGGCGTTGGCTGCGTTCTATCTTCAACTTTTATTAAAGGAACAACATTAATGCGTATTGGTCATGGGTTTGATGTGCATAAATTTGGTGGCGCAGGTCCAGTTATTATTGGTGGCGTTGCCGTTCCTTATGAACAAGGTTTAATTGCACATTCTGATGGTGATGTAGCTTTGCATGCTGTTTGTGATGCGTTATTAGGAGCCATTGGTGCGGGTGATATTGGCCGTCACTTTCCTGATACCGATGCAGAATGGGCGGGTGCAGATAGTCGATTTTTACTGCGTGATGTCTACAACAAGGTTAAGGCAATGGGCTATTGTCTTGGTAACCTGGACGTCACAATTATTGCCCAAGCACCTAAAATGGCACCACACATCATTGCAATGTGCCAAGCTATTGCCGATGATCTGGAAACAGATATCACCAATATTAATGTTAAGGCAACCACTTCTGAACGTTTAGGTTTTACTGGACGTAAAGAAGGCATTGCTTGTGAAGCAGTTGTTTTAATTAAAAAGGTATAATCACATCATGTCGACAAATAACACCTCTGCAAACGTAATGGATTGTTTTAAGTGGCTGCATGAACAGCCAACTTGCCAAGGAAATATTAAGGCAAACCCACAAGATTTTATCGTTAACGAGCAGTTAGGTTTTACCTTCAGTGGTACTGGCGAGCACTTAATGGTTAAAATTCGCAAAACGGGCGAAAATACCAAATATGTAGTAAACGAATTAGCCAAAGCCTGTGGTGTGAAATCGCGTGATGTGAGCTGGGCCGGTCTTAAAGATCGCCATGCAGTGACTGAGCAATGGATTAGTGTTCATTTGCCAGGTAAAGCCGATCCTGATTTAACCCAGTTTGAAGCTGAGCATCCCGGTATTGAAGTGCTTGAAACCACTCGTCATGATAAAAAATTACGTCCAGGAGACCTTCAAGGTAACTGGTTCCAATTACGTCTAACTGATTTAGATCAGCCACAAGCATTGGCTGAGCGTTTAGAACTGGTTAAACAACAAGGCGTTGCTAACTATTTTGGTCAACAACGTTTTGGCTATGGTGGCAATAATGTCATTAAAGCACGCGCTTGGGGTAATAATGAATTCCGCGTTCGTGATAAGAGCAAACGCAGTTTTTACTTATCTGCTGCTCGTTCTTGGATGTTTAACCAAGTATTATCAGCGCGTATTGAGCAAAATCTTACTCGTGAAATCATGCTGGGTGATTGCTTGCAAGCCGCGGGTGATGATCGTACTTTTATTGCAGAAACCATTACTCCTGAATTACAGCAACAAGTAATTAACGGTGAGCTGGCAATTACAGGGCCATTATTGGGTGATAATGCATTACCTACAACAGCAGATGCACAAGCATTTGAATTAGCGATTGTTGAACAAGAGCCAGCTCTGGTGGCATTGGTTCGTGATAATCGCATGCGTCATGATCGTCGTCCATTGTTATTATTGCCTCAGGATATGCAATGGCAGTTTGATGATAATGGTGTGATTCTTTCTTTTGCTTTACCTGCTGGTAGTTTTGCGACGTCGGTCGTGCGTGAGTTAATCATGCCACTAGAATCAGAAGGTATGAATGATGAGAATACTGATCAGCAATGATGACGGTATTTTTGCTGAAGGTATAAATACGTTAGCCAAGGTCCTTAGTGATCTTGGTGAAGTAACGGTGGTAGCTCCTGATCGTAATCGATCAGGAGCCTCTAATTCGTTAACCATTGATTACCCATTACGTATTCGTCAGCAAAGTGATAATAAGGTTGCAGTGCAGGGGACGCCAGTTGACTGTGTCCATTTTGCACTTACTGAATGGTTAGATGTACGCCCTGACATTGTGGTCACAGGCATTAATCACGGTGCAAATTTAGGTGATGATGTGCTGTATTCGGGCACCGTTGCCGCGGCAACTGAGGGCTATTTTTTAGGTGTGCCTGCGATTGCGGTATCATTAGTGGGTGAGACCCATTTTGAAACTGCCGCTCAAGTTGTTAAAATTCTGATTGAAAAGATGGTTATGCACCCCTTAGTTGGAGCGCATAAAATTATTAATGTTAATGTGCCTGATGTACCTTTTGAACAACTAAAAGGGTGGAAGACAACCCGTTTAGGTGCGCGTCATCGTGCCGTAAGCATGATAAAGAAAACTGATCCTCGGGGTAATCCCTTATATTGGTTAGGTCCTCCTGGTGATACCCAAGATGCAGCAGAAGGTACTGATTTTTTTGCGATTGAACACGGGGAAGTTTCAATTACTCCGTTACAAGTCGACCTGACTGCGCATGATGCAATAGCCGGGCTAGAAAGCTGGATGCATACGGTGGAGATCCGATAACTATGCGTTATCAGAGGCAAGTTGATAACTTAATTGCATTATTAATGGCTCGCGGTATTACTGATCAACGAGTGTTGCGCGCAATTGCGGCAATACCGAGAGAGTTTTTTGTTGATGAGGCATTTTCTTATCAAGCGTATGAGAATAATGCGTTACCAATAGGCAGTGGTCAGACGATTTCACAGCCTTATATTGTTGCTAAAATGACGTCGTTATTAGCATTGACAGCGCAATCTTCAGTGCTAGAAATTGGTACAGGATCAGGTTATCAAGCTTCAGTATTAGCACAATTAGCCGATCATGTTTACTCTGTTGAGCGAATTAAAGGTTTGCAATGGCAAGCAAAACGACGTTTTAAGCAATTAGAATTGTATAATATTTCAACCAAACATGGTGATGGATGGCAGGGCTGGGAAAGTAAAGGCCCATTTGATGCTATTATTGTGACCGCTGCGCCAAGTGAGGTTCCCCAGAGCCTCTTAACCCAACTTGCTGATGGCGGCCGATTAATATTACCCGTAGGTTATTCAGAACAAGTGTTAAGATTGATTGTTCGCAACGGCGATCAGTTTATTGAAACGGATATCGAACCTGTTAAATTTGTGCCGTTAGTGGCTGGAGATTTGGCGTAAACCATGAGTATTGAGCGTATGATGAAAAAAATAATTCAACCTTCTTTGCTAGCAGCCACGTGTGTGATGCTGCTATCTGCATGTAGTAGTCATACGCCTGCGCCTGTTTCAAACCTTAGTAAAGATTATTCACAACTACAACGTGGTAGCTTTCATGGCCGCTATTACACCGTTCAGAGAGGAGATACACTGTATTTTATCTCTTACATGGCGGGGCGCGATGTTAAAGACATCGTAAAGCTAAACCGTTTACCTTATCCCTATACTATTTATCCGGGACAACGATTGGCCATTCCAACATCGGATAGTCATATCACTGTACCAACGCGCACAATCCCAACCCCGTCAAAGAGTGTTGTGGTAACGCCTCTGGTTATACCTTCAACGACGAAAACGGTAACCCAGACCTTACCGAAAACAGTAACACCAAAACCTGTCGTGCAAAAAACAACCAATAAACCAGTTGCTAACCCGAAAGCAAAAGAGTACTCTGAAAAAACAAAAGTTAACAAACCTGTAACAACCAAGCCGGTAGTAACTAAACCCGTAGTAACAAAACCTACCGTACATGTTTCAAGTTCTGGTTGGGCTTGGCCGGTGAAAGGAAAAGTTATTGCTGGGTTCTCAAATGCAGATAATGGCAATAAAGGTATCGATATTACCGCTGCTCGTGGTACTCCAATTCGAGCAACCTCAGCAGGTAAAGTCGTGTATGCAGGTGATGCACTACGAGGATACGGTAACTTAGTCATCATTAAGCACAGTGAAGATTACCTCAGTGCTTATGCGCACAACGATAAAATCTTAGTCAAAGAGCAACAATCAGTTAAAGCTGGACAGGAAATCGCAACAATGGGTAGTTCTGGTGCATCAAGCGTTAGATTGCACTTTGAAATTCGCTATAAAGGCAAGTCTGTCGATCCAATGCGCTTTCTTCCTAAGTAGTACGCCATAATAAAAATAGAGAGAAACGTATAAATTAGAGATGACATCATGACGTTGTAATGTCTTTAACTCGCCATCTGGGAGGCGCTATGAGTAGAAGCAGCACAGCCAAAAAACTTGAATCATTGACATTAGATGACAGCATGGAACTTAATAGTTTAGTGGTGCCAACTGATAATAATTCTGATACGTCAGCATCGACTGAAGATGTTGATATCTCCAAATATGAGACAAGCGCTAAAGCACTTGATGCAACCCAACTTTACCTTGGTGAAATTGGATATTCTCCTTTGCTCACCGCAGAAGAGGAAGTGTTGTATGCTCGCCGTGCACTCCGTGGTGATGAAGTCGCTCGCAAACGTATGATTGAAAGTAATCTTCGTTTAGTCGTAAAGATATCACGTCGTTACAGTAATCGTGGTTTAGCGTTACTTGATTTAGTTGAAGAAGGAAACTTAGGTCTTATTCGTGCGGTTGAAAAATTTGACCCTGAACGTGGTTTCCGCTTTTCAACTTATGCAACATGGTGGATCCGTCAAACCATTGAACGGGCGATCATGAATCAAACCCGTACTATTCGTTTACCGATTCATGTTGTGAAAGAGCTTAATGTTTATTTACGTACCGCACGTGAATTAGCCCAAAAGCTTGATCATGAGCCAACCGCTGAAGATATTGCACAGCAACTTGAAAAATCTGTCGATGATGTTAACCGTATGCTTCGTCTCAATGAGCGTGTAAGCTCGGTTGATAATCCTATCGGTGGTGATTCTGAAAAAGCCTTACTGGATATTATTCCTGATGAAAAAGGCGGTAGCCCTGAGACTTCGACCCAAGATGATGACATCAAAAATTCGATTGTTCATTGGTTGCAAGATCTTAATCCCAAGCAGCGTGAAGTGTTAGCGCGTCGATTTGGTTTATTAGGCTATGAAGCATCGACATTAGAAGATGTTGGTCGTGAAATTGGTTTAACACGTGAGCGTGTTCGTCAGATTCAAGTTGAGGGATTACGTCGTTTACGTGACATGCTAACCCATCAGGGGCTAAGTATTGAGTCACTTTTTAATCAAGAAATTTAATCAAGAAATTTAATCAAGATGCTTTATTAAGACATCTTATGGTTAGTCGTAATCTGTAATCATGAAATAGTAGTACAACACCGTTGTGAGTATTAATATTAGCGGTCTTTTTATTTACATTTTTACGCGAATAAATGCTCATTGTAATCATAAAAAAGGACGCTTTTGCGTCCTTTTTTGATGTTATGTTTTCAATAGATTACGGTTTAATATTAGCGTAATAGTGCTTTTAAACGATACAGTTCATCTAATGCTTGGCGCGGCGTTAGCTCGTCAGGATTAACATTTGTTAATGCTTCTTCGACTTCGCTTGGCTCTGGAATCAAACTCAGTTGATGTTCTTCTCGTGGTGGTTGTCCTGCAATTGCTGCTGATGGTTGGGCTTTTTGATGTCCCAGAGCCTCTAATTGCTTTAATTTTATTTTGGCTCGTTTGATTACCGCTTTGGGTACACCGGCAAGGCTTGCTACCGCTAAACCATAAGATTTACTGGCTGCACCGTCTTGAACACTATGCATAAAGGCAATATTGTCACCATGCTCTATCGCATCAAGATGAACATTGGCGAGGCCTGAAAGTAAAGACGGTAATTCAGTGAGCTCAAAATAGTGAGTGGCAAACAATGTCATTGCTGCAATTTTATCTGCTAGCCATTCTGCACTTGCCCACGCGAGAGATAAGCCATCATAGGTACTGGTGCCTCGGCCAATTTCATCCATTAACACTAAACTGTGTTTGGTTGCATTATGGAGAATATTCGCGGTTTCTGTCATTTCGACCATAAAGGTTGAACGACCAGACGCAAGATCATCTGATGCGCCAATACGGGTAAAGATACGATCCAGTGGACCGATAGTAACCGCTTCTGCTGGCACAAAAGATCCGACATGTGCCAGTAAGGCAATCAGTGCAGTTTGGCGCATGTAAGTTGATTTACCGCCCATGTTTGGACCGGTAATGATCAACATGCGACGATCTTGGTGTAACGCGATTGGATTAGCAATAAACGGTTCACTTAATACTTGCTCAACCACCGGGTGACGACCCGCAGTAATATTAATGCCTGTGGTGGTGGTCAATTGTGGGCGGCAGTAATTTAAACTATCAGCACGTTCAGCTAAGTTTGCTAGTACATCTAATTCAGATAAGGCACTTGCTGCTAACTGTAACCGTTCTAAATGCGGTAACAATTGATCAAATAATTCTTCCCACAGCTTTTTCTCAAGTGCTAATGCTTTTGATTTTGAATTTAGCACCTTATCTTCGTGCTCTTTTAATTCAGGAATAATATAGCGTTCAGCATTTTTTAAGGTTTGGCGACGAATATAGTGATCTGGAACTAAGTGGCTTTGACCACGGCTGACCTGAATAAAGAAACCGTGAACCTGATTAAAGCCCACTTTTAAACTATCAATATCGTGGCGATCACGTTCACGGGTTTCAAGATCGGTTAAATATTGTTTAGCACCATCAGCTAAGTCACGCCATTCATCTAATTCCGCATTATAGCCCGGAGCTAACACCCCGCCATCACGAATAATAACGGGTGGGTTTTCGATGATTGCATGCTCGAGTAGTTGGCATAGATCATCCATTGGCGCACTGTGTTGTGCTAATTCACCAATGCGAGGCTGTGGAATGTCAGCTAATAATTGTGCTAATTCAGGTAAATATTGCATTGCAGTGCGCATACGCGCTAAATCACGAGGACGCGCTGAGCGTAAAGCTAATCGAGCGACAATACGTTCTAAATCACCCATATGACGTAAGACACTTGCCGTATCGACAAACATGCCACTGTCTTTGAATGCTTCAATGGCATTTAAACGGCCATTTAATTGGTGTTGATCGCGAATCGGTTGGTGTAACCAGCGCTTGAGTAAGCGGCTACCCATTGGGGTTGCGGTATGATCTAACACTTCAGCCAGAGTATTATCAAAACCGCCCGCTAAGTTTTGAGTTAATTCTAAATTACGGCGGGTTGCGGCATCTAAAATAACGGCATGATCTTGAGTATCAAGGATGATTGCACGAATATGCGGCAGAGCGGTACGTTGGGTATCTTTGACATATTGCATCAAACAACCCGCAGCACATAAGCCTAAGTTGGCATTCTCAACCCCAAACCCCACTAAATCACGCGTTCCAAATTGTAATGTTAGTTGTTGGCGTGCGGTTTCTAATTCAAATTCCCAAATTGGACGACGACGTTTACCTTTGAACGGTTCGACCAAATGTAAATAGGTAAAATCTTCAGGATAAAGCAGTTCAGCGGGGCTCGTGCGTTGTAGCTCGGCTTGCATTTCTTCTTCAGTTGCAGGCTCGGTTAACATAAAGCGGCCAGAGGTAATATCAAGCGTTGCGTAGCCGAATTTATTATTGGCAGTATAAATAGCGGCAATAAGGTTATCACGACGTTCGTTCAGTAAAGCTTCATCACTGACGGTACCTGGCGTAACGATACGGACAACTTTACGCTCTACAGGACCTTTGCTGGTGGCGGGATCCCCAATCTGCTCACAGATCGCAACCGATACCCCTTGTTGAACCAATTTAGCCAAATAACCTTCCACTGCATGGTAAGGTACACCTGCCATTGGAATCGGCTCGCCATTGGTTGCGCCACGTTTGGTCAGCGAGATATCAAGTAATTGTGAAGCTCGTTTGGCATCATCAAAAAACATCTCATAGAAGTCGCCCATGCGGTAGAACAATAAAATATCAGGGTTTTCAGCTTTGATCCGAAGGAACTGCTGCATCATAGGAGTATGTTTTTCTAAGCCTTTTATCGTCACGATATTGCCTACTCTTGCTGGTTCAACGTCGACTACTTGGCGTAGCTCGACCAATAAAATAATGAAGCCTAAGGATACGTGAATCAGTGGATCGGGCAAAGTAGCCATTGGACTTTTTTTCTCATCTTTGCAATGGTGAGTAACAGGCGTAAAGTTAGCTGATATACATCAATGTATTAAAGATAATAAATAGAGACCAGCTTGGAGGCACTCATGGTAAATATTGAACAATTGGCTTATGAACTTGGTGAAGCACTAACCGCTAAACAGTGGGTGGCAACCACCGCTGAGTCTTGTACTGGTGGTGGAGTATCTTTTGCTATTACTGATATTCCGGGAAGCTCTGCATGGTTTAATCGCGCATTTATTACTTATAGCAATGAAGCCAAGAAGCAAATGTTAAGCGTTACTGAGCAAGCACTAATTGAGTTTGGGGCAGTCAGTGAAGCGGTTGTATTTGAGATGGCTTGCGGCGCTTTAGCTGCTTCACGTGCGGATATTAGTGTGGCGATCAGTGGAATTGCTGGCCCTGATGGTGGCAGTGAAGATAAGCCTGTGGGTACAGTATGGTTTGCTTGGGCTGATGCGACGGGTTGGCAACAAACGCGATGCTGCTTATTCAGTGGATCACGCCAGCAAGTTAGACAACAAGCGATAGCAGAAGCATTATCAGGTTTGATTGGTCGTATTAATAAGGTGATGGATTCGTGATCCTATTCTTAAAAAATCGTATTTAACAAAAAAAAACAAACCAGAACTAGACACTGTATGAATAGACAGTATACTAAGTCTCATACCCAGTTTAGTTACTTTATTTTAGCATCCGTTGGAGAGTCGAATGGACGATAACAAGCAAAAGGCTCTTGCCGCAGCGTTAGGCCAGATTGAGAAGCAGTTCGGTAAAGGTTCAATTATGAAATTGGGCGATAACCGTACTATGGATATCGAAACTGTTTCAACGGGTTCATTATCACTTGATATTGCACTCGGTGCTGGTGGTCTACCAATGGGACGTATCGTAGAAATCTACGGCCCAGAATCTTCAGGTAAAACAACCTTAACCTTAGAAACGATTGCCGCGGCTCAAAAAGCAGGTAAGACGTGTGCATTTATTGATGCTGAACACGCACTCGATCCAATTTATGCGGAAAAACTGGGTGTTGATATTAACCAACTTCTTGTTTCTCAACCCGATACAGGTGAGCAAGCATTAGAAATCGTTGATGCACTAGCTCGTTCAGGTGCGGTTGACTTAATCGTTGTTGACTCCGTAGCAGCCCTTACACCAAAAGCTGAAATTGAAGGTGAAATGGGTGATTCACATATGGGCTTACAAGCACGTATGTTGTCACAGGCAATGCGTAAATTAACCGGTAACCTTAAACAGTCTAACTGTATGTGTATCTTCATTAACCAAATTCGTATGAAAATTGGTGTAATGTTTGGTAATCCAGAAACGACAACGGGTGGCAACGCATTGAAGTTTTATGCTTCTGTTCGTCTTGATATTCGTCGTACTGGCGCAATTAAAGATGGTGATGAAGTTGTAGGTAACGAAACCCGCATAAAAGTTGTTAAGAACAAAATAGCGGCACCGTTTAAGCAAGCGGAAACACAGATTTTGTATGGCCAAGGTTTTAACCGTAATGGTGAATTAATTGACCTGGGTGTTAAGCATAAATTAGTTGAAAAAGCAGGTGCTTGGTATAGCTACCAAGGCAATAAAATCGGTCAAGGTAAAGCAAACTCTTGCAAATACCTTGTTGAAAACCCTGAAATTGCTGCTGAGATTGAGAAAAAATTGCGTGATTTACTGCTAACGCCTGCCGTTGCTGAAACAGAAACACCAGATGTTGCAGCTCTTGATGCTGAAGACGGTGATGCTTTTTAATCAAACGACTATTTAGCGTATCTATATATAATACGTCGATAGAAACCCAGCCATTGTGCTGGGTTTTTTTATGGGCTCAATTTAAGTAATAATGATATTTATAGACGCTAATTTAATTGACAAATTTAGCGTGTTTTCTGCTTTAATATGCCAAGTTGATAGTTAGCGTTATTTTTATTGGTCATTGAATTGAGTCCTCAGGTTTAGTAGGTAGGCGTATTTGTAATGAAAGAACACGTGTCGTTAATACGTTGGATCGGGAATATTATTCGACGGTTTACTAAATGGCTTTACACGCTGCGCCATATTTTTGTGGCTTTATTTGTTCTCGGTAATAGTGGTCTTATTTTTCATACGATTTACGGATTACCGATTGATTTGTTAACGCTGTTTAACGTTCGAGATTATGAGCAGATAAATGCGAGCTTTTTGATTAATGCACCTTACTTTATGTTAGGTGTTTTTATTGTTATGAGTTCGGTAGGTCTGTTTTTTAGAGCACGAATATCGTGGATGATCAGTTTTATCTTAATGTTGATCAATATTTTTTATACTGATCATATTCATCCTCAGCAAACGCATAATATTCATTATGGAATTGCCTCGTTAATTCTCTTATTTATGGTGCGTAAATACTTTTCTAAAAGCAGTGTTGCCGCCGGTAGTATCTTTGCGTTAATCAGTGTGATCACTCTATTATTAACATCAACCTATGGTGCATTGTATTTTGGCGATGGATTTAATCCCAAGATCACCAGTTTATTGACCGCGTTTTATTATGCGATAGAAACCATGTCTACGGTGGGATATGGCGATATAGTTCCTGTTTCTGAGCCAGCACGATTATTTACTATTTCAGTGGTTGTGTCTGGTATTACCGTCTTTGCCACATCGGCAACGTCAGTGTTAGGCCCTGTTGTTCATAGTGGTTTTGAACGACTAGTTAAAGGTAATAGTAAAAAAATGGATCGTACTAATCACTTTATAATTTGTGGTTTATCCAGCCTCGCTGTGAATACCATTAAGCAATTAACCGAACGTAAGCAACCTATTACGGTGATCGTATCGCCTCGTATTCAGCAAGTCGCTAAAGATCAGTTGGAGGGGTTAGATGTGGTCGTTGGTGATTACAGTGATGGCGCTATTTTAACTCAGGCTGGGGTGATGAATGCCAAGGCCGTACTGGCACTGAGTGATGATGATGCTGACAATGCATTTATTGTGTTATCAGCGATTGAATTAGCCAGTTCAGCACGAACAGTTGCACTGGTAAACGAAAGTAAAAATATAAATAAAGTGAAAAGTGTTAATCCTGACATTGTGATTTCACCGCAGCAGTTTGCAAGTGATATTCTGGCACGGTTATTAAATGGCGAAAGTATCGATAGTGACTCTATCGTGGCATCGCTATTGCATTCAGTACAAGGGCTGTCAGAAAAAGAAATTAATAAATAATATTAATGCATTCACTTTTTAAAAACATCGATGCTACATGGAACGACAATGGCGATAATGCTTAATTTATCGCCATTATAGGTATTAGCTCATAGGGTAAATGAATAGTTTACATGCGGGAACAATATCGAGACGGTGTTCCAATGGGGATTATTTGATACATTTCGGCACATATCATTTCCCGTAGTAGCTACCGTTGTTTTACAATAGCCCCCAAAAAATTTATCTTAGTTTTATTATTAGATGGTGATTGTTCATTGTTCCTGTGGTTTGAGGGCTGAACGGTTATCGAAGAAATTCGTCATGAGGCGTTTTTCTGTCTTTCTATTCCAAGCATTAATTCAGGATTTGCCAATGTACATGAGCACTGATGAGATTCGCCGCGCGTATCTTGCATTTTTCGAGAGCAAAGGCCACCAGATCGTGGAAAGCTCATCTCTTGTACCTGCGAATGACCCAACGTTGTTGTTCACTAACGCAGGTATGAACCAGTTTAAAGATACATTTCTAGGTCTTGAAAAGCGTAACTACACACGTGCGACAAGCGCTCAGCGTTGTGTGCGTGCGGGCGGTAAACACAACGACCTTGAAAATGTAGGCTTTACAGCCCGTCACCATACTTTCTTTGAGATGTTAGGTAACTTCAGCTTCGGTGATTACTTCAAGCATGATGCAATTGGTTATGCGTGGGAATTTTTAACCAAAGAGCTAAAGCTTCCTGAAGATCGTCTTGTTGTTACTATCTATGAAAGTGATGATGAAGCGTTTGAAATCTGGAATAAAGAAATTGGTATTCCAGCGGATCGCATCGTACGTATTGGTGACAACAAAGGTGCACCTTTTGCTTCAGATAACTTCTGGCAAATGGGCGACACTGGTCCTTGTGGCCCATGTACTGAAATCTTTTATGATCACGGTGATCACATCTGGGGTGGCCGTCCAGGTACACCAGAAGAAGATGGTGACCGTTTCATCGAGATCTGGAATAACGTATTTATGCAGTTCAACCGTCAAGCTGACGGTACAATGGAACCGCTACCTAAGCCTTCTGTTGATACAGGTATGGGTATTGAGCGTATTGCTGCAATCATGCAGGGTGTACACTCAAACTACGAAATCGATATCTTCCAAACACTAATTAAAGAAGCAGCTGCGGTTATTGGTTATGACGACTTGTCTAATCAATCACTACGCGTTGTTGCTGACCATATTCGTTCTTGTGCTTTCCTTATTGCTGACGGTGTAATGCCATCAAATGAAGGCCGTGGTTATGTATTACGCCGTATTATTCGTCGTGCAGTGCGTCACGGTAACAAGCTAGGTGCAGAGGGCGTATTCTTCTACAAACTTGTTGGCCCATTGGCTGAGATCATGGGTTCGGCTGGTGTTGAGCTAAAAGCACAACAAGAGCTAGTAGAAAAAGTATTAAAGATTGAAGAAGATAACTTTAGTCGTACCCTTGATCGTGGTCTAACTATTCTTAATGAAGCATTAGATAACATCGACGGTAATGTACTTGACGGTGAAACGGTATTTAAACTTTATGATACCTATGGTTTCCCTGCGGATTTAACTAACGATGTTGCTCGTGAGCGTGGCTTCTCAATCGACGAAGACGGTTTTGAAACAGCAATGGCAGCTCAACGTCAACGTGCTCGTGATGCGGGTAACTTTGGTGTTGACTACAATGACGCTATCAAAGTGGATGCTGAAACGACGTTCTGTGGTTACAGCGTGACGGATGGCGAAGGTGTGATTGTTGCGCTATATCGCGATGGTAATGCTGTTGACACCATTAATGCTGGCGAAGATGCATTGGTTGTATTATCAAACACACCATTTTATGCAGAATCAGGCGGCCAGTGTGGTGATAGCGGTTTATTAACGGCTGAAGGTGTGGTGTTCAACGTTGCTGATACGCAAAAATTTGGTGCTGCAACGGGTCATAAAGGTCAATTAGTTGAAGGTTCATTAACAGTGGGTCAATCATTGACTGCTGCTGTTGACTCTGAGCGTCGCCAAGCGATTAGCCTTAACCACTCAGCAACGCACTTAATGCATGCAGCATTGCGTACTATTTTAGGTGATCATGTTGCTCAAAAAGGTTCATTAGTAAAAGCGGATAGCCTTCGTTTTGACTTCTCAAACCTAGAAGCAGTTAAACCTGAACAATTACGTGCTGTTGAGAATATGGTTAACGAACAAATTCGTGCTAACCATAGCATTGATACCAACATCATGGACATTGATGCTGCGAAAGCAAAAGGCGCGATGGCATTGTTTGGTGAGAAATACGATGACGAAGTACGTGTACTGAGCATGGGTGATTTCTCAACGGAGCTTTGTGGTGGTGTTCACGCTAACCGTACTGGTGATATTGGTCTGTTTAAGATCTTATCTGAAAGTGGTATCGCTGCGGGTATTCGCCGTATTGAAGCGGTAACTGGCGTAGGCGCAATTGCGGCAATGCACACTGAAGACATGATGCTTGCGAAAACTGCACGTTTAGTGAAGTCTGACGTGGCGTCTGTTGTTAGCAAAGTGGATGCCTTAGTATCACACAGCAAACAACTAGAAAAAGAAATTCAGCAACTAAAAGACAAGTTAGCTGCGCAAGAAGGCGCAAGCTTAATCAATAAAGCGCAAGAAATTAATGGCGTTAAAGTGTTAATTGCGAAACTTGACGGCGCTGATAACAAAGCATTACGTGGCATGGTTGATGAGTTAAAAAATCAACTAGGCAGTGGTGTGGTGTTATTAGGTAATGTTAGCGAAGGTAAAGTCGGTTTAATCGCTGGTGTGACTAAAGATTTAATTGGCAAAGTCAAAGCGGGTGAGCTAGTTAATTTGGTTGCATTGCAAGTTGGTGGTAAGGGCGGCGGTCGTCCTGATATGGCACAAGCTGGTGGTACTGACGCAGCAGCATTGCCTGCGGCATTAGAAACTGTTGCACCATGGCTAGCTGACAAACTGTAATCACTGGAGAGGTAATGTGGCACTATTAGTGCAGAAATTTGGTGGTACATCAGTTGGTAGTATTGAACGAATAGAAGCCGTTGCTGAGCGAGTGATAAAAGCTCGCCAGTGTGGCCACCAAGTGGTTGTTGTATTGTCTGCAATGGCTGGTGAAACTAATCGGCTATTGGGCTTAGCTAAGCAAATTGATGCGATTCCTACACCGCGAGAGTTAGATGTTTTACTTGCTGCGGGTGAACAAGTATCAATTGCCTTATTAGCTATGGCGTTGAATAAACGAGGCTATAGTGCGACCTCATTGACGGCAGATCAAGTTGTTATCCATACTGATAGCAACTTTAATAATGCCACAATCCATGAGGTTGAAACCCAGAATATGACCACATTACTTGGCCAAGACAACATTGTTGTCGTGGCCGGTTTCCAAGGGCGTGATATCGATGGCAATATCACAACCTTGGGGCGTGGCGGGTCAGATACCACTGCGGTTGCTATTGCAAGTGCGCTTAATGCCGACGAATGTCAAATCTTCACAGATGTTGACGGAGTGTATTCTACCGATCCAAGAATTGTACCAAGTGCGGCTCGTTTGGATGTTATTCACTTTGATTACATGACTTGCATGGCGCGCCTAGGGGCAAAAGTGCTACAATTACAGTCTGTAGAGTATGCATGCCAACATCGCGTTCCATTACGAGTTCTTTCTTCATTTGAGGAAGGGCAGGGAACGTTAGTGAATTTTGATGTAATGAGTAATCAAAACATCATTGGCGTTGCGCTCCAAAGGCAGCAGGTTTTAGTTAACATTACACTACCAGCAACTGTTCTTAATGAGCAGTTGGACTTATATGGTTTGACAGCTTGGAATTTATCAACTAATTCTAGTGATGACATATCACAAATCGTCATTTCTAATGATGATTTAGCGCGTTTAAGGCTAGTGTTTGATAGCAAAATGCGCCATATTGGTATGGTCTCTATACTTTCCTTGATTGGAAAGGATATTCAGCAACATTTGGAGTCAATTCAAAAGGTGCTGCAAGAGGCTGGCATTACAGTGCATACATATCAGGGTGATAAGAAATGTTTATCTTTATTGATTAATGAAGATGATCATCTTACAGCTGTTGATTTAATCCATGAAAAATTTGTGGTCGATAACCCGTGTTTCGGTAATCTATCGCATCTTGCTGTTTCTTGAGCCACGGCTATTTACGAAATTGTGAATTTTATTGGATAAAACGTTAAATTCTTATAAGACTGAGATTACTCAAGGAGCACTCGAATGCTAATTTTAACACGTCGTGTAGGTGAAACTCTAATGATCGGTGACGAAGTAACTGTTACTGTTCTTGGTGTTAAAGGAAATCAGGTACGTATTGGTGTTAACGCACCTAAAGAAGTATCTGTTCACCGTGAAGAAATATACATGCGAATTCAAGCAGAAAAAGAAGCTGGTACTCCGAGTACTGGTAACTACTGATTCGAAGAGGGCTAGGATAATTATCCTGGCCTTTTTTGTGCCTGTAGAAAAGTAACATCCTGTAAGTCGTGATTAAATAGAGTCAAAGGCGATGTTTTTGGGGCCCATTTTTGAATACCTGATCAATCCCATAAAGTGAATATTTTTCTGGTTACGTTGCATTAATTATCGCATTGCTTACTAAGTGTTCATTCGTGCGGCGAGTATTGGTTTTTATCAATAAAGTGTTTGACTTATTTTGGGCTAACAGTAATATGTGCCTCCACAACGTGGTGAGGTGGCCGAGAGGCTGAAGGCGCTCCCCTGCTAAGGGAGTATACGGTTTATCCCGTATCGAGGGTTCGAATCCCTCCTTCACCGCCATTATTTTTTAATGGATATTGTGAACGCTTTCTTATTGATTTAATTATCTTAATTTGGGATAATGCAACGGTAACGAAGCACAGTGCGCGCGTAGCTCAGCTGGATAGAGTACTTGGCTACGAACCAGGCGGTCGGAGGTTCGAATCCTCCCGCGCGCACCATTATTTAAGCAATGAGTCATGTTAGTTTTAGCGACTAGTATCACTTGTTACTTGCACCGAATTGTGTGGTGAGGTGGCCGAGAGGCTGAAGGCGCTCCCCTGCTAAGGGAGTATACGGTTTATCCCGTATCGAGGGTTCGAATCCCTCCTTCACCGCCATTCTTTATTGATGGCAACGATGTTGATATCAATATGGTGTTTTCTTTAGCAAGAAACACCCAGTGCGCGCGTAGCTCAGCTGGATAGAGTACTTGGCTACGAACCAGGCGGTCGGAGGTTCGAATCCTCCCGCGCGCACCATTATTTAAGCAATAGGTTAATAATATAAATTAACGTGTTACTTATACCAATTTGTGTGGTGAGGTGGCCGAGAGGCTGAAGGCGCTCCCCTGCTAAGGGAGTATACGGTTTATCCCGTATCGAGGGTTCGAATCCCTCCTTCACCGCCATTCTTTGCTTTTGTTAAAAATTACCGCAAGGTAAGATTTGGCGATTGCATAATTCCTTTTATAGCTAAAAGGAATGGTTTCTGGGAATGAATTCCCAAAAAAGAAACCCAGTGCGCGCGTAGCTCAGCTGGATAGAGTACTTGGCTACGAACCAGGCGGTCGGAGGTTCGAATCCTCCCGCGCGCACCATCATTTAAAAGCAATAGACCTCAATGTTTGTTGTTGTAACAGAATTAGTGCGCGCGTAGCTCAGCTGGATAGAGTACTTGGCTACGAACCAGGCGGTCGGAGGTTCGAATCCTCCCGCGCGCACCATCATTTAAAAGCAATAGACCTCAATGT
>NZ_PYLV01000002.1:0-379986 GCF_003025475.1 Photobacterium sp. NCIMB 13483
CTTGAAAAACGTTTTTAGCGAGATCAATACAAATAGTGCTAGGCTTATTCATGGTATGGGCTCCTTTTTGGTTGACGCTATAACTGTAGCTGACAATGTCAGTAAGGTGGGGAGTCCATACCATTGAGGCTATCCGTGATCTACTCAACGTGTGCTTGAGCCTAAAAGACGCCAATAAAACACGTAAAATTTCACAGATAAACACTAACTCTACAACGCGTGGATAATAGATTCCCTATCGCCCTCATAACCAGTTTTTAGTTAGTCAGAGTGTGAGTTAACTTGTGATTACCAAGCGACTTTGTCATTACGATAACTACCAAGGGAATATGTCGGGACTCAATTAGCCACCCATTTCATATAACACCAGATATCTACCGAAGTTATAAACTGATGAATGACCTCTCTTTTAGTTATTTGACGGTAATATTCAGAGCAGCCATGATAAATAAATCAAAAAGCTAACATTCGCTTTATTGCTTGTTAGCTTTTTATATCCGCTATCTAACCCGACTTAAAAATCGGCATCGACCTCAAACACCATTGGCTCACCAGTGACGGGGTGGGTTAGGCCAAGGTATTGTGCATGCAAATGTAAACGCTCTGCTTTTTGACCATATAAGTCATCACCGACAATTGGCATGTTCATACCGTTGTGGTGGGCTGAGTGAATGCGTAGTTGGTGAGTGCGGCCTGTTTTCGGGTAATAATAAACCTTGGTTTTACCGTCTTTACGCTCAAGAACCTGCCACTTTGTGAGTGCAGGTTTACCGTGCTCATAACAGACTAATTGGCGTGGACGATCATCTAAATCAACCCGCATTGGTAAGTTAATCTCACCGTGATTCTGCTCGGCAATACCATCTAATAATGCCACGTAACGTTTTTCTGCGGTGCGTTCAATAAACTGTTTTTGCAAGGCTTTATGCGCATCTTTGGTAAGCGCAATGACTATTAGCCCTGAGGTTGACATATCTAGACGGTGCACAATCAGAGGGCTATCACTGTCAGGGAACATCGTTTGCATGCGGCTATAAACTGAATCGGTGATGGTTTTACCAGGAACTGAAAGAAACTCTGCCGGTTTATTGATAACCACCATCGCATCGTCTTGATACACAATCTCTAACTCTTTGCCTTCTGCTGGATTTTGTAATAGCGGATTTGCATCAATGTTAAGGCCAGCCAACATATGTTGAAGAATCGGTTCGCATTTGTTTTTGCAGGCTTCATAAAAGTATTTATGTTTGCGAATTTGCGCAGCAGGTGAGGCTCCCCACCAAAATTTAGCCATCGCTAAAGGCTTCAGGTGTTGCTTAAAGGCATGCTGAAGTAATTTAATGGTGGCGCAATCTCCCGCACCTTGTGGCGGTGTTATACCACCAAAGAGATCATTTAAATCTTGTGTTTCGCCATACTGATTTAGAAATTGATATTGTGCGTAGCGCTGTTGTTGTAATGCAGCCGTTAAGCTGTCGTATTCTGATTTGAGTAAGGTCAACTCTGCCGTATCAGCTTGTAACTTATCGCTAATATCAGCCAGTGTTTGTGTCCACTGCTGGCGAATGGTTTTCTGTTGGTGCTTATCAAACGCACTTTCACGGGCTAAGCGATGGAATTCTTGAGTCATGAATTCGCTATCGTTACTTTTCTCCGCCTCTTTGCGTTGTAATTTACGTTGTTTGCGCTGTTCGATCATCTGTAAGCGAAATGATTCAGCGGCTAACTCTGCTTGAGTTTGAGCTGTTTGATACTGCTGTTGTAATTGAATGTAGCTTGGCTTGGATTCAATTACGGTTATTTTAGTCATCACTTCATCAATCGATGCTTGTTGAGCTTGAATTGCTGGGGCGATGTTTTGCTCATCACATACTGGCGGAACAAAATGGGGTAGATGGGTTAGATTGGCAATCTTGTCTGAAAATGCCGATAAATAACCAAGTTCACCTTGTTGGTTTTGAACCAATAACACCCCAAACATGTGACCAATCGCATCATTATTGTCCAACCCAAAATTATGCTGCCATTGATCTTGAGTCGCGATATGTTGTTGTAACTCTTGAGCCGCTAATACACATAATGGATGAGGTGTGTAGCAAAATGGAAACGTAAAACGCTCAGGTAGCGGTAGCGTATCAATAGCGGCAATGAAGCGAGTAAAATGATGATTAGATGCGTGCATGATGGTATCTATTACGAACAAGGGCGGCGATTCTAGCATTTTTAACGTTAAAATTCGAGTTAACGTAAGCTTCCTATTTTCTTGAGTATTCAAATATAATTTTTGATGAAATTTATTACTTCGTAATTGGATATATATTAAAGAACAAAAATTGAATATTAATATTACTTTTTTATGATAGCGACATTTTAAAACTTTAGGCTTATAGTCAATTCCAGATATTTAAGATAATTACTGAGGTGTATCATGAGCTTAAAAATCAAATGTGAACATATGGAATTAACTGATTCAATTAAATCATCAGTTGCTGGTTATATTGAAGAAATGATGGTTATTGATCCTGAGTTTAAACATATTCATGTTGATATCATCAAAGAAGATACAGGTTATGCTGTTGATTTAAAAATGGATACAGAAGAATTTAATAAAGTAAGTGCTAAAGCTCATAATGTAAATTTAGATGAGTGTATGAAAGAAGCATTTTTTCATTTTGAAAAAGTAATTGAAAAGAAAGAGGCTCACCAATAATAGGTGGCGCGAACAAGAATAAAGAAAAGGCTCTTATTTGAGCCTTTTTTATTATGTATTAATTGGTTATTTTAGAATAAGAGGGATCGTAAAAATAAAAAGAGAATACAAAATTAATTATTGATCAGTTGACGGGTTGTAACTAAACAAATATCAGGTAATTGATCAGTTAAAAAAGCCTGTTTGCCTTTAATTCGTTTACTATTTAAAACGTAAGTTCTGTCATTGAGTTTGCCTTGAAAATCCCATTTACTGAATGCTTCGTGGCGTGCATCTGAACAAGATGTTTGTAATACATAACTTTCAGTTACCGATGTATCACAACCTCCGGCTATATTTTTTACACCATGAAAGGTGACATGGCTATCACGATCTCGATAGCTGGTTACTGCCAGTGCATTGAAGAGGTGAACATCAGTTGTATTACCGTTATAAGATAAAATACGATGTGGATTTGTCTTCAATGTTACTTCCGCTAATTGTATTAATTCACTTGAACATGAGTTGTGTTGATGCTCAAGAACACTTGCCATTGACGTTTTGGCATTAACTGGTGCAATAAACACACTAGGCAATAAGCAAAGACCGGCAACTGCAATCTGCACACTTTTCATATTACCTTCTCCGAATTAATACTTTTTAATTGGCACGACTAAAAGCTGTACATCGAACTGCTTACCATTATCTTGTTGCATGGTCACTGTGATCACTTGATTTGGTTTAAGGTCTTGTTTGACACCCATAAACATTAGGTGATATCCCTTGCTTGCAAGAATTAGGTTGCCATTGGCAGGGATCTCAAGTTTATCCACTTTACGCATTGCCATCGTATTATCACGCATAAACATACGGTGAAATTCTGTATGTTTAGCAATAGCTGTACTCGCGCTAACGAGAGTGATTGCTGTATCTCCATTATTGATGATCTTCATGTAGCCTGCGCTGACACTTGCACCAGGGATCGTGGCTTTTGCGGTTGCATTTTCAATTGTTAATGTGGAATCTACTTTTTGAACCTCAGTGTAGTTTTGCTGAGATTGAACATGGTTGTCTGCATGAGTTACATCCGCTGCAAAAGCCGTAGCATGAAAACAACTCATTAATAATGCAAGGTATAAGGCACTTCTTTTCATTGTTATCTCCTATTTTTTAGCAATGGTTTTTTCATAAATACGTTCAATGCCCGCAGCTAATTCGACTGGGGTAGTATTGTGGCTCATTGCCCCCACTAACTTGCCTGTGTCATCAATAATGTAAAAACGTGAAGAGTGATCGACGGTATAGCTTAATTCAGATGATTCCATATCAACAATGTCAAAATAAACACCATATTGTTTCGTTAAAGCGTCTATTTGTTGGTTGGTACCGGTTAAGCCAATAACACGATCATCGAAGTATTTAGCGAATTTATTTAATGACACTAAATCATCGCGTTCGGGATCGACACTGACGAATAATCCTTGTACATGTTGATAGGTTGCAGGTAATAAGCGTGAAAAAGCCGCTGATAATGTTCCCATGGAAGAAGGGCAGACTTCAGCACAGTTTAAAAAACCAAAATAGAGCACCACAATATTGCCTTTAAATTGATCAAGGCTGACATTACCGTTAATACTGTTTAGTTCAAATGGACCGCCAAGATCTTTTAGCGGTTTTACATTCTCACCAACAGGGGTTGTGGTGTTATAAATATAGCTTCCCATTAAGGTAGCGAGAAACAGAGCGCCAACAAGAAGCACTATTTTAGTTGGGTTTTTAGTCATGAATGAGGCTCCATTACTACGGTAGGTAATGCATTAACTTGATAGTCATCAGCAATGGTCTCAGATGAAAAATCAAGTGAAATTAACGTACAAAACACCATGATATTGAAAATGGAACATAACAGCATTTTTTTACCCCACTGAGCATTAGGGACTTTTTGATAACCTACTTTGGCAATATACAGCCAATGTAAGCTCACTAATCCCATTCCTAATGCATACCAGCTACCCGCATAACCAAGATAAGTCAGTGTTAATGCTGCCATCGCAAAGGCAATGATATAACCAATAATATGGTAACGCGCACGAGCAATGCCGATTTCAACGGGTAAAACCGGAATTGAGGCTGATTTGTAATCATCGAAACGGTAAATTGCAATTGCGTATGAGTGAGGTATTTGCCATAAGCAGAATGTAATAAACAGTATTGCGGCACCGCTATCAAATTGGCCTGTTACAGCGCAATAACCGATAACGGGAGGACAAGCTCCTGATAAGCCGCCAATTAAGGTACCGTGAATTGATTTACGTTTGAAATAGAGGCTATATAAGCCAACGTAAACTACAAAACCAAGCACGCCAAATTGAAAGGCAACGGTGGAAGTGTATTTATAAAGTGTAAAAAATCCGCCAACGCATAATATTGTTGCCCACATTAATGCATATGAGACGGGAATGATTTTTTTGACTAATTCTCGCTCACAGGTACGTTTCATTAATTTATCAATATCTATATCGATGACATTATTGAACACGCAACCTGATGCAACAATCAAGGTGGTACCAATACAGACAGCTAAGAGTAATACGCCATCAATATTACCTTGAGATGCCAGTAATACACCACCGATGGCTGCAATGAGATTGCCACCGATAATGCCCGGTTTGGTCAGTTTCAGATAAGGTTTAATCATAGAACCTCCTTGATCAATGACCCATTAGCATGTTGTGGTTTAAGTGATCCATGATCCACAACGAACCAATAAGAATAATAGCCACAATAACGACCACGAATACAGCTGACGACGTATTCCACATTTGTTCAGACGAGGTGTTCATATGCAGGAAGAACACCAGCTGGACTAATATCTGTGCAACAGCGAACACCATGATCACGCCAATAATAAACTGGGTCGAACCGACGCCAGCCATCACCATTGCAAAAGGTACTATGGTTAAAATAATAGAGAATACTAGCCCTCGAACATATTCTTTTACGCTGCCGTGAGCTTGGCCGCCTTGACCATGCGCCGTTGAATGTTCGTTAGTCGAGTGTTGGTTAGTTGAATTGCCCATTACAATACTCCCATTAAGTAAACTACACTGAACACACAGATCCAGATAACATCAAGGAAGTGCCAGAACAAACTTAAACAGGCTAAACGTGTTTTATTCTCTGTAGAAAATCCGTCCCTTTTAAAATGGAACACCAATACAATCATCCACATTAAGCCTGCAAAAACGTGGAGTCCGTGAGTGGCAACTAAACCGTAAAATGCTGACCAGTAGGCACTACTATGGAACGTCGCGCCTTCACTAGTAAAATGATAGAATTCATACAGTTCCATGATTAAAAAAGACAAACCAAGCCCAAACGTAATGGCTAACCATTTGAACATACCTTTAATGTCTTCATGGTTGGCTTTGAGCATTGCCATGCCGAATGTAAAGCTACTAAACAGTAATAGTGCCGTTTCTGTTAATACAAAACCAAGATTGAACAGTTCCTTAGGTTCAATTAAGCCAGCAAAGCTATTTGAATAAACAGCGTAAACTGCAAATAAAGTACCGAATAATAAGCAGTCGCTGAGGATGTAAATCCAAAAGCCAAAAATAGTATCACCAGCATAGTCGTGATGGTCATGATCATCGAGTTCATGGCTGTCGTTAGACTGAGCAGGGACATTGAGATTAAATGTATCTTTTACTTCTGTAGTCATCATTACTCTCGCCCCTTATGCTATGTAATCAGCTGGTTTTAGATCGGATGGATCGAAATCATCATCATCTTTCCCATCTTTGTGTTCGGCGGTCTTCTCACCACGTGCTTTAGCAAGATGTTTACGTTCAATTGCTTCCACTTCAGAGACTTCAACATAGTAATCTTTACTGCGTTGAAAGCTGTAAACAATCCAAGAAGCAATCATGCCAACGGTTCCAGCAATGACCATCCACCAGATATGCCAAATGAAAGCAAAACCAAACATCAATGAAAACATACTGATAACCACACCTGCCCATGTATTTTTAGGCATATGGATTCGCTTATAACGTTCAGGCTTTTGATAAGCTAGACCATGCTCTTTGGCGTAATGATGTTCGTCACGATCATGAATCTTAGGCAGTAATGCAAAGTTATAAAACGGCGGAGGGGATGATGTCGCCCATTCTAATGTACGACCATTCCATGGATCACCAGTAAGATCTAGGTTCTGTTTTCGATCACGAATACTGACGAATATTTGGTAGAACTGAACTGCAATACCTGCCGCAACAATACAGACACCAAAGGCTGCTACCCATAAATAAGGCGCCCATTCTGGATTATCCGCGACATTTAGACGGCGAGTCATGCCGTTAAAACCAAGCACATAGACAGGCATAAAGGCCACGAAGAAACCGATGGTCCAAAGTGCACATGAGATCTTACCAAGACGTTCATCAAGGGTGAATCCGGTGGCTTTCGGGAACCAGTAAGTAAGGCCAGCAAAGTAACCAAAGAGCGCGCCACCGATAATCACGTTATGGAAGTGGGCAATAACGAATAAGCTGTTGTGTAGTACAAAGTTAGCCGCAGGGATTGCAAGCATTACTCCCGTCATACCACCAATGGTAAAGGTGATTAAAAACGCAATTGTCCACCACATGCTAGCACTGAACTCAACCCGTCCTTTATACATGGTAAACAACCAGTTAAAGATTTTAACTCCGGTTGGAATCGAGATAATCATGGTTGCAATGCCAAAGAAGGCGTTAACACTTGCGCCTGCGCCCATGGTAAAGAAGTGATGCAGCCAAACAATAAATGACAACACCATAATTACCATTGTTGCCCACACTAATGATGTGTAACCAAATAGACGTTTGCGTGAGAATGTCGCTGTAATTTCAGAGAAAATACCGAAAGCAGGCAACACCAAAATATAAACTTCAGGGTGACCCCATGCCCAGATTAGGTTGACGTACATCATTTGGTTGCCACCCATATCAGTGGTAAAGAAATGGGTACCAACATAACGATCGAGTGTTAGCAGAGTTAAGGTCACCGTTAAAATAGGGAAGGCAAGTACAATCAGTGCGTTGGCACACAGTGATGTCCATGTGAACACCGGCATTTGCATCATTTTCATGCCTGGTGCACGCATACGAATAATAGTAACAACAAAGTTAATACCCGTTAATAATGTCCCTATACCTGATATTTGCAGTGACCATAGCCAATAATCAACCCCGACCCAAGGGTTAGCATCCATACCTGAAAGTGGTGGGTAGGCTAACCAACCTGTTGCGGCAAATTCACCAACAAACAAAGAGAGGTTAATTAGAATAACGCCAACAACGAATAGCCAAAAGCTTAAGGAATTCAAAAATGGAAAGGCAACATCGCGAGCACCTATCTGTAATGGCACGATAATATTCATGAGACCCACGACAAATGGCATCGCAACGAAGAAAATCATGATCACGCCATGGGCAGTAAAAACTTGGTCGTAGTGTTCTGGTGGTAAATAACTGGCATCAATTGTTGATGCTGCCTGTTGAGATCGCATTAGTATGGCGTCAGAAAATCCCCGTACGAGCATTACCATTGACACGATGATATACATAATGCCTATCTTTTTATGATCGACAGAGGTAAACCATTCACTCCATAAGTAGTGCCATTTTTTCTGATATGTAATCAAGCCTAATAACCCTAGTCCGCCAAGCACTACGGCTATCATGACTGGGAAAACGACTGGATCGGTAAAGGGAATTACATCCCAATTTAATTTGCCGAAAATCGGATCCGCTTCGGCGTATACATCTCCTTTATAGGCCATTTTGGACTCCTGCATGTTTTTCAATAATATCTTTGAATTTTAGCGGTGCGACAGAGGCAAAGTATGTGACTGGATGGGGCTTTGAAATTTGCTCTTTGGCATTGGCTGTGAGTTGATCGTAACTGTTGTTATTTAAAACAAGTTCTGATGCTTTGACTTTTTGAACCCATTCTTTAAATGCAGCATCTTTAACTGCATGGGCTTTAAAGCGCATGTTAGCAAAGCCATAACCGCTGTAATTGGCGGAAATACCGCGATAAGAACCTTCCTCTTTAGCCATGAGATTTAAACGGTTTTCCATACCAGCCATTGCGTAAACTTGGCTACCTAGTTGTGGAATAAAAAATGAATTCATGGCGGTATCGGAAGTGACTAAAAATTTCACAGGGCGATTAACGGGTAGTGCTATTTCATTGACTGTTGCAATTTGTTGTTCTGGGTAAATAAAAAGCCATTTCCAATTCATAGCAACTACTTGAATGGTTAATGGTTCTTGATCGGAAACTATCTCTTTTCTTGGGTCAAGTGAGTAAGAGGTTTGGTAAGTGATCCATCCGAGTGCTAAAACGATCAAGCAGGGGACAGCCCATACAACCGCTTCTATTTTGGTTGAGTGTTCCCATTCAGGCGTGTATTCCGCTTTTTTATTGCTATGGCGGTATTTATAAGGAAAGTAAATCGTCATAAATAGCACCGGTATGATAATAATCGCCATCAGAAGAACAGATGTAATGATTAATGATGACTGAGCTTCACCAATGCTGCCTTTTGAATCAAAGAGCACCATGTTGCTGCTAGTAAAAAGGGTCACCAACAATAATACTGAGAGTAATGTAAGCAGGATGATGATCATCTTCTTACTTCGGATTATTTTCATTTTTCCTCCGTGAACTTGATTACTCATAACAAAACAAAGTAATAACTGTTACTGGTTAATGATTTTTTTGTTATCCAATATTTGTTAATTTGTTGTTATTGTATCATTTCAAACAATGAAAAATAACACTCTGATATATAATATTTAATTGTATTTAAGTAGTAAAAAGCATCGAAAAGCAGTTTTATTGTCATCTTTAGTATGTTAAATGGCTAATTTGCTACTGCATTGTAAATTTCATCTCACTATTCTTGATCAATTTAAGCGAGTAATAAAATGCTTATTTTACCAAAATGTATTAAAAATGTTAAAAATTGAACGTGGGTTATATTTTTAACAATAAATTTTATGATTAGGAGTTAAGATACTTTTTGATGTGGCTAAAAAGTAATCAAAAAGTAAAGGTTTATCCTAAAATGAACTGTTTAGTTTAAATTGATTGACAGAGACCTGCATTGAGCCTAAATTACACTGAACTGTTTAGTTTATTTTATGGGGTGGATCAAAGTAGGAATGGACGCAGACTTATTGCAGTCTAAATGGGTTGTGTTAATCGATGGTTGGGTCTTATTCAAAATACAAATCACAATAGTATTACGAATGTAACGGTATTGATTTGGATACTGTTATTGAGGATGACAGAAAATAAATATTGGCGGTTAACTAATCAGGAAAGATAAAGAATAGTGTTATTAAATCGTTAACGTATTTATTAATATATAACTGTGATTAATATATAAATAAGAAAAACATAAAATGCAGACTAATAAGTTTTGGTGAGTTTTATATATTTTTTCATTAATAGATTTTTCAGAGATTAAACGTTTGTGTTTATTTTTCAAAAGTATATTTATGAAATCTTATCAATCAAATTAGTGTTATTTTTATGCTTAATTTAATAGAGATTCAATTTAAATAAATCATTATACTCATCGAGTCCAATGACAATTAAACATAATAATGGAGTCAATATGTCTAATAGTATTTTTAGTGCAAGTAATGTAATTAAAGCTTTTATTGGTGGTTTCCTTGGTACGTTAGCTTTTACTTTAATGGGTAAATTTATTGCACCACACCTTATTGGACATTCAATGAATGTTGCCGCTATTATTGCTCATATGTTGGGTACGTCTGATAGTGTTGGTCTGATGATGCACTTTATGGTCGGGTCAATTATATTCCCTATCGGCTATTTACTTATTGGGTATAAATATCTACCAGGTCCTGGTTGGTTACGTGGTATTATATTTCTAATTCCAATTTACCTTATTGCGATGACTGTTGTTATGCCAATGGCAGGTAAGGGTATGTTTTTTAATAGCATTCCTATGTCAATGGTTGCTTTGATGGGGCATATGGTCTTTGGTTTTATTTTAGGATTGGTTGTTGGTACACCTAAAAAATCAATCAAATAATAATTATAGTTGTTATTAATAACAACTTGTCTTGTTATTCCATTTTTCACATAAACACTAAAGTGTTATTTTTATTATTAGTATTCATGTTTAATTAAATCGAGATTTATTTGAAATAGATAAACATGTTTGTTAAAAATAAATAGTATATTTATTAATGATCTCTAGCGAGGGTTCAAAATGACAACTTCAATAAAACTTAATGCGGGTGATCTATTCCCAGCAACAGAAGTAACATTACTTGATGGTACTTCTGTTACTTTAGGTAAGCCACAAAGTAATGCAACATGGCAGGCTGTATTTATTTATCGAGGTAAACATTGCCCATTATGTACAAAATATCTAAATGAATTAGAAAATTATAAACAAAAGTTATTAGACTCTGGTGTTGAAATTATTGCTGTTTCTGCTGATTCGAAACAACAATTAGAAGAACATATTGAAAAGCTAGCGATTAGTTTTCCTATTGCTTATGGTTTAACTGAGCAACAAATGCAAACATTGGGATTATATATTTCAATTCCTCGTTCAGAGCAGGAAACCGATCATAACTTCTCTGAGCCGGCATTATTTGTTATTAATGAAAATGGTGGATTGCAGGTTGTTGATTTATCGAATAATCCATTTGTTCGACCAGAATTAGAATCTTTAGTAAATGGTATTGGGTGGATTCGTAATCCAGACAATAACTATCCTATTCGTGGTACGTTTAAATACTAAGAATTAAAACACCAGCCCAACAAAGGTTGGTGTTTTTCTATCTATAATAAAAGGAAGGGGTCACATTACTTAAGTGCGTTGATTTTAGAACCATCATTGTTACGCCTAATCTACAATAGTTTTATTACTTTTCAAGAGATTAACGTTAATACTGTATTCTTTATCAATATATTGGGTACTATAGGAATAATCTTTATTATTGCAGTGAAAATGTTATGGCTCAGAAAATGACGATGGCTGATATTTCAAAACAGCTTGGAATCTCTAAAATGACAGTGTCACGTTATTTTAATGGTGGCTATGTGTCAGAAGAAAATCGGGTCAAAATTGATGCGATTGTAAAAGAAAATCACTATACCCCAAATAAATTTGCACGTTCTATTCGTAGTCAATCTAATATTATTGGTTTTATTGCGCCACGAATTGAGTCTTACACGACGAGCTTAGTGATTAAAGGTGCGTTAGCGGCTGCAAATGAGTCTAATGCTCGAATGTTATTTCATGCGACAGGGTTTAGCCATGAATCAGAGCGTCAAGCGGTAAGTGAATTTAATGGCCTTAATGCTCTTGGTACTATTGTTATTGCTTCAAAGCACAGTGTTGAAGAGCCATTTTATAAAAAATTAGAAAACCTGATTTTTATAGGTAAAGCTATTCCTGATCATTGTTGTTTATATTATCCAGAACAAGCGGCGATTACGGCACTCGTTTCTCATACTATTCATCAGTTACAACAACAGCAAGCCCCCTTTACAGCTATACATTATATTTATGATGCGCGTATGTTGTCATCACGTACTCTATTGATGCAAACCACGTTGGCTTATATTGCACCGACCTTACCGCATTCATTACAAGCATTAGCTGATTCTGAACAAAAAGAATCTTATCAATCAATTACATTGAAATCTAACCATGTTTACTTTTGTGCTACTGATAATATTGCGATACGTTTATACCGTCGAGCCAAAGAACAACACCTCAAAATAGGGCATGATATTTGGGTGATAGGTATTGGCGATTATGATTATAGCGACTTGTTAGTGCCTAGTTTAACAACGGTGGCATTTAATTATTATCAAATGGGTTATCAAGCAGTGAAGAAGCTAATCAAGCGCGATTCAAGTTCTTGTGAAGGCCAATTTGAATTAAAAATTAGAGAAAGCTCTCAGTTCATTTAAAAACCTTTTGCATATCACTACATTCGATCTTACCGTATGTGTTATCGGTAACATATACAAATATGTAGTATACGTTTAGTAAGGTTAAATGGATGAATCACCCTAATAATACGTCAGCAACATCGCTTGCATGGTGGAAAGCCGCCACTGCTTATCAAATATATCCACGTAGTTTTTTTGACAGTAACCAAGATGGTATTGGTGATATTGCTGGCATTATTACTAAGCTTGATTATTTAGTTGAACTTGGTATTGATTTGGTATGGATTTGTCCATTTTATCAATCACCTAATGATGATAATGGTTACGATATTAGTGACTATCAAGCTATTCATCCAGATTTCGGTAGTCTTGCCGATGTTGATCGCTTAATCAGTGCTGCACATGATCGCGGTATTCGTATCATTATGGATTTAGTGATTAATCATACCAGTGACGAGCATCCATGGTTTATTGAATCACGCCAAAGCAAAACTAATCCTAAGCGTGATTGGTATATTTGGCGCGATGGTAGTGCTCCAACCCCGACAAGTCCTACCAATGCTCCTAATAACTGGGAAAGTATATTTCATGGCAGTGCGTGGCAATATGATGAGGCTACTGCGCAATATTATTTGCACTTATTTTCTAAAAAACAGCCAGATTTGAATTGGCAAAATCCTGAAGTAAAACAAGCGTTATTTAGCATGATTTATTGGTGGTTAGCGCGCGGCATTGATGGTTTTAGAGTGGATGCTATTAGCCATATTCAAAAACAACCGGGCTTACCATCATTACCTAATCCAAAGGGTGATGATTATGTGTCTTCGTTTGATTACCACATGAATGTTGATGGTATTGAGCAGCACCTATATGAACTGCGTGACCAAGCTTTTGCTCCTTTTGATATTGTAACTGTTGGTGAAGCCAATGGGGTTGAAGCACAAGATGCATTAACGTGGGTGGCTGAGCCTACTGACAACGATAAAGGTGGCGTCTTTAATATGATTTTCCAATTTGAACACATGAAGTTGTGGTCAGAAGAGCAAAATCGTGAGCAGTTTGATTTGGTGGAATTTAAGCAAATTTTAACCCGTTGGCAAAATGCGTTAGAAGGTAAAGGGTGGAATGCTTTATACCTCGAAAATCACGACCAAGCTCGTAGTATTAATACGTTTGCAAATGCCAATTATTGGTATGGCAGTGCCACCGCATTAGCTGCCTGTTATTTTCTAATGAAAGGTACGCCGTTTATTTACCAAGGCCAAGAAATCGGTATGGTAAATCATACGTTTTCTACATTAGATGATTTTAATGATGTATCAGCTAAAAACTTAATCATTAAATTACAGCAGCAAGGAAAAACAGATCAACAGATATTAGAGTTGCTAAACCAAGTTTCACGTGATCATAGTCGACTCCCAATGCAGTGGAATACGCAGGCATTTGGTGGTTTTTCTGAGGTCGCACCTTGGCTGGTAGTTAATCCTAATTACACCGATATTAATGTTGAACGACAACAGCGCGACCCGCACTCGATTTTACAGTTTTATAAACAGTTAATCGCCCTTCGAAAAAACAACCCAAGTTTGATTACAGGTCGCTATCAATTATTACTAGAAAATGATGCCCATATTTATGCTTATCAACGGATTGAATCAGATCTGACGTGGACGATTATTACGAATTTAAGTGATCACGATACCAACGTTGATCTTGATATTACTCAGCTAGGGGAACTCATTCTCGATAATCAAACGCCAAATAATGACACCGCCCGTAGTGATTTTATGGCGACACAATTAGCGCCAGCTTATGCGGCTTATGTGTTTGTGAAAAAACAATAGTTATATTTATGGCAGGTCAGTGATGACGTAAACCTGCCACCTCAATCAAGGAATTAGTTATGAGTAAATTGCTTTCGTTTGATTTTTGGCAACGGTTCGGTAAATCACTGATCGTTGTGATCGCCGTAATGCCTGCTGCTGGTATTATGATTTCGTTAGGTAAAGTTGTCGCTATGTATGCTGGTGGCATTGGCGCTATCGAAACTCTTGGCCATATTATGGAAAATATTGGCTGGGGCGTGATTGTTAACTTACACCTATTGTTCGCCGTTGCAATTGGTGGTTCATGGGCTAAAGAACGTGCAGGCGGTGCGTTTGCTGCCGTGATAGCTTTTATACTGATTAACCGCACTACTGGGGTTATTTTCGGGGTTAATGGCGGCATGATGAGTGATCCTCATGCAACGGTCATGAGTCTGTTTGGTTCTGAGTTGCCGGTCTCTCAATTTTTCACCACTATTCTAGGCGCACCAGCACTGAATATGGGAGTATTTATTGGCATCATCTCAGGCTACTTAGGGGCTAATTTATATAACCGTTATTATGATTACTCTCGCTTACCTGAAGCGTTAGCGTTCTTTAATGGCAAACGCTTTGTGCCTTTTACGGTGATTTTCTATTCGGTGATCATTGCGTTTGTACTTGCCGTTGTTTGGCCATTAGTACAAGGTGCATTAAATGAATTTGGCCAATGGATCGCAAATTCAAAAGATAGCGCACCGATTGTTGCTCCGTTTGTTTACGGTACCTTAGAGCGTTTATTACTGCCATTTGGTTTACACCATACGCTAACTATTCCAATGAACTACACCGAGCTGGGTGGGGCATATCAGTTATTAACCGGACCAAGTGCAGGTTCCAGTGTTTATGGTCAAGATCCATTATGGCTTGCATGGGTGAGTGATTTAAATAATCTTAAATTAACCGATCCTGCGGCTTATCAACATCTACTTGCGACGGTTCACCCAGCACGCTTTAAAGCAGGTCAAGTGATCATTGCTGCGTCTTCTTTAATTGGTATTGGTCTTGCCATGTACCATTGTGTTGATAGTGATAAGCGTCTGCAATATAAGCCAATGTTCTTCTCAGCTTGTTTAGCTGTATTGCTAACAGGTGTCACTGAGCCGATTGAATTTATGTTCATGTTTGTTGCACCGGTATTGTATGTAGCCCATGCGATATTAACCGGATTGGCTTTTGCGCTGGTAGATTTGATTGATTTACGTGTGCATGCTTTTGGTTTAATTGAATTGATTACCCGTGTTCCAATGATGATTTCGGCGGGCATTGGTGGGGACTTAATTAGCTTTGTGATGGTGTGTATTGCCTTCTTTGCGATTAATTATGCTTTATTCCGCCTGCTTATTATTAAATTTAATTTACCAACCCCTGGACGTGCAGGTAATTATATTGATGAGAAAGCCGAAGGGATGTCACAAGACGATAAGCTTGAAATTATTATTCAAAACCTTGGTGGTCGTAGCAATATTGCAGAGATTGATGCGTGCATGACACGTCTACGTATTACGGTTAAAGATCCTGCATTAGTGGCTGATTATACCTTATGGAAGTCAACGGGTGCATTAGGCTTAGTGATTAAAGATCAAGGGGTTCAAGCTATTTATGGCCCAGGTGTTGATGTAATTAAGTCAGCGTTGATAGATAAGTTTGCAACGGCTTAATCCGCTGCTGTGAAGAATGACATTATGATAAGCGTAGGTAAACACTGCGCTTTTATCTCAATACATCATTAGTAAGTGAATGATTTATGAAGTTATTGACATTAAATACTCACAGTTGGCAAGAATCAGATCAATTACAAAAGTTAGCCATAGTTGCTCAAGCCATTATTGATCAAGATTGTGATGTAATTGCATTACAAGAAGTTAATCAACATCATCTTAGTGCAACCATAAGCGATAAAATATGCAGTAATTATCCTGTGCATAGTGATAATTATGGTTATTTATTACAGCAAAAATTAGCTGAATTGGGGCATGATTATCAATTAACTTGGGATTTTGTTCATCAAAGCTATGAGGTTTATCAAGAAGGCTTGGCCTTTTTAAGCCGCTTACCCATTATTGAGCATCAAGTGATCGATTTAAGTGATAATTATGATGTCAGTAATTGGAAACATCGTCGTGCTGTACGTATTAAAGTGGCTTATCAACAACTAGAGTTGGATTTTTATAATTGCCATTGTGGTTGGTGGAATGATGAACAAGGTTCGTTTGCTGATCATTTAAATCGAATTACAGTGACATTATCACCACGATTGAGCTTCTTATTAGGTGATTTTAATAACCCTAGCCATATTCGCGATCAAGGTTATGATTATGCGTTACAATGTCACTTATTTGATTGTTATGCTATGGCAGAAACGAAAGATACAGGTATAACAGTTGTTAAAAATATTGATGGCTGGCAGCAAAATAGTGAATCATTACGATTAGATTATATTTTTAGTAATCAACCACTACCTGTAATAAAACATCAAGTTATCTTTAATGGTGATTTTTATGATGTGGTATCTGATCATTTTGGGGTACTTACTGATGTCAGTATTTGCACTGAATAAATAACCATTTAATTTTTTAATGAAAAAGCTCAAAGCTATACTATAGTTTGAGCTTTTTGTTGTTTATCTCATATCAACATCAGTGATTTCAGCATCAATAAAGTAACGCTCAGCTTTTGGTACATCAAAGATAATTGGTTTACCTTGATGCTGTGTTTTAGGACGGAAATAGGTGTCTGGCATACGGTTAATTGAGCGCCATACAGTGAACTCGTCCGTGGCTATTGTTTGGCCGTCACTATTACTTAAACGTACTTTCATGGTGACATTGACCACTGATTTCGAACTTTGGTTTGTCATCATGGTTGGAATAATCAGTGTGCCATTTTCGTAATGTGCTGCCGTTAATAGAACGTCCATGCCACTGTCACTGAGTTGTTGAATAGCTTTCGTTGTCCCTAATTCAATTTCAACACCTTTGGGAGCACTAATAATTGGAATTGCTACCGCTGATGTTGTAATAACAGGAATAGCCGTTTCTGTTGGAGTTGTTGTTTTGATTGCTGGGCTGGTGGTTTGTTCATTGGGCTGTGCTTTATATTGCCAAGTAAAGTTATCGTGCAGAATAACTTGGCGTCCGTCTTTAAGTGTGATGGTTTGATCCGTTGCCCATGCTGAACTTGAAGCCATTAAAGCAATAGCAATACCGCACAGTTGCGTTTTTTTTAGCATTATTCTGTCCTTAACTTCTGATGCTTTTAAGAATGTAATTCTAACAGTTTTAAAGCTAAATAACGTTAATTCCGTTATTGATAACTGTTAGTAAATATAAGGGGTAACTAACGTATAAAAAAAGCCAGCACAATGGCTGGCTTGTAGACAAAAACGGCGCTGTTATCTGAACAATAATGCCGTAATATTATTGTGCTTGATGGTTGATGGCATTAAGAAAAAGTGCGATTTCTTTTGCTAGTAATGCGATTAACTGGTCATTATTAAGGCGATATATCTCATCTTCGATATAAGTAAAAGACTGATAAATCAACTGTTCTTGCTTAGAAATATGTTTAAATAACTCAGTATGATTTAAGGTCTGTTGCAGCAGCTGTTGAAGTTGTATTAATGAATGAGTCGCACTTTTTATCTCAGATTCTATTTGAGTGTTGAGTGTGATTTGCTCTTTATTTTCATTTATTTGGGTTAATATTCGTAAAATAATATTAGAACTACGGCTACAAAGAAGAATGTGTTCACTGGTTTGTGAATTACGTTGTGGTTCGCCTAAATATCCCATCCAGTGATCAAATAGGTTGGTATCGTAGACCACACAATCTTGAAAATGACGCTGTAACTTTTCAGAGTGCTGCGGATCTTTATTTGATAAGTAAAGATGAAAGCTAACCAAGTAATCGGTATAACCTTTGATAGTGGTTGATAGCTGGGTTGGAAATGATTTCTTTTGCCAACCGGGCGTTAGAATAAATACAAAAATAAGAGGAATAAAGACGCCTAATACTGTGTTATCTAACCGCGGTAACATAATGTTGTCTCCCTGCCCATTAAGCGAGAAACCAGCAAAGACAAATAAAGTAACGAAGAAGACTGCAAACCCATAATGTCGAGCAGAAGTATGAAAAAAGAGAACTGCAGCAATACAAAATACAAAAGGTAAAATGTCTGTTGATACTTGAAAGTGCAGTAACCCACCAACCATGATTAACCCACAAACGGTACCTATAAGACGTTGTAGCAATCGCGTCCATGTCATTGATAAATTAGGTCGTAATATTAACAAACTGGTCATTAGCGTCCAAAAACCAAAATCAAGATTCAGTGAACGTACAATAATAAGGCCAGTAGTAAGACTTAATGTACCTCGAAGTGCATGACGGAAGTAACTTGATTTTAGCGTCATTTGGCTTACGAGTTTTGAAACAATGTCTTGCCATTTCCAGGTGAGAACAATGGGTTTAGATACGGTTTGCTTAGCGATTGTAACTGACGTTGATTTGTTTTTAAGCTCTTGTAATAAAAGATAAATAATATCCAGTTTGTTAATAAACGAATGTGCTGTTATTGCTTCGTCTTGTGCTTCTTCGGCTATCTGATATTGGCGAAGGGCTTTGAAATCGATGTCAGGTAGGGGTAAATGGTGCACATTATTAACACTAACTTGTGCTAAATATTGACTAATATATTGATTTACTTGGTGAATGTTCTCTAACCATTGAGGGTTATATTGTTTTAATAATGGTGTTGGCGTAAAATACATTAAGCGTGTTTGTTCGTTAATACGCTCTGCTATTTTTAAAAAACGATAAATATCTTGTAATTTAGCGCTATCTTCACCGCAGCAAAATTGTTGATGAATACGGTATTCAAGCGTATGCGACAAGGTCGCTATTTGAGAGCGAAATTGAGCAGATTGAATAAAAAGCTGGTTTTTATCTGTCGCAAGGATAAAACCTTGATCATGAAGCATGAGTTTCTTTGCTAATATTTGATAAAGATCTGACAAAATATCTTTTGATTCTTGGTTTGGCAGAAAATATATCGCTAGTATTTGCCAGAAAATATACCACATAGCCCCTCCTGTAAGCCAAACAGGAACCAACCACACAGGACGACCGTCTAAGTGTAATAACATCGCGTAAATGGCTAATAGAATAGCGGCAAACCCAATAGCACCTAATCGAGGCGTTAATACCGCAAGCATAAATAAGGCAAAGCTAACAATGGCTAATGAACCAACAAAGAGTAATGAATGTGGAAAGACAACTTCGATGCCTAAACTGATACAGAAAAAGAGGGGTAAGGCTATCAGAAAGTCATAGATACGGTATTTAGTCACACTAGAAGTATCAGCAAAGCCACAACTTATACTGCCTAGTGAGAAAGCAATCCCCATAGTGACATGTCCCATTAGAAATAATGGAATAGAACAACTGACAAAACTGAGTGCCGCGATGTTGGTTCTTAAGTTTAAAAAAGTGCGTAGTGATGGGTAACGAAGCAAAATATTTGATTGGATCATGGTTAGCACGATAGTTTAAAGTACATAGACGAACTTATAATTTATCGCTTGTTGGTATGTTTAGCCAGTGCAGCAGCTAGTTTTTTAATAATAGAGGCTGATGTTGTTAATTTTTATTTTCTTAAAAATCAGAAAAAGAGTAATGCTATGTACGTATTTGGCATTGAAAAATACGAATCAAAATAGAAATTAAGCATAAATTAATTCCCATTCTGCAATCAAAATAAAAAAAGATTTTTTTTCTATTTAAAATCATGTGGTTATCATTTTCTCATTTTTAAGTATTGTTGGTTCAATATATGCATTTTATTTCATCATTCTAACTTTTATCGGATGATGAGATATGATTTTAAAAAAATATCATGATTATCGAAAAATAATATTTAGCATACTTACTGTGCTAATGATGTTTTGTTTCATATTTTCTTCCGTGGTTCATGCTGCGCATTGGCGAGGTGGTGGCATAACATGGTCACCTGTAGCTTTAGATGCTGATGGTATTAAAAATGATGTGATTATTTCATTAAAAACCGCATGTCATGTTAATAGAAGTGATTGTAATGGTAATCGTGTTAGAGTTTCTGGAGGTTCGAAAACATATCTTGGTGTAATTACAAATCAAATTATTAACGGTGAATATAAATTAGAAGTATCAGAGACCCAGATTAAAAATATCGATGTCAATACTACTTATTATGCTAATTATGGTAGCTGCTGCCGTATTAATTTAAAGAATAATTCTGGTGGTTGGTGGAATATACAGTCAACAATTTTAGTTCAAGGTGGTAATCGTGCTCCATTAATTGATTTCCCTATTTTATTTCAAGTACCGCAACAAGAAACTGACGGTTCAGTCCTCGCAGATTATTCGATTAAAATTCCTGCATTAGATCCTGATGGTGATAATATTAAATTCCGTGTTGGTAACGCGAGTGAAATGGGCAATGGTGGTAACCCTCCAGGTTTAACGATTGATGAAAGTACGGGAATTTTAACATGGAGTAATTCAGGTTCATTACCGCCAGGTTTATATAGTGCCGGTATTGTTGTCGAAGATGTTGATGATAATGGGGTAATAAAATCTAAAACACATTTTGACGTATTATTTAAATTAGTTAATAAACCTGTTGTTAGTTATATTGCATTGACTGACAGTGAAGTCATTGTCAAAAAAGGAGATAGCTATGCGTTTAATGTCACTGGAACAAATGTCGATGTTATGAGTTTAGGTGATTTCTCTGGTGCTTTGGTTGAAACCGGGGTTGATGAATTTACATTTACACCTGGCGAGGTTGGTACAGGATTAGATCCTGGTATTTACCCCATGACATTTCAAGTTATTGATACCACGAATAATTTTGTTCATGGTTATTTTACTGTAACTTATATAGTACCCGATCCTCATGCTCCTGAAATATTAAATATTAATGGTGATAAGTCTTTATATATTATGGGGCAAGTTGCTTCATTGGATGTTAATGCTGATGCTTTAGCGACAGATATTGATAGTGTTACGCTAAATGGAGGTCAGCTTAAAATTAATGTGGCGTATAAAGATGCTGCAAATGAAATTACTTTTATTGAATCTATTGGTGATGGTACTGGTGAAATTCGTGTTGATGTTCAAAATAAAGTCTATTATGAAGGCGTATTATTTGGTGAAATTGATATAATTAATCACGGAGTAGGAAAGCCATTACAGATTAATTTTATTGATGACGCTGCAACAACCACAACAGCTTCTAAATTAATGCAAGCTATTCGTTTTCAAAATAATAGTGGTATTATTGGCAACCGTGATATCAGTGTTTATATTGAAGATGATACAGGGTTAAGTAATATTTATGCTATGTCGACAGATATATTACAAGGTGATATGGGGGATGCATTATTAGCGGGTAACAATGCTTTTCATGGAGAAGCCGATAGTGATCGTAATTATATTATGGATCTCCGTTTAGGTACACTTTGGGACTCTAATATAAACGAACAAGATAAACTGGCATTAGCTGATGATAATAATAATTTGGCTGATGATGACGGTGTGACCTTTTCTTCATCTTTTATTGATATTAATAATAAATTAGATCTAACTATTGAAATACAAGAAGAGATTGATAATGGACGTCAGCTTCATGCCTGGGTTGATTTCAATCAAAATGGAGTATGGGAAGCTTCCGAAAAAGTCATTAATGATAATACAGCTGTAGTTGGTAGTACGTTATATTCAATTACAATACCTAATAATGTTGTACTAGGCTATAGTTTTTTACGCGTTCGTCTTTGTAGTTTAAATACAACTTGTGATACGCCAAATAGTATCTCTTATGATGGCGAGGTTGAGGATTACCGATTGTATTTTTCTGATTTGATTGCGAATACAACCTGTGATGTCATTCTTCAAACTGATGCGGCTACGGGTAGTAATTATACTCTATCGAAATTAGATCCAGTTTCTAATCCATTAGCATTTTTAACATTATCAACACCCATTTCTATTTCTGGACATCCTACAATCTCTGATATTAATAGTATTGGTTTCAATCGTATATTAGGGCTCTTTTATGGTATTTTTTACAGCGGTGGGAATGCCTATCTATTTAGTACGGATCGTAGTGGTAATTCATTTATTGGGTTAGATTCAGTAACTGCTAATGGTGCACAATCAATAACGCACTCTAACTATGGCATAATTAATTTTATGGATGGTGATCCACTAGCGTTAACAGTTGGTGGTAATGCTATTGGTAGTGTGACGATGGGAGATATTTCAAGTGATGGATTATATCTTTATGCATCTTCATCGACTTTAAAAGGGCTGATAAAAATATCATTAGCATCAGGAAAATTTGATGTTATTCCTTTATCTCAATATATACATGATGGCGATATTGCCGTTAATACTGAAATTGATACAATTTATTCTACAAAAATAGCCTCAGGAAAATTATCCTCTATTACACCACAAGGTGTTGTTACTGAATATAATATTAGCTATAGCGGTGGTTTATTTCCACAAAATAGTAGTGGAGAAGCAATATCGGGCGGCTTGATTGCTGATAAAAGTTATAATATTTATGCTGTTGTTGATAATGGTGATCATGATACTAACCAAGATGGTAATTATGACTTAATTAATAAGTCTGCGATATATAAAATCAATGTATTAACAAAAAAGATGACTTTTTTTGCTGAAGGGCAAGATATAAATCTAGTCGATCAAGATATTGCTGGATGTTATTACTCTCGTGATTATGGTGATGCTCTTATTTCTTATGGTATTGCAGGGCATGGTTATCGTGATATAGCCACGAATGGTAATCAAGATCTTACATTAGGTAGCTTGTGGGATAGTGAATTAAGCACAAAAGAAAGCAGTGCAGCAGATACTGATCTTGAAGATGATGGTGTCAGTGTTCCTGCATCAATTACCGTGGGGGTGTCTGCTCAGGTTACAGTGACAGTGCCCGCTCAAACTGGTTTTTTAAATGTCTTTGTTGATCTTAATGGTGATGGTGATTTTAATGATACAGATGAACAGATTGAAAATGATAAAGTAATTAGCCAGTTGACAACAAATCTTGAAATAACTATCGATCCAGCACAAACAGACTCTTATAACGGTAATAGTATTATGCGTTTCCGCCTTTGTAGTACGGCAGGAGTTTGTAATGTAGCGGCCAGTATAGCTCCTGATGGTGAAGTTGAAGATTATCAATTTAAATTAATTAATCAAATTGTCTTAAGTGGTACTGTATTTGAAGATAATGCACTTGGGACAGCTCTTGCTGCACATGATGGAATAATGGATGGCAATGAAACTGGCATAGCTAATTTTACTGTTAGAGCGCTGTTTGATGAGTCCGTCGCTGTTACTGGTTTTAATCCAGGAGATGTTATTACAACAGATGTTAGTAGTGGAGCAGGACAATATAGTCTGATTATTCCCGTTATTCTTGCGGGAAAAAATATTAGGCTTGATGTGGTCTCTCAAGCGAAATGGATTGATATTAGTGAAAATAACGGTGGCCATTCGCAAGTGACAAGTGGGGCTGTGACAGATAGTCAGATGATAGTGATTGCATCTGCTGGTGATAATTTAAGCAATATCAATTTTGGTAAAGTGCAACAGCCTGTTATTAATCCGAATAATTATTCAGATGTAGAACCAGGTAAAATGATTGTTTTTCACCATAAATTTAAAGCTAATACTAGTGGCAGTGTAGGCTTTTCTATTGTGGATAAGGTAGTTACTCCAGAGAATAGTAATTGGAGTACAGTCCTAAAGCATAATGTAGATTGTGATGATAAATTAAATAACGATCAAACGATTCTTAATAGCATTAATGTTGACGCTAATAGTAATAAAGAAGTTTGTTTGGTTGCCCAAGTCTTTGTTCCTGCCGATGCACCGCTAAATAGCGTGTTTAATTATAGAATTAAAGCTGAAATGGTATTTGATGATATCGCTTCTACTGGTCATGGTATTGTGAAAACAGTAGTCGATACAGACACTGTACGTGTTGCTTTTTTGGGCGCTGGAACACTGAAACTAGAAAAAAAAGTCGCAAATATAACCCGTCCAAATGGTAATGACGTTAGTAACAGTGCGAAACCTAATGATGTCGTAGAATATACAATAATTTTTTCTAATATAGGCAGTGACGATATTAAAGATGTCATCATTTTTGATAAGGTACCAGCATATACATCACTAAATAGCGAGGTTAATTGTAGTAGAGGCACAATTCCATCAGGATTAGTCTGTAGTTTTATACCTGCTGCGCCGTTGAACACTATTGGTTATCAAGGGGAAGTGAAGTGGGTCTTAACAGGGACATTAAAATCAGGTGAAAGCGGTAGTGTCGTGTATAGAGTGAATGTTGATTAAGTTGTGGTCATTTGAAAGTTGAATATGAATGACATACTTTGCTTATATTATGGAAAAAATAGCCATAATCATTGGACGTAAATGCTATTTATTGTCAATTAATATCTCTCTATTATTACTCCATCGATGAGTTAAGAGAGATATTATTATGCAACATCAAATTATTACTGATCTTCACAACCGTTATACAGCTAAACAATATGATAAAACTAAAAAAATTAGCGCTGAAAATATGGATGTGATCAAAGAAGCGATTCGTTTGTCTGCATCATCAATAAATTCACAACCATGGAAATTTATTGTATTAGAAAGTAATGAGGCAAAGTTACGTTTCCATGAAACATTTGCAAATAAATATCAAATGAATCAGCGACATGCAACTGAAGCATCTCATATCATTTTATTTGCTCATAACCCATATTATACCAAAGATGATTACCGTAAAGTGGTGGACGTTGAAGTATCCTCTGGTCATTTAGCCGCAGAAAACTATGACAACATGTTAAATGGTGCTTATGGCTTCGCTGAATCAAACACGGATGAAAATGGATTTAATGGTCATTGGACTAAAGCACAAACATACATTGCTTTAGGTAATACCCTGCATGTACTTGCGCGATTAAATATTGCATCAACACCAATGGAGGGGGTAGATTCTGAGCTTATAGGTTCTCTTTTTAATGATGAATTAGATGGTTATGTTTGTGAGTTTGCATTAGCAATGGGTTACCATCTAGAAGGGCAAGATTATAATTACGGCTTACCCAAAGCCCGTTTAGCAGCAGAAGATATTATTACTGTACTGTAACGTATTGAAATACAAGTATCATAGAATCGGTTTATGCGGTAGGTACATTGTCCAACGTGGTGGTGTACCGATATGATCTTGTACTGCTTGAATAAATTCTTTAACTAACATGGTGTGTTTTCGATGTGGGTATATGGCATAAATTGCGGTATCAACGCGTGAAATAATCATGTTAGGCAATAATTGCACTAATCCTTGTTGCTCTAATGAGCCTTCTAAATTAGATAAATCAATAAGCGCGTAGCCAATACCATCTTTGGCTGCGTTTATCATGGTTTTTACATCACTGACCTTATATTTTGTTTGCATTTTATAGTGACAGAAACGTTCATTTTTATGGGCACTTTTGATTTGTAACTGATCAATTGTTAAGTCGACATTACTGTATACAATCGCTGGAAGTTCAGAGAGTTGCTGTGGTGTTGTTGGTAAACCATGACGCTGAATAAAGTCGTTTGATGCTATTAAAATAAAATGGGTATCTGCAATTTTCTTGGCAATTAAATTAGATTCAGTGAGTTTTCCAAGTCTAAATGCGATATCAAATTGTTCTGAAATAATATCAGATTTTCTATCATCTAATGAATGTACAATTTGTATATCAGGGTATTGCGTCATAAAACGTGAAATCACTGGTTGCAGATAGTTTTGCCCAAAATAAATAGGTGAAGTGATACGTAAAATACCTTTCGGTTGCGATTGGTATGAATTAGCAATTAATTGAATATCGTTTAAAACATCGCTGAGTTTGGTTGTTTGTTTGAGAATATCCTCACCAGCTGACGTTAATGAAAAAGATCGGGTAGAGCGATTCAACAGTTGTACACCTAATTCTGTTTCTAGTTTTTTTATTTTTTTTGATAATGATGAATTATCCATTTCGTGTAACGTCGCAGCTTTTGAAAATGATCCTTGATTAACAACATCAGCAAATAATAATAGTTGGGTAGCAAGTGACATTTTTATTCCTTTAATTGTCCAGTAATAATCTAGCTAAATGCTCTATAAGCGTGTGGTGCCAAATAATTCACATCATACTTTTATAGACAGCAATAATACCGCAACAGAGACATAACGTTAATGCACCATAGCGAATGGTTTGTTTAGGTAATGATTGCGTGGTTTTGAGTGCTAACCAATATCCCGCCCATGCAGCAGGCAATAACGGTAAAGTTAGCCATAATTTTTCGATATTCAAAAAGCCGACAGGTATTAATGTTATTAATGAAATAATCGAACTAAACACAAAGAAAGCCGATAAGTTACCACGAAGCTGATTTGCTTCTTGGTGTTGCAATAGAATCGCCATCGGCGGACCACCAATAGCAGAACTGGTACCGAACAATCCTGAGAAAAATCCTGCAATCACCATTCTTCTAGGTGTTGGCTCAATTCTAAACGGCATTACACTAATAAATACAGCGAGAAGTACTAATAGACCAACCCAAAGGGATAAGGTTTGGGTTGATATAAAAATAAGCAACATTGCACCTGCGATGGATCCTGGTATTCGGCCCAAGATTGCCATTTTCAAACCACCTAATTCAATGCTATTACGGTGCTTTAGACTATTAAGTAATGAAATAAAGAGGGCAACTAAACAGATAGGGGCAGGGACATACTGAGGTGCAATGATAATAAGAATAGGGGCTGATACTATAGCAAGTCCAAAACCTATGGCTGTTTGAACAAATGATCCGACAAAGATCATTGCAATAGCCAGTAATGTTGTTGGGTCAATAGTCATAATTAGGTTCTTACATTAAGAATCATAGAATGTAGCTATTGTTATGCACCGTGTCTTTTTATGCAATCAAGAAATTAATCAGCATGATATAAATCACACTGATTAAAATATTTAATTGTTATGTTTTTTTTCGAGTATTTTTTCAACAACTACGATGTAGATGATTAAAACCATACTAATACTAAATAAGTTTAATAAATACTCAGCATCACGGGCATTTGATAATGTTTGACTGAATAACATTATTGTTGTGACAATAAATGATGTGATTGCTGATCGCATTAACCATGGACGTTCACGGCCAACAAGAAACTCTTTATTTATAATTGACATCAATATAAATAAAACGGGTAAGCATTGTAAAATAATAATAATTGGGAATAGTAGTTCAAAAAAGGGTGTGAAAAATAAATGCCCTATTCGACTATTATCCCAACTTCCAACAATATTATCATGCCAACCTCCCCATGTTAGACCATGATATGCTGTTTTTGGGTGTATGATCCCTAAAGAGATACCAACTACTTTATCAAGAAAGCCATTTTTAAACCAAAATGCAGCTAAAAACAACTGTACTGGCATTATATACAAAGAAAGTTTTTTCACTCGTGACTATCCTAGAAATAATAGATGATTAATCATAGTAATGAATTATCAATTTCAGGTTAAGTTAAACGAAAAGTAATAGAATTGGAATTTAAATCACAAAAATATCTATTGTTATTATTACTGTGAATAATGTGTGCAGAATATATTTATTAAAATATGCATATTTATATATAGTGTTTGTTTTTTACCTGTAAATTATATTATTTTTCATAACATATTCATGAGTATTTTATAATCAGCTAATATTAAATAGTTAAAAGTAGAACGTTATTTTGATAGTTTATCTAAGAAAAGTAAGCCTTGCTGTAAACCATGAGAGGTTAAAGTAGTATAAAAATTATCGATATCTGCTAAATATTGACTGATGGCGTGTTTTTCTTGACTATTTTTAGTCATATTTAAAAAGATAATGCATACCGTTCCTGTACGTGAATGAATAACTTGTTCGAGTAATAATGTCCCCGCTTTAGATGATAGTTTGATACCTAGATCTAGAGTGTTGTTTGTCATAGCTCGACTAAAAACAGATAAGAGCTCGTTATCAATATCTTCGGCTTGTGAGAATAAGGAAGCAAGAAGTTTGACGTGTTTAGTGGCGAGTGCCGCTATCATATTCTCAATATTTTCAGGAATAGGAGATTGCTGCCAGTGTTGCATATCGCTTGATGTGACTGTTGTTATCTGCTCGCAGGTGTTTGCTTTGTCGACTGAAATATCATGATTAGAAATATAAAACATATTAAAGCATTGTTGGATAACACTTTCGAAGTTTACTTCAGAGGCCGTTATATGATGTTGTGACAATATCTGAGCTGTGGTGTTTTTAGCTTCACTGTGAAGTGACTGTATCATTAAATACAGTGTAAAAAAAATCTTCCCTTGATGAATAGCTTCATGGATACGATCATCCATCGACGCTGATTGAGCCGTTAATTCAGTAAAGGTAGCTATCTCTCTGACAGCAGCCTGAATTTGAAGTTCAATACTTATCGTGTCATTTAATCTTGTACTCATTAGCGTATTCCTTTTATCGCAGGTACAATTTAATTGTGGTACAAGTTATTGGTTTCTGCACAGTGTGAACATCGATATTGTGAATAATGTTCACTTTTTTTGATAGCGTCTTTAATTTACTCCAACTATATTCTTTCTAAGTGACCTCATATACTGTAATAAAAATATAAAGACGTATTTATTATGAATATTACTTACAGTGAAAATAGGCATTTACGTAAATTTTTCCATTTACATAATCAATATCAGGCAATTATTTGTCAGGATGTAAGAGAGCGATTACCTCAATTGATTATTCAACGTTCTGAAAAAATAAAGACAGCAAGACAATTACGTTGTGGTGGCTTGAGGATTTTTGAATATAAAATTGTTGTAGCAAAGGATGCTGTATTTAGATTAGCTTATACTTATTTTAATAATACGATTAATGTAATATTTATTAGTCAGACAATAATAAAAAATCAATTTTGTAAGTTATTAGAAAAAACAGAACTTGTTGATTAATCGATATAATAATGGATGAAAAAGCCGCTAGGTAATATTAGCGGCTTGGTTATAACGAGGTTTGTTAAGTGAGACGTTATTTTACAGAATGATCAACAGGCTTTACCCATAAAATACCAACTTCTTTTTTGATGACCTCAACCATGACACCTTTTTCTATGGGTGTTTTTGACTTAATTTGCCATTGAATACCTGAGTAATTATAAGTATAACGTTCTGAAGGTAATAACTCTTTTTCAAGTTCAAATGTTATAACAGCAAAATCACTCTTTATATCAGTCTTACTGGGTTTGTTCTGTAATCTTTTTAATGGCTTCCAAAGTGTGATAGCTAATACTAAGGTGATGATAGCTAAGGTTAACATCGTCGTTATCCAATTCGCTTCAAGTATACCGATGTAAATTAAGCCACTGGTAATCAACATTGCAATGCCAAAAAAAAGCAGCACAAAGGTACTCAAGCCGAGTACTAACACTTCAATGATAAGAGTAAGTAATCCCAATATCACTAATATTTGTGGGATATTGCTAAACATATTGCCCCTTAGCTCTAAGCGTTACTTTTTTGAGCTTTATTAATTGAGTTTATAATTGATAAACCTTGAGCGACCATTGAACTTGCATTGGTGCCATCTTCAGGTAACAAAACAACGGAAGATTCTTTCGCAATGGCCTTTTTGGCTTCAATAGCTTTGGTTGCTAACTCAAGTTGAATCGCTTTTTGGCCTTGTTCTGTATCTGCGGCTTCACCGATCTTACGTATTGCCTGAGCTTGTGCATCGGCAACAGCTAAAATAGCAGCAGCTTCACCTTCAGCTCTAAGAATTTGTTCCTGTTTATCTGCTTCTGCTGCTAGTACTTGGGCTTGTTTTTTGCCCTCTGCGACATTGATTGCTGATTGGCGATCACCTTCAGATTCAAGTATTTGCGCTCTTTTCTCACGCTCTGCTTTCATTTGTGCTTCCATTGCTTCCATAACCGAGCTTGGTGGCACAATGTCTTTAATTTCGTAACGAAGTACCTGTACGCCCCAAGGGTCTGAAGCTGTGTTGATGGCGGCAACAATATTTGCATTGAGTAGATCACGCTCTTCAAACGTTTTATCTAATTCCATTTTACCTAATTCAGAACGCATCGTTGTTTGTGCGAGTTGAGTGACCGCAAATTTATAGTCATCAACACCATAAGTGGCTTTGTAAGGTTCTAAAACACGGAAATACAGTACACCATCGACAACAAGGCTGATATTGTCTTTTGTTATTGCTGATTGTGAAGGAACATCAACGGCTGTTTCTTTAAGGCTGCGTTTGGCACCAATACTATCAATAAATGGAATAATGAAATTTAAACCTGCTTCTTTAGTTGCTCGGTATTTCCCAAAACGTTCAATAAGCCATGCTTCATTTTGTGGTACAAAGATAATGCTTAATTTTAGCGTAACAACAATAAATATGAGTAAGTATAATTGTGGGCTGGAGAGTAAGTTAGTAATTAGATCTAATGGCATGCGTACAATTCCTTCTGTTTATTTAATATTACACTCAGGTTTTATGTTATTTACTGAGACTGATGTAATAGTTAATTGATTGATATGAAATATTCTATTTGTTTGTGTTTTGAGCTAATAATATATTATCACACATGTTTCTTATACTCGTTATACGCTATCACATTCGTGATGTATAACATGTGAATATTTACAAATGGTTTGAATAATGACATAGGCTGTTAACAGCAGGGTAATGGCGAGAGGGGTGATTAAACAGGTACAAATACGCTCAGCACAATGGCTTTAAGCGTACCTGTCTTTGTTGATGTTTAGCGTTGCTCTAGCGGATATGAACGATAACTCCATAAGCCATAAACACGTAATGCATCACGGTAAATACCAAGTAGCTCTTTGTCTGAGGGAATCGTTAATTCCGCCAATGGTTTATCTTCAACACTGACACTGTCAAAACTAATACCACGAGGTCCTGTTTGCCAACTGGCAATATCAAATAAAGTTTGTCCTCGTCTAACATGACTAGCCGAACTTACAAGCGTCGCATGATCAATTTTGTGTCGCGCTAAGGCATAACTGACATACAGCGCATTTTCAACAGTGCTGCGTGCGTAATTATCCTCAATGATACGATGTGGAGATATACCGTGTTTAATTAACCAGTCAGCCATAAGTTTACCTTCAGTGTTATGATTTTGAGGTACACCGCCAGTGACAATAATAAGAGAGTTAGGGGATTGCTCTGCAAGTGTTAATGTGAGTTTTAGGCGTTGAATAAGAATCTCATTCATTGTTCCGTTAGGATTTAGTGCATAACCTAAGGTAATGATAGCTGTATTACCGCTATAAGGTTTGGTAACCATTGTTTTTAGTGGTGTGGCAATAACGTGATCGACGGTATTTATAATGTGTTCTATATCAGCTTGACGGCCAGGGTTTAGGGATGCAAGTTTAGCCATCTGTTTTATAGAGGCTGCATTATTGCCTTTAAAATTTTGCCATACTGCAAGATATGACAGAATGTCAATATCATCAGGGGCTGTTGCTTGTGCTTGTGTAAAGAGTGTAATAGCACGATCTACATTACCATTATATATTTGCGCATTTGCAGCTGAAATAAGTAAATCAGTACGATAAGGTTCGAGCTGATAAGCCTCTAATAAGCGTGACGTTACTATTTCAAGATTACTGGGTATTTTTGCTGTAAAACCGGCATGGGAAATGCGAGTCGGAGATTGAAAAGCAATAAATGCGTCGGTAAGTAGTTGATTAACAACTTGACGTTTGGTGGTATATGAGGAAAGGTCCGTCGTAGAAGCAATACTTTTAGGTGTGACTAAATTATTATTATTAGCCAGCGAAAAAGTAGAATTTAAACAAAAAAGGCATCCAATAAGTAGTGACGTTGTGTTTTTTTTCATCATTATTTAAGTATTATTGTTTTAGGTCTAAATATACTTAATTGAGATGATAAAAAACGTGATCGTTTCGTGATATTTTTTGTGAAAAAAATGTGTATTTTAATGGTGAGATCATTGTCTCATTAATGTTTATTTATTTGTAATGCCTCGCTGGTAATAGTGTTAACGGGTTATTTCTACTGCTATGTAACCAATATAGACCTGAATTTTCATTTAAAATAAGTTTTAATCGCTTTTGAGCTACCAAGATGTAGTCATAATGGACGTTATTATTCTTATACATATCTGTTTGATTATCGTCATTTGAAAAAATAATCGCTTTGTTGTTACTTAAATTAGTATTATTTTGATAAGCCCAATGGAAAACTTTTGGTGTTATTTTTAATGTTGCAATAAATTGTGAATCTTTTTTTGTTACTGTTAATGACTCTGCTGAGAGTGATAATGCTTGATAATGGCCAGTTTCACTATTGGTAATAAAATTAACTTTTGAATAATCAAATACATTACTTTTATCTGTTGGGGAGATATAAAAGTTTGATATCTTTGAAATCATGCCGCTGTTACTAATATATGAACGATAGACAATCGATAGGGGTTCACGCATTAAATCTGAATCATTTCCAATTTTTTCATGAAAGCGTTTTTTATTATCGGCTATATTTTGAACGAAATTTCCCCATGCATCAGATGCGATTTTGTAACTAAAATCAGTTCTTGGTTTACATTGGTTTGTGTCTACCATTATTTGACACCAAGCAATAGAATAATAATCATGTGATTTGTAAAAATATATTTTTTGGTTCTTGTCTGCTTGTGCTGAAAAAATAGCTTTAGCCTTGTTTCTTAAATCGACCTGTTGTTCTAAATTCTTAGTAATAAAGGTAATATTATTGGAGCCAATATTTTCATGTTCAATTAAGAAATTGGTAGGATTTATTTGAGACGGAGACATATACCATGCACAACTACTAAATAATATAGTAGTAATTAAACCTAAAGAAATAATAGTTTTTTTATTAATCTTACGAATAACATTGTTTGTTTTTTGTTCGGTTAGATCAACTTCTTCACGAGTAAATTCACGAATTTGATAACCAACTCGTGGTAATGTTTCAATAACATCACCTTTATTTTTTTCATTAAGTTTAACGCGTAATGCTCTAATTACTTGAAATAAAGATGCTTCTGTAACGATACGATCAGGCCAGCCAACTTTTAATAGGTCATCTTTAGTGACTGGCGTGCTATGGTTCTCAATCAGATGGCTTAAAATATATTGTTCTGACAAATTCAACTTGAGCGTGGATTCAGACGTTTTAAGTACACCTTGACTTGCTATAAAGCATACTTTTGTCCTAAATCTTATTTGCTCAGTATTTGCCATCTATAAACCTCAAATGTTTTCTTAATTTTTTATTCTATCATAAAAGCGGATAATATAACTTATAGGTGTTAAAAGTCATATTTAATGGTTTTAACAGGCTAATAGTATTAACTATAGATATAAAACACAATATTTATAATTGCTATTTATCTGATAAATAAAAGATAATCGTTTAATGATATAATTATAAATTAATAATAAACAGGAATATACTCAATAAGCACGGCTTATGTTGTCAGAGATTGTTTTTTATCAATAATTGAGCGTATATGACGTGATTTTGACAGTGGCTATTCTTCATTTTGAGTATCTATATATAGCTGATGTTGTGATGAGAAAGAAAGAAAGAGCTCGACGCTCTTTCTTTTCATATTAATTATCGTAGTAATAATGATTACTTTTGAAAAATTTCAGTAAACTCGCGCTTCATTGGTGGGTTACGACGCGCTTTTTTCAATTGCTTACACATGTCTTTTACGCAGTTAGCTAATACTTTATCAAGCATTGATGCTTTGTATTCCGCTTGCTCTTCTGCACTCATATCTTCTGGGAATTTGGTCTCTTGCATCTCACCAAGAAAATCAACGCCAGAGTAGCTTTGACTTAATGCAACTAGGGAGTGGAATTGCTCAAAATTATCCAAAACATTTTGTGCGCTTGCTGGTAATGTATTCCATGCTTCACGTGATGTAGGCTCTGATACCTTATAAACGTTTACAAGCATATCAATCAACTCTGCTGGCACTTCTTCAAATGTGACTACTTGGCGAAGTTCTGGAGAACAGTCATCTAATGTATATACTGTCTCTTCGATGATTTGCTCTTCGTTATTATTAATTTCAGACATAGTTTTTCCTAACGCATTGTGTTTTGAGAGGAGGAATCCTATATTCCTACTGATAAATGTCAATATATGATTATAAAAGTCATAATAAAATTTATTTTAGTGAATAGTCATGGTGTAATCACGCTGTTAAGTTTTTTTTTTATAAAAAAAATATATGGCATGAAGAATGCAATATGTTTTATATTGTATGGTTACAATCGTAAAGGATTTAATATGGGAATGATGCGGATTTTAATTGCCGATGATGTCGCCAGTGAACGACTATATTTAGCGGCATGTCTAACAAACCTAGGTCATCATGTTAAGTCAGTATCATCAGCCGAGGAGTTATTGAAGTGTTATTCAGCATTTCAGCCTGATCTGTTATTAGTTGATATTGAAATGCCGCAACAAAATGGTATTGAATTAGTACATACAATTCGGCATCAATATCCAGAGTGGGTGCCCGTAATTTTTCTAAGTGGTATAAATGATCCTCATATTATTGCAAAAGCTATTGATGTTGGTGGGGATGATTATTTAGTTAAACCTGTAAATCCTATTATATTAGCGGCGAAAATGCAGGCAATGAGCCGTATAGCGGTGATGAGGCAGCGGTTAGAGCATACAACAACACAGTTACAGAAAGTAAATAAATTATTGTTAGAACAAGCAAATAAAGATCCATTGACGACACTTGCTAATCGTCGGTATCTGGATCAAAAATTAACTGAATTTATTGCGTTACATGGTCGAAATAATTTGCCGCTGACGATTATTTTACTCGATGTTGATTTTTTTAAGCTCTTTAATGACTATCAGGGACATATCGAAGGTGACAATTGTCTTAAATTATTGTCATCATGTTTGAAAAAAACATTCAATAGAGCGGGGGAGATTTGTGGTCGCTATGGTGGTGAAGAATTTATTATCTTAATTTGTAATTGTAATGAAAAACAAGCAATTAAAGAGTGTCAGCGTTTAAAAAATGCGATAAAGAAGTTAGCGATACCACATAGTCATTCATTAATTAGTGATCAACTAACTGTAAGTCAAGGGGCGATTTCATGGGTTCCAACGGGCTTAGAATTAGTTGAACATTTATATCAAGCGGTTGATACATTATTATATCAAGCGAAGGATAATGGACGAGATCAATTTGTCACTGCGGAATATCCATATTCTTTAGTGAGTCATAATGAAAACTAACTTTTACTTTGCTGTGGTCAAAAGTCATGATTTTGAGAGCCTAACTACTTGCTGGTAAAGATAAATGTGCTAATCTTCTAAGAGTATTTTGACACTGTATTGTAGTAATGGCTTTTCAGTGATGAGTGTCGAGATCTTACGTTTATGAATAAAGCCATTGGGTGAGATGAATAGGATGATCATGGATATGCAATTAACAGAACAACAGGCTCGAGTGATTGGTTGCTTACTTGAGAAAGAAATTACTACTCCAGATCAATACCCATTAACGCTTAATGCGTTGACGACAGCATGTAATCAAAAATCAAGTCGTGAGCCTGTAATGGCGCTCGATGAAGCAACAGTACTTGATACAATTGAAGAACTGAAAGAAAAGCGGATGGTGAGCGACGTATCCAGTTTTGGTAGTCGTGTTTCTAAATTTCAGCATCGTTTTTGTAATACTGAATTTGGTTCATTACAGTTCACTAAACAAGAACTAGCAGCCATGATTGTATTGCTATTACGTGGCCCGCAAAGTGCTGGTGAAATTCGTACTCGAACTAATCGGTTATGTGATTTTGCTGACACACAAGAAGCTGAAGCGGTATTAGAGCTATTGGCATCGGCAGATAAGGGACCTTATGTTGTTAAGTTACCTAAAGAATCAGGAAAACGTGATTGTCGTTATGTGCACTTACTCAGTGGTGATATTGATATTGACAATTACACGCCAGCTAAATCGGTAGTAGCGGGTAGTGCTATCAATGAAGAACGAATTAACGCATTAGAATTAGACGTTGAACAATTAAAGCAACAACTCGTTGAATTACAATTAATGTTAGAATCATTAACAGAGTAGTTTCTATTATTTAAGAATACTGGTAGATTGTCTCGCCAGTTTTGCTGTAGCTTTGATTGTTTATATAGGCTCAACATTGTATGTTGGGCCTGTTTATTTTGGGGCCAGTTATTATGTCAACCACTCCTTGGTTTGTTTATCTTATTCGGACCCATAAAGGGATGCTTTATTGTGGCGTTACTGTTGATGTTTGTCGTCGTTTTGAAGAGCATCAACACAGTAAAAAAGGGGCCAAATATCTCAAGGGAAAAGGGCCTTTAACATTGATGTGGTCACAGCAAGTGAACTGTAAACGTGATGCGATGCAGTTTGAATATCATATTAAAAAACGATTAACAAAAGCACAAAAAGAAGATCTCATCCAACAAGATATATCGTTATATACATTGTTTTCAGATTAAGACGATATTCATATTTTTTGTGCAGACAATAAGCGTATGTGCAAATATTTGCACTTGTTATTTAGTAATAATTTAAAGGGTTACCCATGGCGATCAGTGCCACTATATATAAAGTAAACATGAACGTAGCAGACATGGATCGCCATGTTTATCTTGATGGTCAACATACTGTTGCTTGTCATCCATCAGAAACATTACAACGCTTCATGCTGCGAGTGCTTGCTTGGGGATTAAATGCAGATCCAGAATTACAATTTACTAAAGGTGTAAGTTCTGCAGAAGAGCCTGATTTATGGACTAAAAACTTAGTTGATGAAATTGAATTATGGGTAGAGTTGGGTTTACCTGACGAAAAACGTATTCGCAAGGCGTCACACCGCGCCAAGAAAGTGATTGTTTATGCTTATGGTGATCATGCTGCTCCTGTATGGTGGCAAGCGAATAAAACCAAAATTAATGCATTAAGTAATGTATCTGTAGTCTTTATTCGTGATGAAGAATTAAAAAGCCTAGAGACATTGGTTGAGCGTTCAATGCAATTGCAGTTAACGATTGAAAGTGAGCAAGCGTGGTTAAGCGACCAACATGGCACTAGCATTGCTATTTTACCTGAATGGTGGCAACGCTAATCGTTCTCGTGAGATAAATAGGCGATAATTGGATGAGTGGAGTAAGTGTAAGCTTGCTCCACTTTTTTATGTTCAAAATAGCATTGTGTATTTTTATTGAGTACGACAAAGCCATCCTTGTTGATATGCTATACATTAGTGTCTGGTGTTTAGGATATTAAAATACGACTTATTATGGGATTAATATTTTGCATATTAGCAATCCGCAAATTATTATTTAATTTTTCGTTATTGAAAGACAATCTTTAACGTTATATTTTATTATAAAGGCTCATTATTTTAATAGCCTATGTTTTAAATATAATCTATTGATACAAAGGGATTGATTATGTCTTCAGGAATTTATCGTTCAGCTAAAATCATTTGGGATTATCATTTATTGCAACAATCATTAGTAAAAAGTGATTGTTTGTTTGTACTGTGCAGTAATGATATTAGAGTTGCAGAATATGCCGCTCAATTATTTATGAAAGGCTATGCACCTTGTATTGTGTTCTCTGGCAATGTTGGTGAACTTACTCAGGGTTTATTTCCATGCGCAGAAGCTGAACATTTTGCGAATATTGCTCGTGAAATGGGGGTGCCAAATGACTGTATTTATATTGAGCCTGTAGCGACAAATACTGGCGAAAATATAATTAAAACGCGTGAGTTACTCATGGAGAAAAACCTTGATCCTCAGCGATTTATTTTGGTTCAAAAGCCATTCATGGAACGTCGAACGCTCGCTACATTTGAAAAATTGTGGCCAAATAAAACAGCACAAGTAACATCACCGTCATTAACATTTGATGAGTTTGCGAATGATGTGATTAGCTATGGTGATATGATCAATGTGATGGTAGGAGATTTACAACGTATTCGTTACTATCCCACATTAGGTTTTTCAACTGAGCAAGTTATTCCTGCTGAAGTATGGCAAGCTTATGAAAATTTAGTCGCGGCAGGTTTTGATGAACATTTAGCTGCAGAGATTCCTCGATAGTGAATCATACGTAAATAAAAAGGCGTGTTTCTTTAGTTAGGAAACACGCCTTTTTGTAGAGTATAACATCATAAAGTAGTAATGACTGCGTTGTGCGGATTAACCTGCAGCCACGTTATCTTCAGGATAACGCAGTAATGTTGGTTTTGGACGCGCCAACATATAAGCCAGTGTTAGTGGGCCAAGACGACCAATAATCATCACGATGATAATGATATATTTACCCGGTTCCGACAGTGTTGCCGTTAAGCCTGCGGTTACACCAACAGTTGCAAAGGCTGAAATAGTTTCAAACATCACCTCATAGAAAGGTGCCTTCTCTGTTAGCATTAGTGCAAACATCGCGATCAACAATACAATGCCACTCACCACAATAATGGCTAATGATTTTGTTACTGTTTGATTTGATATTGTACGCTTAAAAAGTACAACACGATCACGCTGCTTTAAGAATGACCACGTAGCTAAAATAGCCACAACAAAGGTAGAAACTTTTATACCACCACCAGTTGATGTCGGGCCTGCACCAATAAGCATTAATAGCATTAGGACTAATAAACCGGGCTCAGTAAACGCACCAATATTGACACTATTAAAGCCAGCGGTACGCACTGTTGCTGATTGGAAGAATGCAGCCAGCCATTGTCCTGAAGTATTAAAGCTTCCAAGTGTTTGCATATTATCGTGTTCAAGTAACCAAATCATCACTGTACCTGACAATAATAATATGGGTGTTGCAATAATCATTATTTTTGAATGCAGTGATAAAAAATGGAAACCACGATGTAAATTACGTTGTAAATCTGAAATAACAGTAAAGCCTAAACCACCTAAGATAAATAACATCGCAACAGTAATGATTACTAATGGATCATCAACATATTGAGTTAAGTTATCTGAAAAAAGTGAGAAACCGGCGTTATTAAACGCTGAAATAGCATGGAAAACGGCAGTAAAAAGCCCTTTATCCCATCCCATCATTGGTACCCAGCGTAGTGATAGAAAAAAAGTACCAATTAATTCACAGACAATAACAAAGATAATAATGTGCTTAACGAGTAAACGAATATTGATGAATTTTTCTTGCCCGAGTTGCTCTTTTGTTAGCGATTGTTGGCGTAGGCTAACGCGTAAGCCAAACATATATAACAAAACAGCAGATAAGGTCATTTGTCCAAGACCACCAATCTGCATTAAGATCATCAATAATACTTTACCACTGGTGGAAAAGTGAGTCCCAGTATCGACAACGCCTAATCCCGTAACACTGATAGCAGATGTTGCGGTGAACAAAGCATCAACAAAACTGAGTCCTGATACAGAAAAGACGGGTAATGTTAATAAAATTGCGCCAGGGATCAAAATAGCCAAAAAACTAAAGATGATAATTTTTGGCTCAGACCACCGTTTATCGCGCTTATTTGTTTTTATTGGGACATACATTGTCCGATTCGGGATAAAACTCATAACTTTCTTAATGTTTCTGATAGTACATCTTCAGGACCAGTAATAATAAGGATATCACCAACTTGCATTTCCATATCCATATCAGGAGCCTTACGTACTTCAGGGCCACGTTTAAGTGCTAAGACTTGTGTTTCATCGCTGCTTGCACAAGGATGTTTCGAGATAGGTTTACCCATATTACGAGCTGTAACTACAACTTCAGCTAATGAAATACCACTGCCTAATTCTGAAAATTCAAAGACACGTTTATCGAGCATGTTACGTGCAATACGAATACCCATATCCAGTTCAGGTCTTATGATTTTATCAGCGCCAATTTTTGAAAGGATTTTACAATGTGGAGTATCTTTGGCTTTGACCCAGACCGTTTTTACACCGGCATCTTTTAGCAAGAGGGTAGTTAATATATTGGCATTAATGTCATCACCAATAGCAACCATGACTAAATCATAATCATCAAGTTTTAATTCTGCAATAGTCGCTTCATTTGAACAGTCAGCAACGACAGCTTGTGTTGCAATATCTGCGGCTTGACGAACACATGTTTCATTAATATCTATAGCTAATACTTGTGCTCCACGTTCGCTAAGCTCTTCACACAGAGACATACCAAAGCGGCCAAGGCCAATAACAGCAAACTGCTTGTCTTCAGGATTCATTTTTTTTCCCCACATTACTTTAGTGTAATGCTTTATTTGTTTTGTTGTTGATTGTAAAAACATTAAGTTAACAAATTAGCCATTACTATGCTATCTGAGCGTCCTTGTCGTTATGTCATTTTGTGTTATGACGATATACATAGAAACATCAAATTCCAGTTAGATATAATTTTTCGGATATTGCTCGCATTTTTTAGGTAATTCAAGTTAGTGAATCATGCTCATTGTTTATGATTTATTTTATAAAAACAATAGGGTGACCGTAACTATTTGATTGAAAATGTTTTTTATTGATTATATAAATTTTACTTAATCTAAGTATTGAAAATAGTAATCTTATATTTAGCTCTAAATATGATATTTACATAATATATGCTGAATTATCAGCCTATATAATACGGTCTTTTATTATTGATAATAGTGAAAAAGAAGGACTATATAGGCTCTATATTTAGTTTAAATTAAAATAAACGTAAATAACCATTATTTTGTCAACGGTTAGTCAGGGAATAAAAAAACTTTACTAGACGTAAACAACTAGTTTGTTTTTTTACAAATATACGCGAAGATTCTTGCAATAATAAAACCACAAATCAGACCACCGGTATTAGCTGCTAAGTCAAGCCATTCACCAAAACGATGAACGTAAGGCTGAATTAATTCAATCGCACCACTCCAACAAAAGAAAAATACAGCGATCCATTGCCAATGTTTCGGTTTAACAAAAGCCACCGCAAACATTAGTGTTGCATAAGCAATAAAGTGGTGGGTTTTATCTGTTCCTGAGACCGTGGGTAATTCTGCCTGCGGTGTTAAAGATAAGACAGTAATTAAAGCAAGGATCAAAATGCTAATTAGTTTCCAATGCGAGTAAAAAAATTGGCTAAAGCGTGACATAGTCGATAAGTCTCATAAGAAAATATTCTATAAATTATATCTTTGCTGATCGGTGATAACAACTGTAATACTGCAGGGTGGTCTATGCTAGGAAGAATGCGATAACGGTTGTATCAAATTTATTTATATTAGTATTAAGAATAATTGAATAGAGAATAATAATAGTAACATTCTATGATAGGAGGATATTGTTAGTTTAGATGGTATTAGGTATGGCTAAAGTTCATATATCTCAATTATTTTATACCTTTCAACGAGCGTTATCTGTCATGGTTGTTGGTGAAGCAATCGAGGCCAGAACCTTTAAAAAAGATCGTGGTATTTTAGTATTAAAGCTAGATGCAAAAAATTTCGTATTTAAGCAATTTGGTTTTGATTCTCAAACATTGACGCTCAATAATGTAAGTTTACTCAAGCAGTTAAAAAAATCGATTATAAAAGAGTTCCCGCGTAGCAATATGGCATGGATTGTTCATTTTGAGGGAGTAACGTCTCTTGAGTCACTCACAGTCGCTCATCATCCGCAACAATGCTTGTTTTAAATAAAAAAACGCTTAATCATGATGATTAAGCGTTTTTAGTACACTATTTAAGATATCAATATTAGTTATAGTGTTGCTTTTATCCATACCATACGGTGATCAGAAGAAACGTCTTTACCTTTGCCTTTTGTACCAATTCGATCATCATTAACAAGTAAGCGACCTTGTTCGTCATGTGCTGGCCAATATACGCCAGAGTCAACGATAGTCATATTATGAGATGGAATAGCATGATCGACTTGTAAACCAAAGTTACTGGTTAAGCGGTTAGGATAAGGGTTATCTTGACGACATTCTTTATCACTGTAGCAACTTTCAGCGCCTAAACTCGTTGGCGTTAATGCTCCATCACTTGCCTGTTGGTTAACACGATGATGCATTAATAAGCTTTCAATGGTTTGGCGATAACCATCACCAGCATAGGGATCGGCATTTAAATCACCAACAATCACAAATTTTTCATCTTCCGCAAGGCCACCCGTTGTGCCTTTATCATCATAAATAAAGTCACCACTTGTAATGTAGTTATTCCAGAATTGGATTTCATCACGGTTCTTCATTTTATTATTTTGAGTCACGGTATCAAATACTGGGGGGGTTGGGTGTGACATCAAAATATGAATAGTTTGTTCACCATTCGCTGTTGGAATAATGATGGGTGCATCTACGTGATTTTTTGATGATAAGCGTAGTTGCTGCCATTCATCAGCAGTGTACCATTTATCGCCACATGCCATACCGTCTGGAATTGGGTTCTTGGCATCATTACAATTGGTGATTATTGGGTTTTCAGCTGACGGAAGATCTTTCCATTTAAATGTTTGGAATGTACGTGTCTTTGCTGTATCAATTTTATATTGAGACATCAATGCGAAGCCATATTGGCCGTGATAGACACCAAATCCCCACGCATCATTGGGGCCTGAATTTACTTTGCCATCATTATTAAGGTCTAAGCCACTCATTAAACCGGTGTTAGTGGCATAGCTTTCAAAAAAAGGATATTTAATGGGGTCTAATGTATCGCCACCAGTAATGCTGTTAGGACTTTGTCCAATGGATAAATAATTATTTTGAAAGCCAGTCAATGCCGCTGTATTTTCACCCGTTCCATCATTATTAAATTCAGCTAATAAAATAACATTTGGGCGTTTTGTTTGAATAATTGCCGCGACATTACGGATTTGAATAATTTTAAGTGCTTTGTCTGTTTGGGCACTAGTTAGCGTCTTGGTGTTAAAACCATCGATTAATATTTGTTGTTCTGCTGGTGATGTTTGCATTTCATCAACCAGTTGTTCAAAACTATTACGATCAAACGAAAGATTAAAAGTTGCGACAGTGACATCGTTAGCTGTAGGTGTAATGTCATTGGCATTATGATTATTACACCCAGCTAATAATGCTGAAGTAATGGCAATCGCAGCAAGACGTTTAATTAATTTCATAAATAATCTCAGTAATTTAGCAACACGCTGTTCATTGGAGGAGAGCGTGCAGTATACTGATGGTTTTATTAATAATAGTGATCGCTATAGCACTTCCTTGCAATTAATACGCCCATGGTATGGGGAAATTAATAACTCTGGAACTAAGATCAAAATATGATTAAACGTTATTTATGATTGGTTAAGCTATGCGCTGCAGTTGTTAATGCTGCATCTAGTTCTGCATTAGTGATTCTGTTGACAGCCAGATCAAAATTATCATAAAAACTAGGAATAGAGAGCGATGCTTTCACAATTCCTGCAAAGTAAGGTGCTGAGTTAACTGCTGCTGTTAATACAGTGTTAGCGCCACCAGGACCCGGTGATGTTGCCAATAATAACATAGGTTTATTTTGGTAAACTTTAGGCTCAATGCGTGATGCCCAATCAAATAGGTTCTTATATGCAGCAGTGTATGAACCATTATGTTCTGCAAACGATATAATAACGGCATCAGCTTCAGCTATACGATTTAGGAAGTCTTGTGCTAGTGCTGGAATCCCCGTTTCTGTCTCACGATCAATACTATAAAGCGGCATTTCGAAATCATTAATATCTAAGATATCCACATTTGCATCCGTAACTAATGATGCGGCATATGTTGCGAGATGTTTATTGATTGATTGACGGCTGCTACTTGCTGCTAAGGTCAGTAATTTCATTTAAGTTCCTTGTAACGTACATTACGTTATTATCAATAATAAGGTTAGGTAATAAATCCCTAAGTGCGTGGATTAAGTGTATATTAGTGTCTAAATATAATTAATAGCATAAAAGTGTTTTAACTATTTCCATATGACTAATAATAAATTGTTTGATGGTATTGTCGTCTTTGTTCAAGTTATAAAAAGTAGGGGCTTTGCCGCTGCTGCGGAGGCTTTAGGGCATTCTAATTCTTATATAAGTAAAGAGATCAATAAACTTGAGGCTCGTTTAGGGGTTCGTTTATTGAATCGTACGACACGATCTATCGCGTTAACGCCTGAGGGCGAGGTCTATTATCAAGAGTGTTTGCAATTGGTCATGGATGCTGAACAAGCGCTGGGTTTGATGTCACAAAATAGTGTAAACCCTAAAGGTACACTTAAAATAAGTTGCCCTGTATGGTTAGGATCTCAATATTTACAGCAGGTATTTAGTGAGTTTTTAACGCTGTATCCAGAAATGCAGTTAGATATAGACTTGAGTGATAAAACAGTGGATGTTGTTGCTGATGGGTATGATCTTGCTATTCGTGCTTCAGCGATGTTAGCGGAATCGAGTTTAATTTGTAAACGCCTTTTTAGTTGTAAAATTCATACAGTGGCATCGCCTGAATATTTACGCCAATATGGCACGCCAACACACCCATCTGAATTACATCAACATCATTGTCTTTGCTACAGTAACTTAAAACAGGCCAATCGCTGGCAATATACCGATGCGGAAGATAAAGTCTTTAATGTTGATGTTCAACAAAAGTTACGCTGTAATAATACGCCGATGACTGTGGCAATGGCTGTGGATGGCATGGGTATTTGTCACGTGCCTGCTTTTTATATTGAGCCACAATTGCAACGTGGTGAATTAACGATTCTATTGTCTGAATTTGATAAGACATTGGTGAATGTGTATGTTGTTTATCCAAGCAGAAAACATTTATCAGCCAAGGTAAGGCGATTTATTGACTTATTAGAAGGTAGAATGAGCAATTAACAGTAGCTTAAGTATTTAGATGTAAAATTTTACATTATTTACCTTTTATTTTTACGTTTTAGTGATATTTTCTAGCGCTTAATAAGCTTATTTGTATATTATTTTAAAATAGTGATTTTTTAGGAAATGGATAACCATAATGAATAATGAAATTCGCCTTCGTGCCTTAGAACAAACTGATTTACGTTTTATTCATCAGCTAAACAATAACCGTGCCATCATGTCTTATTGGTTTGAAGAGCCGTATGAGTCATTTTATGAGCTGGAAGAGCTATATCGCAAGCATATTCACGATAGCACTGAGCGACGTTTTATTGCTGAAAATAATGATAAAGAGTCAATTGGACTGGTTGAATTAGTTGAAATTAATAGTATTCATCGCAGTGCTGAATTTCAGATCATCATTGCTCCTGATTTTCAAGGTAATGGTTATGCGCGCGCATTAATTAATCGTGCGTTGAATTACGCCTTTACTATTTTGAATCTACACAAAGTTTATTTGCATGTAGCAACAGCAAATGAAAAAGCCATTTATTTATATGAAGAATGTGGTTTTATTGAAGAAGGCCACCTAGTAAAAGAAATCTTTATTAATGGGCAATACACTGATGTAAAACGTATGTACATGCTTCAAGATGAATATCTTGCGAGTCGTAGCAAATAATTGTTATCACCCAGACAGTGCAATATTGTCTGGGTGATTTAGACCAATGGCTGCATGAGAATAAAGTTATACCGTTTCATAATGTGATGACGGTGTTGATGGCTCTGATTGCCACAATGGTTTCTTTTTCATGACTTGTGAAAAAATAGGATCTTGATAATGCTGCTCTAGCCAAGTTTTTAATTTAGGGTAGGGAGCGTGGCGAAACCATTGTCGCTCAACATGAGAAAATTGACGAATAAAGGGCAAAATAGCGTAGTCAGCTAGGCTTGGGTGATCGCACATAAAGAAACGGTGTTTATTTAATCGTAACTCAAGATCATCGAGAAACGATTGGCATAAATGACGGTAAAGCGCACCATCTGGATTGTGGTAGCGTATATTTGCTTTGTAGTGTTCTAATGCAGCAATATATTTACAATCATTACGTGCAATAAGATTGATCATATCAGTGAATAAATGCGTGCTATCGGCTAATAATAAATTGTGCGGATCGTGCTGATTTAAAGCCCATACCATAATTGATAAGCTTTCATCAATATAATCACCATTACTTAAGACTAATAGCGGAACGGTCCCTTTTGGCGTAATGCTAAGCATTTCAGCGGGTTTATCTGTGAGTGAAATATCACGTATGTCTATTTCTTGCTCGGCAAGTCGTAGGCCTAAACGTGCTCGAATAGCATAGGGGCATTGACGTAGCGTGTACAGTATTGGTCGCGTCATTTTATCCCTCCGAAAAATTCCGTCCTTAATGGGGTAAGTTTAGTGCAAATCTTGATAATTGATAAATTTAACGTATTCAACTGTATTGTTATTAGAGATAGTGATACTACTATTTGCACATGCTTATTTTCATTATTCACTACCGCTAGATATATCATGTAGCGAATATTATAGAGGAATATTATGAGCGATTTGTTGATAGCAAGCAGACTTGAGCAATATCGTCAGCGTCAATATGATGCTTTTATGCAGCAACCGATGCCGATGGTTGAAGATCGTATCGCTGCCCTAAAAAAAGTAAAACAATTAATCATTCAGCATCAAGCTCAGATTTGCGAAGCGATTACGGCTGATTTTGGTTGTCGCTCTGCAAGTGAAACCGCATTATTAGAAATATTTACGTCTTTAGCATCGATAAACAATGCAATTAAACATGTAAAGACGTGGATGAAGCCTCAGCGTCGACATACTTATTTATGGTTCAAACCCGCAATAAACAGTGTTATTCCACAACCTTTAGGGGTTGTCGGCATTATTGTTCCTTGGAATTATCCGCTTTTTTTGACTATTGCACCGATGGTTGCCGCACTCGCTGCAGGTAATCGTGTGATGGTTAAAATGTCAGAAAATTCTCAACATCTATGTCAGCTATTACAACAATTATTTGCGGCTGATTTTAGTAATGATCATATTTGTATTGTTGCAGAAGAAGGGCAAACAGGGATTGCTTTTTCACAATTAAAATTTGATCACCTTATTTTTACGGGTTCAACGACCACAGGTAAGGCTGTTATGGCAGCAGCTGCTACTAATTTAGTGCCTGTGACGTTAGAACTTGGTGGTAAATCGCCGGTTATTTTGGTCGATGATTATGATGTGAAGATAGCATTATCTCGTATTCTGGGTGGTAAGGTTTATAACAGCGGTCAAACCTGTGTTGCTCCTGATTATATGTTGATCCCACAAGCATTAGAAGGTGAGGTAATTCGTCAAGCTCAAGCTATTATGGCACAGCGGTTTACCGATATTTCCCACTCTGACTATACCTCGATTATTGATGACGCTTCTTTTTGTCGTTTATGTGATACCGCTCAAGACGCGATTGAGCTGGGGGCAACGGTGGTGAATTTGATCCCTCAGTCAGAGCCCAATTCACAACAACGTAAATTTCCGTTACAGCTTGTTTGTCAACCAACAGACGCGATGGTAGTGATGCAGCGTGAAATCTTCGGGCCATTATTGCCAATAGTGACTTATCAAACACTTCAACAAGCCTTGGACTATATTAATGCGCGAGAGCGACCATTAGCGCTGTATTTATTCAGTAATGATAAAGCGGTACAGCAGCAAGTATTAAACCAAACGCGTTCAGGTGGGGTTGCAATCAATGATGTTATGTTACATGTCGCGCAGGATGATTTACCTTTTGGTGGCATAGGCCATAGCGGTATGGGACATTATCACGGTCGAGAAGGGTTTGAACAGCTATCAAAAATGCGTCCAGTAATGCATCAAGCAGCGATAAGTTCAACTAAATATCTCTATGCACCTTATGGAAAAATCGGTAAACGGTTAATTAACTTTATTATAAATAGAAAGCTATCTCGATATGAATGAGCAAATAACAATAATGTATGTCGGATTTTGGCCTCGAGTATTAGCTAGCTTGGTTGATACTGCTATTGTCGCTTTGATTACAGCGCCACTTATGTATCTCGCGTATGGTGAAATGCACCCATCTACCGATAGTTTTGCTATTGGACCGATGGATATAATGATCAATTATTTATTACCGTTTGTGGGGGTGATTTTATTTTGGATTTATAAATCAGCCACACCAGGGAAAATGGTCATTAAAGCGCAGATAGTTGATGCTAACACTGGTAACAAACCCAGTGTGAAACAATCGGTGATACGTTATTTAGGCTATTTTGTGTCAACTATTCCCTTGGGATTGGGTTTGATGTGGGTTGGCTGGGATAAGAGAAAGCAAGGCTGGCATGATAAATTAGCCAATACTGTTGTGGTTAACTCATTATAATAGAACAATAAAACTATCGATGTCATACAAGAAAGCCCCTGCTGATAATATCAACAGGGGCTTTCTTTATTCTCAATACAGTAAGAATTACTTCTTAGTGTAAGCTGAGATGATCACCATTTGCACACCGTCAGCACGACCTTGGATGTGAAGTGGGTTATCAGTCAAGCTGATGTTACGTACTGGCGTACCACGTTTGATAACCATGCTTGAACCTTTAACTGGTAGATCTTTAATGATAGTTACGCTATCACCAGCTTGAAGGATTGCACCGTTCGCATCACGAGTAGGGATTGAAGCTTGTTCTTCTTCAACAAGACCTTTTTCAGCCCATTCTTTAACGTCATCTTCTAAGTACATCATGTCAACGAGATCCATTGCCCAATCAGTTTTAGTTGAAAGACGCTTAAGCTGGCGATATACCATAACTTGAACAGCAGGAACCTGACTCCACATGGTGTCGTTTAGACAACGCCAATGGTTTTCGTCAGTAGTTTCTGGATTTTCAAGCTGACCACGGCAAGTATCACAAAGTAGTACACAGCAACCCGCGCTCTTGTCTTCAGAAGCAGGAACAGCGTATACCGCTAGATTGTTTTCAGAAGAACATAGCTCACATTTTGATTCACTACGCGTTTTTAATGCTTGTTCGATAGTCATGGGAATTGTCCATTGATTTATTGTGCCAATATTATGCCGTTCTATTGTACAGAAGAAAAGCAAACATGTCCCTGATCACGAAATTTATAGTACAACAGACTGTTTAATATCCAGTGTGCTTTGTTTCATTAACCGAATTGGTTGGTTGTTGTTTCATATTTAACAATATAGATACAGAGAATATAAATAAGATAGTGTCGCAACTTATATAATATGTGAGGTAATGTTCTTTACAGTTACATGAAAAAATGAAGCTTATCGCAGTGCGCTTGTTTCGATCTTTGCCTGCAACATGTTAAGAGTAAACTATCGCGATTACTATTAAGTTTAAGGGAAAAGGATGTTCCAGTATAAATACAGTGTTTTGATGTTAGCGATTGCTGCAAGTATAAGCACGCCAGTATGTGCATCATCAGACACAATAGTTTCACCTTACGTCGTTGGTGGTAGTGATGTTGATACTAATACTCCAGTTAGTGAAAATTTTATGGCATCACTCCGCAATAATAAAGATGGAGAAACCCCTTTTTGTGGCGCGACGATTATCAATGATCAGTGGGTATTAACGGCGGCCCATTGCGTGGTAAAAGGAAGTGGTGAAAGCGCGATAGTAATGGCTCCTTCAGATATTACTATTACGGCAGGATTAATTGATAATAGCTATCCACAAAAAAAACATATATTTTCAGCTACGCATGTGGTGATACACCCCGCTTATAGTCCAGTAGCAGTGATAAAAGAGACAACAGTTAATGATCAAGTGATTACTGAGATTGTTAGTTCGGCATTGGATAACGATGTTGCTCTAATTCGGGTAAATCGTAAGTTTGTTGATTTAGGTAAGGTTGCATTATCGACCTTATCGCAAACACAGTTGATTGAGGAACAGCTAAAACAAGAATGGGAACAAGCCAATAATCCTATTCCTACAGACCACCGTCCTGAAAATATTACCGTTTTAGGGTGGGGAGCAACGACAATAGAGGGAAGTAAGCCATCAAAAACACTTAAACAGGCTAAGTTGAGTTTCTTCCCTATTAATCTTTGTTATGAGCGTATTGAGTCTAATGATAACCCGGGCTTAATTATTGATAGCCCAGCAAATATTACTAAATTATGTACATTACCACCTGTAGTTATTGCCGAGCTTACTGGTGCCGATGCTTGTAATGGTGACAGCGGAGGTCCTATTTTTGCTATTGATAGTGAGGGCAATCAGTTACAGGTAGGTATTGTCAGTGGCGGTACTACAGGTAATCCTGTTTGTGGTTCAATGACTAGACCAGGTTTCTATGCTCGTGTAGGAAACTATACTGATTGGATTGTTGAAAACAGTAGTAAAGTGCCGACATATCCTATAACACCTCCTGATTTTCTTAATGATAAATACGGCGATCAAGATGGTGGTGACACAGGCGGCGGTGACACAGGTGGTGGTGATACAGGTGGCGGTGACACAGGTGGCGGTGACACCGGTGGTGGTGACACAGGTGGTGGTGACACAGGAGGCGGTGACACAGGAGGCGGTGACACAGGAGGCGGTGACACAGGAGGCGGTGACACAGGTGGTGATGGGTGCAATGACAGCATTTCAGCGAATAATTGTAATATAGGCAAAGATAGTGATGGTGGCGGTAGTTTCGGTTTTATAGGCTTATTATTACTTTGTTCAAGTGCGTTTTTTAGACGTTTAAGAAAGTAAGCAGAGGATTGTAACCGAGTCAAGTGAGTGTTGATGAGGTTCTAATTGTAGATTGAGACGTTATTGATGTGGAAAGTGGCTTTTTAGCTACTTTCCATTTTTTTTATAATTTAAACAATATATTGCTTTTTTCAATATTAAATTTTTATAGTGCAGGCTCTCATTTCTCAAAAGAGTACAAAGATACTTTTGTGGTTATTGTTGACTTGAAAAAATCGTCCAAATCGTATGTATAACTTACATTTTTTTAACAATCAAAGCGTTTTAAATAATAAATAAAGTAAAAATAAGTTTTATCTATTTAGTTATTAAATTTATCAATATTGAGTTTTTAAATATTTTAACTTTAATATCAATGCGTTATATTTTTATTTTTTTTTTGGTAATATATTTTCGATCAATAATATAATGTTTTATTATTTTATCCACTAAAATGCATTTATCCACAGAAGCTGTGCATAACTCTGTGGGAAATTCGCTAAAGCTAGATTTGGTGCAGCCTCTGGTAAAGTCAACAGATAGTTAATTGAATTTTGTTAATAACTATAAATTTATTGATTTAGTTCAATGATCAAACAGAAAGCGTATTTTATGTATTTGGCATTCAAATAAAGTTTAATATTTAAAATATAAAACGAAGGAAAAAAATTATTCTGAGTGGAATGTTGAATATTTGTTTCTAATTAGGAAGGGAATTATTTGCTTATAGGATTTTGTTTCATAGTATAAAAAAACCTATACCATAGAAGAATTTAGAAGCAAAATAGTGTGATCTGTGCTTTGAAATGGCGGATATTTTTTTATTTTAGGCGATGAAATAATTATATTGAGCGGCTATCCATTATTGATGCAGTTATTGGTAATGGCTTCATTCCTTTACAATAGAGTCAGGTATGTCACTCTCAATTGTTCAACGTACTATTGCTGGATTTACTCTAATGCTGGTACTTATTCTCCTCCTTGGAGGCATAAGTTATGGTAATACCGATAGAATCCATAGCCGATTACAACATGTTACTGAAGTATCAACACCTATGGTTATTTCAGCAAGCCAATTATTGGCAAGTTTGCGAGAAAATCAATTGAAGGTAATTGACTATCAAACGACCACCAATATTGGGGTGTTGGCTATAAAAAAGGCTGATGTTCAAAAAGCAGAACATGACTTTAGATTACTAGAGCAGCAAGCACAGCATTATGCGGTTGACTCAAGAGCAAAATCTGAATTAGCAACGGCATTAATAGCTGCTAATGCTTTTTTTACTTCATCAAATACTGCTATTGAACGTTATGATCAATGGCTAGCGGTTAAACGCCAACATCAACGTTTAAATCTTGAATTTATTCACCTTGAAGATACTTACCAATCAGCAGCTAACCTTCTTATTCAAAGTGCCAGTCATAAACGTTCATTGCGAAATCGTGTCGAATTAATTACTAGTGGTATTAGCCGAGATTTAAAAAATGTTCGTCGAGCGACGCCTCAAACTGATCTTAAAACATTATCGGCGGTGCTCACAAAAGATATTGAGATGGCGACACAGGGTATTGCAAGGATTGATATTGCTGAGGATGTTAAGGCACGTTATAGCAAAAATCTAAATCGTGTTTATGCGCTTACATTAGGGGCGAATAGCATGTTAGAGGTGATGGCTAAGCAACATTTATTAGCTTCACAGTTAGCCGTTTTAAATGAAAAATCAAACCAACAGGTAACAGCGACTCAACAGGCATTAACCGTATATATGGAATATGCACAAGCCAACGCTAAAGCAAGCCAACAAGCGGCGGATGAAGCGGCAAATCAAGCCATTCTAAGTATTATTATTGCCGCACTGGTATCAACGATGATTGCTGCTGTTATCGCGATCACTACTGCAAAACGTATTCACACACCGTTGGTGAGAATTAATTCAGTTCTAAAGAAAATGACTGAAGGGGATATGACACAACGTACAAATTATCATTCTGGATGTGAGTTTGGTGCGTTATCGCGATCGATTGATCAATTATCTATCAGCATGGCCGATATTTTAACTCAGATTCATATTGGCTCTGCGCATTTGGTATCAGAAGCGAACAAAACTGCGACGACGAGCGAAAAAGCGATGAATAGAGTTGAAGACCAAAAATCGCGCACGGATCAAGTTGCAGCGGCTATTTCAGAGTTGGAAGTGAGTGCAAAAGAAATATCACGTTCATCAGAACAAACCGTGGCTGAAGTCGATGAGGTGAATCAAGCGGCACAACAAGGACGAGAATTAGTCTTAACGAGCCGAACGATTACCGAACAACTTGCAGTAGAAATGACGGAAGCTGTTGCTATTACTCAAAAATTATCTGAATTCTCTAACAATATTGGCAGTATATTAGGTGTCATTCGTAGTATTGCTGAACAAACCAATTTATTAGCACTTAATGCCGCGATAGAAGCAGCAAGAGCCGGTGAACAAGGTCGTGGTTTTGCTGTTGTTGCTGATGAAGTACGGGCCTTAGCTAATCGAACGCAGCAGTCAACAGAAGAAATTCAACGAATGATAACTAATTTGCAGCAAAATGCGTTGCAGGTGTCACAGGTTATGACGCGTTCACAAATACAAACTGAACAATGTGTAGAGCAAGCTCGTTCAACGGATGTTGCTTTACAGACAATCGTTGATCGTATGCATCTTATTTTAGATATGGCGATACAAGTTGCTCATGCAACGGAAGAACAGATCTCAGTGAGCCAAGATGTTTCTGAGCATATTAATGGTATCGCGGCTGTCGCATATAACGCAGAAAATGAAGCGAGAGAATCTGCGCAAAGCAGCGAAGCATTATCGCAACTGGCTGCTCAACAACGTCAATTGATTGAACGCTTTAAGGTCTAATTATGCAAAACTCACATATTGTTCAACGTACACGCTCAGCATCTAATAGCATCATCAAAATGGTATGCGGTGGAGTGTTATTAATCCCAAGTTTAGTTTTGGCGAATACACAATCAATCAGCGGTCAGGTTATTATTGATTCCTGGCGTAACGATAATGCTATTTGGGATAAAACAATCATTCCAGCGTTTAATCAGCATTACCCTAATATTAAAGTGACATACCGATCACCAGTCGATCCATCAACATTTAATCAACAGCTAGATAAAGATCTTGCGCAAGGAACTGCGGGTGATCTTATTGCTTGTCGTCCATTTGATGGATCATTGGCACTCTTTCAGCAAGGGCATTTTAGTGATATTACTGAAATGCAAGGCATGGAGAATTTTCCCAGCTTTGCGTTAGGCCCATGGCAAACAGATTCAGGTGCTCAAACATTTTGCTTACCTATGGCATCGGTTATTCATGGATTTTTTTACAATAAAACTATTTTTTCAGAATTAAAACTTCAGGTGCCAGCAACGACTGTTGAATTTAAACATGTACTTGAAAAAATCAAACAAAGCCAACGTTATACACCTATTGCTTTAGGCACCAAAGACAAATGGGAAGCCGCAACGATGGGGTTTCAGAATATAGGTCCTAATTATTGGCAGGGTGAAGATGGGCGCTTAGGCTTAATTCAAGCACAAGCACGTTTCTCTGATAGCCCATATCTGAACACTTATCGCGCTTTAGCCAATTGGACACCGTATTTAGGCAGTAATTATCAGCAACGCAGTTATGCTGAAGCTATTGAGTTGTTTAAAAACGGTCAGGCTGCAATTTATCCAACAGGTTCGTGGGATATATCTACTTTTGCTAACAGTGTCGATTTTGGTGTTTTTCCACCTCCAGTCGTTAACAAAGGAGATGAATGCTATATCAGTGATCATACCGATTTGGGGATGGGACTAAACACTAAATCAGAGCAAAATGCAGCAGCAACGGCATTTCTACAATGGATGACAACCGCTGAGTTCGCAGAATTATTAACAAATGGTATTCCTGGGTTTTTCTCGTTATCTAATCACTTTTTCGATGTTAACCATCCTATTGCCAATGAAATGATGATGTGGCGTAACAATTGTGATTCTACCATTCGTAATTCAGCTCAAATTTTATCGCGTGGCAAACCCGATTTTGAATTGCAATTATGGGAAACCAGTGTGGGAGTACTAAATGGCACCATGACCCCAGAAGAAGCGGTAATGACGGTACAAATGGGTTTAAATAGTTGGTATCAACCACAACGTGAAGCGAAGACCTTAGCTGAAATGTGCCAAGCACTAACACTACCCATAACGGTTTCCCCACCAGTGGTTAATAATTCGTTGTAGTTAGGATGGGCTTAATTGAGTCAACAATCACTTATTTGAATTGGCTAACTATACGGAGAATAACGTGATTGTTGATGCATGGTTGATATATACAGGTTAAGCATATTACTATGCTGATGTTTTTCTTTTGGATGATTTATTGTGTCAAAAATATTAGTTGTTGATGATGATGTACAGTTGTGTGAATTACTGACTGAAGTGCTAGAAGATGAAGGTCATGATGTCAGTTGTGTTCATTGTGGTGAGTCAGCAATTGAGTATCTACAAAATAAAGGCGTCGACTTAGTACTATTGGATGTGATGTTGCCTAATCTTGATGGAATGCAAGTTGCGCGTCGTATTTGTCAGCGGTTTGCGACCCCTATTTTGATGTTAACCGCATTAGGTGATGAAGCAACCATGCTTGATGGTTTACAAGCAGGGGCAGATCATTTCATTACGAAACCGTTTAAAGTACCTGAATTATTGACGCGTATTAGTGCTATTTTACGGCGTGTAGGGCTTGAACGTCAGCGTCATAATATTCGCTCTGGTGAAGAAAATATGGCAGCAGAAATGTCACGTTTACCATTAACTAGCACAGAAGCGGAATTATTAGAGTATTTAATCAAGCATGATGGGATTGTGGTATCAAAGGCCGAATTACAAAAACAAGTGCTTAAAAAAGAATTAAGTCCATTTGACCGTAATCTTGATATGCATATAAGTAATATACGCCGTAAAATTGTATTAGCGGGTATGTCTAAGTTACATATTAAGACCGTGCGTGGCCGAGGTTATAGTTATACCGAAAGTGTTAACCAGTAAATTAAAGGATCATTAAGTGGAAAGCCTTTCCCAGCGTAAAACGTGGTATAAACCGCATCAACAACATGGCTTGGTTGTACGACTTTTTTCGTATTTTACGGTGAGTTTATTATTAATATTACTGTTGCAAAATTTAGCTGAAATTGCCTTAGTTAAAACAATGCTGCACGTACCAATGAAAGTGCAGCAAAATATACGAGTAATGGCAGAGCAAGCCCAGCAGTTAATTGATACAGGTAATAAACAACAACTGGGTCAATGGGAAAAGCAACAACCTTATTACTTATTTGTGTTAGATAAAGATCAACATGAAATGGGGGATAGAAAAATGCACCCTCATTTTGCTTTCAAACTGACTTATGCCCGTGGAATTAATGCTATTTTAGATTCTCGTGTTAATCAGCCTATATTTGCTATCCCTCTAAAAGATGGCAATCAGCTAATGGTGCAATTACCGTATCAATTACATCCTGCCAAATATTTTTCATTTTATTTTGGATTAATTCAGGTCGTGATTGCCGCATTAATTCTTTTGATGTTTTCATTTCTTATTGCTCGTTATTTACAGCGTCCATTAAATACTTTGCGAGAGGCGAGCCGTAGCCTTGCGAGTGGTGATTTTTCTGTAAGGGTAGCCAATACAGTGAGTGATAGCACCATTGAATTTAAATCACTTGCTGCTGATTTTGATGAAATGGCCGAAAAGATTCAGATGCTATCAGAACGTCAACGCCGCCTAATTCGTGATGTATCACATGAACTACGTACTCCATTAGCTCGGCATAACTTATCATTACATTTAATGAGAAAACGGGTTGCGTCTGAACATCAACATCTTGTTGATAGATTAGAGCGTGAAGCTGAAGAGATGAATCAATTGGTCAATGAAATTTTAGAATTTAATCAGCTTCAAAATACCACCGATAATGTGCACTTGATTCCAATTGATGTTGAGAGTTTATGTTTAACCACTGTGCCCGATATTGAGGCTCTATTAGGGGCACAACAGATATTAACTATTGGTATTGATAATGATATACCGATGGTACGAGGTGACAGTCGGTTGATAGTTCGAGTTATCAGTAACTTATTAGGAAATGCGATTAAATATGCGGGGAAAAATGCGCATATTAGTCTTAATTTAGCGCTGGTGGATATCGAAGGGCTGCAATTTGTACAATTGAGTGTCGAAGATGATGGTCATGGTATAGCACCACAACATCTTAAACGGATCTTTGATCCATTTACTCGTATTGAAGGTGCTCGAGATAAACAATCAGGAGGTTATGGGCTCGGTTTAGCGATTGTTAAAGAAGCAATGACGGTAATGAATGGAACCGTGAAGGCGAAGAATCGTCATCCTCATGGCTTGATAATTCAATTGTTATTACCAGTAATGAATAAATAAGAATATCATTTGAATAATTATTACTTATTGAATGTAAAGATAAAATTTATAGTTTAGTTTTTGTAGATTGGTTATATAGTTATTAATCTATTTTGTCGATTAAGTGATTAATTAATGCACTGCTTTTTAAAAAAGAATAGATAATGATTATTTTTGTGTTTTTATGATGTGTATTTTTCATTAACAACACAAAATATTTTGATACATGATATTGATTTAAATCAAGGTATTTGTTTTTTTTGTGATTTAGCTATTTTGATTATTCTGCATAGGTATATATTGCTGGCGGAAGTTTTCAAAAGAGTAATATCATGATTAATAAGAAATATATAAAAAAAGCAATTGTGAGTGCAGTAGCATTAGGTATCGTTGGCTATGGTGTAATTGTATACGCTGTGCATAAAGAAGATGTCACTTTAGCGAATAAACGCTTAGATGCTTTATCATTACATAATATTGATGATCTATCCGCACAAGCGATGCGATTATTAGCTGAAAAAGGCTGTGCAGATTGCCATACGATCAATAGCCCATTGCCTTTTTATGCTAAATTGCCAGGTGTGAAACAAACGATGCAAGCAGATATTGATAAAGCTAATCAATCGTTTGAACTTGCTCCTGTTGTACAGGCAGTTGAGCAACATCAAGCAGTAAATCAAGTCGCGCTTGCTAAATTAGAGTTTGTTCTTAACAATAACTCAATGCCAATTCCTAAATATTTAGCTATACACTGGCCATCAGCATACCTCAACAGTGCTGATCGACAGTTGCTGTTAGATTGGATCAAGCATCAACGTCAACAATATTATCCAAACCCAACTGCAGCACCACAGTTTAAGAATTTGGCTATTCAACCAATTCATACCGTATTTAAAACAGATCCAGCGAAAGTTGCATTAGGGTTATCGCTTTACAATAACATCCACTTATCAGCTAATAATAAGTATGCATGTTCAAGTTGCCATTCTATCCATACTGGTGGTACCGATAACTTACCAACCAGTTTAGGTATTAATAATCTTAATGATCCTATGAATGCGCCAACCGTTTATGATTCTGCATTTAATATGAGTCAGTTCTGGAATGGTCGTGCCGCAGATTTGGCTGCTCAAGCGGCTGGCCCTATTTTTAATCCCGTTGAAATGGGATCAAAAAATTGGGGCAATATTATAGCTAAACTTAAGCAAGATCCTCAGTTAGTTAAATTATTTGATGCCTCGTATAAAGACGGTATGACAGGGGCAAATATCACCAATGCGATTGCTGAGTATGAGAAAACATTGATCACGCCTAATAGCCGTTTTGACCAATACTTAGAAGGTAATTTAAGTGCATTATCACCTGAAGAAATTGAAGGTTTTAAATTATTCTTAAAAACAGGCTGTCAAACTTGTCACGTAGGTCAAAGTATGGGCGGGCAATCATACGAGAAAATGGGTGTTTATAGTAGCTTCTTTGGTAACCTTAAGGGTAAGCATATTGAGGGTGATAAAGGGCGCTATTTAGTTACTCATAATGAAAAGCAAATGCATTATTTTAAAGTGCCTAATTTACGTAATATAGCAATAACTGGGCCTTATTTCTCTGGTGGTCGCGCAGCGACATTATCTGAAGCGGTTAATGCAATGGCGAAGTATCAGTGTAATACTGATTTTACACCAAAAGACACCAAAGCGATGGTTGCTTATCTGAAAACGTTAACAGGTGAGTATCAGGGTAAAATGTTAACTAACCTTAATTGCCATGATGTGAATGGTCAGCAAGTGTGTAATAGCGCGAAAGATCAAGTTTGGAAACAAGTGACAGGACGTAAATTGCCTACCGAAATGCCGCTTAACTAAAATTAATATTGATTGATAATAGCCGCCACGTTATATGGCGGCTTTTTTGCTTTCGGACTTAAAATATTAGGCTTTTACGCCACCATAAATATCAAAAAACAGAAAAAACAGTGGACAGCCATATTCTTGCACATCAGTAATGAGTGACTACACTTAAGCTTCAAGTTGCTTATGGTGAAACGAATGACAATTTCAAGACGAAAATTGATAGAACCTCAAATTACTCCTTTTTATCATGTAATTAATCGCTGTGTGCGTCGTGCTTATCTGTGTGGGGATGATCCGTATAACGGTAAAAACTATCAACATCGTCGTGGTTGGATAGTAAATAAAATCAAACAATTAGCAGCTGTATTTTGTATTGATATTTGTGCTTATGCCGTTATGAGTAACCATTATCATTTAGTGCTAAAAATAGATATTGAGCAGCAACAAAAATTAACCCCAGAAGAAGTAATATCACGTTGGTTACAGTTATTTAGCGGCCATCCTATCGCGGTTGATTTTTTAAAAGATGGGCAAATAGCCGCAGATAAACAACAAGCATTATCAAATTTAGTGGCTGAATGGCAACAACGATTAGGCAGTATTAGTTGGTTTATGCGTTGTCTTAATGAAGAAATCGCGCGAAAAGCCAATAAAGAAGATCAATGCAAAGGTGCATTTTGGGAAGGACGTTTTAAATCTCAAGCGTTGTTAGACGAACAGGCATTATTATCTTGCATGATGTACGTAGATTTAAACCCGATCAGGGCTGGCGTTACACCGTCATTAGAACAATCAGATTTTACCTCTATTCAGCAACGTATTCGTGAACATCACCAAACGAAAACATCGACACAACAATCATCATCAGATATCTCTCGTTTTCAATTATTACCTTTTGTTGGTGGTGAACATCAAGCTAAAAAAGTGGGTGTTAATGTCACTTTTGCCGATTATCTTGAGCTTATTGATTGGACGGGTCGATTTATTCGAAATGATAAAAAAGGGTTTATTGCACCCAACCAACCAAGAATTTTGCAGAAAATGGGTATAACATCAGATGCTTGGCTTGAGCATAGTGAACAATTTATGGAACATTATGCCAACGTGAGTGGTAAATGGTCTCAAATGTGTGCCTTCAAACAACGCGTTGGTGGGCAGTGGTGCAAGGGAAAATCAGCAAGCCACCAGTTACATCCAAGTTAGATGTGTTTATCTTTATTAGATAATGATACCGCGATCACAGCCAGGATTGTGGGTGTTGTCGATCCTGTTTTAAATTATTGTCGAGTATTTCTCATTTTAAAATATTAACTTCAAGTATTATTTTAAATAAATTGTGTTTAATTATTGTTATATAGAGGAGGTGAATAATGACGACTAATAACATTAAAAATATAGTGTTTGATATTGGAAATGTAGTTGTACGTTGGAATCCACTTGAAATTATTAAGCTAACTTTTGGTGAAATAGAATACCCAGAACAATTAACAAAAACTATTTTTCATAGTGAGTTATGGGCAGCGCTGAATAAAGGCGAATTGACTGAATCAGAAGCTAAAATAAGATATCAAGAGCAGCTTAAGTATTCTAAAGAGGATATTGAACGGTTATTTTATTATATAAAGCAAAGTCAAATTCTTTTATTTGGCTCTGTTGAGTTGATTAATAGGGTAAAACTAGCTGGCTACAATATTTATGCTTTGACTGATAATGTTGTTGAAATTGTTGATTATCTTAAAAAACAATATGATTTTTGGCCAATGTTTGATGGTGCGATTGTGTCTGCTGAAGTGGGATGCTTAAAGCCGCAGGTAGCAATATTTCATTGTTTACTTAATAAATATAATCTTCAGGCATCTGAATCTGTATTTATTGATGATATGTCACCTAATGTTGAAGGTGCTAGAACATTAGGTTTTTCTGCTATTCAATTTAAAGATTCAATACAATGTGAGTGCGAATTAAAATCGTTGGGGGTTTCTTTTTAGTCAACTGAAGTTTATATCAGAATAAAAAGATTTGGCTGTCCAATGAGAAAAGTACGAGATTATCAATAGTTAAACGAGAGGTTAGCGTTGATTTTTAGGTGCTAATTTATATGGCTGTCCACTATAGTCTACTTTTTAGTCAACTGAGGTTTATATCAGAATAAAAAGATTTGGCTGTCCAATGAGAAAAGTACGAGATTATCAATAGTTAAACGAGAGGTTAGCGTTGATTTTTAGGTGCTAATTTATATGGCTGTCCACTATATCCACTATAGTCATCTCTATAGTATAGTGATGTAGCGACATGGATGTAATTAACGATAGGGAGCACGGATGAAAAAAGGTTTTGATATTATTGGTGCTCCCTTTAACCAATTAGGGTGTGTAACGACGGATAAAAATACGGTTGATGGTCTTCGTGAAATGGATGAGGGTTCATGGGTCGGGCTTACTGATTGGATTCAAGTCAGAACACAACGTTGGGCCTCAGATATCATCGATATTGGTGATGTTGCGGTAACGTCTGATGTTAAACATTTCATTGATCATGGCGATAAAGACAACGCATTATTGAATTATACAAATAGTCTGAAATCAACGTTGTTAAAGAGTTATCAGAATAACCGCATTCCAATTACAATTGGTGGCGATCATTCGATTGCGGTTGGAACATTACAAGCAACGATGGAATTTTACCAAAAAGGGAAAGGTAAAAAGGTTGCTGTTGTTTGGGTTGATGCACATGCTGATATCAATAATAGCTTAGACAGTAATTTGCATGGAAAACCGCTGGCATTATTAATGAATCAATACCCATATAATGAATGGAATATGCCTGCTGATATTGCAATTAATCCTCAGGATGTTTATTACATTGGTATTAGAGATGTTATGCGAAATGAGTTCGATTTAATAAATGAATTGAATATTACTAATTATGATATGGCATTTATTGAGGAACATGGATTTAATAATGTTATAAAAAGCTTAATGACAACATTGGAACAAGACTACGACCATATTTATTTATCATTTGATTATGATGCGTTAGATGGTTGCATATTTCGAGCCTGTGCAACTCCAAATGTAGGTGGTTTAAGCGCGAGAGAAGCATTGCGTCTTGTTTATAGTCTTGCTTCTAGCCCTAAATTTATTGGTGCTGATTTTGTTGAGTATATGCCAGAGCTTGATGATAATGGAATATCTAAAGAATTAATGGTAAAGCTTATTGATGCTGTATGGGGATTTCGATCGTAATAGATTCAATAAATAAAACCGATATGGTTAATCGGTTTTAAATTGTTTATTTTAGAAACTGTGTTTGTCATCAGGGAACGTTTGTTGTTCCACTTCTTCGCGATATTTTGTTACAGCTGCTTCAATTGAACCTGTTTCTGCGAGGAAATTCCTTGAAAAACGTGGAATATAATTAGCTGATACACCTAAGATATCGTGCATAACTAAAACTTGGCCATCGGTATCTTTACCTGCACCAATACCAATTACTGGAATATTGAGTTCAAGTGTAATTTGTTGGGCTAATTTAGCGGGTACGCATTCTAGAACTAACACCTTAGCACCTGCTTGTTGTAACTGTTGAGCATTTTCCATTATTTCTGTGGCTTGTGCTTCTGTTTTTCCCTGAACTTTATATCCACCATATATATTAACAGCTTGTGGCATTAAGCCTAAGTGTGCACAAATTGGTACTGACCGTTCTGTTAATATTTTAACAGTATCGATTAACCAACTACCGCCTTCAACTTTTATCATATTAGCTCCCGCTTTCATTAGCTTGGCGGCTGATTCGCATGCTGTATTAGGCGTGTGATAACTCATAAAAGGTAAATCTGAAATAATAAATGCATTTGGGCTTCCTGCTCTCACGCATTGTGTGTGGTAAACCAGATCATCAACACTGACATCGAGTGTTGTGGGTTTTCCTTGTATAACGGAACCAAGGGAGTCTCCGACAACCAATACTGGTATGTTTTGTGAATCAAAGACCTTTGAAAAACTTGCATCATAAGCGGTGATTGCTGCAAATTTTTTACCTAATACTTTCCAATTATTTAAATCTGAAATGGTGATTTTTTTCATTAGTCATTCTTTTTTGTGGTAAAAAAATGATGCTAACATGTCTTAATGTGTGTATATATTTCAATTAAGACAGACCACATTTGTTATGTGACAGCTTAAAATGTGTTATCCATCTTGTTTTTATTCGATATGTATAATATTTGTCAAAGTGAAATTAAGTATCGAGATATAAATAAATACGCGTTTATTTTTACTAAAGTAATGTATATGTTTTATTTTTATTCTAGTAAGTTTAGGGGAGTAATATATGAAAGATAAAATAGTTAAATTGGGATTTATCGCTGCAGCCATGATGAATATCGGTGGCAGGAGCATTTGTTATTGAAAAATTAGTCTATGTAATATCGTGGATCTGTTGGTTTAAAGGTCATGATCTGAGTGCTGTTTATGATCAAGATTTATTTGCCGGTATATTTTATAGTATCTATGGTGCTAATGATTTTGTGTTTATGATATTTTTCTTGTGGGTGTTTTTAGCACAAACTAAAGTATTAAAACCAATAGCATAATGTTTTATACGACTTCGTATGTGACACTGTAAAGTTTGATGTTCGTAAGAAGAAACGCCTAAGGCTAATAACCTTGGGCGTTTCCGTATGTAGTTGATATATTTTAACAATACCATACAATGATATTGTTTTTATCTGAGAGCTTTGTTTCCTCAACTAAATAGTGATTACTTTTTTATATTGTTATTAATCTTCGTTAATTTATTTTTCAGGTGTCTCAAGCGCTTTAATAGCGATATTAACTGTGTTGTTAAAATCACTATTATTTTCTAGCATTCCTGAGCTTGCAGGTCCAAGTGCATTTGAATATAAGTCGCGTTGCTTGTTTAATGGTAGATCTAATTGGTCGTATAAATTTTGACGGATTTTTGCATGTTGTTCTGGTGCATTGTTTGATAGATCGACCAAAGTGTCATAAATAAGATTAGCGATATTATTCATAGTAACTCCTTAATTACTTAGTCGTTTATAGTTACGTTATATCGACTAAATATCTGGGATATTAGTCACATAACGCATAAGGATGTACGCAACTGATATATTAAAGTGATTATTTCGCACATCCATTCCTATGCAGTATTCATTTTATTTAAATAACGTAGCGCGTTACTTCATTATCTTAGTTCATGATTTGAAATTTTCGAGTGTAAGTTATTAAAGTCTTGATGATTTTTAGCCATATGCGTCTTTATTGACGGTTAAGGTTTAATGATGTCTAAAAGTGGAGGCTTAATGTCTGCTATTTTAATCAAAAAAGAACGAAGCATAATAGTTAGCTTCTTTCATTATCAGTATACAATGGCGAACTAAAGGTACTTTTGCTTCAAAGGAATTGACTATGTTATGGTTTTTAATGATAACGTTACCGTTGGTGTTAGCGGGCGTTCATCAGCTATTTTTGATCTTAAATCTTTATCCTCGTAATAATAGTGTATTTATTATTCCTGCCATTATTATCAGTTACTGCATTTTTGCTGTTCATTCAGTATTTGATCGTGATGCGTTACCCGCTGTAATCATTGCTATTTACTATATTGGCTTAACCGCGATTACAGTTCGAGCAACGATTCGACGATCAGCTGTGTTTAAATAACATTTTCATTCGAATTTTTATTATCAATAAGGGTTAATCATATGAAAAAACCGTATCCAGCAAAAACTATCCAGAATGTGATTAACAGTGCGATTTATCATCTCAATTTACGTGATCATACCGAGTATGAACTACGAAAAAAATTAGAGGCCAAAACAGAGCAACAAGATTGGATTGAGACTGTGTTGCAACAAATGAAAGATTTCGGTTATGTAAAAGAAGATCTTCAATTTGCACTGCACTTTAGTGAGATGGCTTTCTCTAATGAACATGGACAACAGTACATTAAACAGAAATTAAAAGGTAAAGGTATTCCTGCAATAATCATTGAAGAAGCATTAATTGAGATTATGGAGAAAAAACAAGTGTCTGAACTTGATATGATCAAAAGTCGTTTAGATAGTTATGATGATTTTAGTCAAACCACCAAAGAGAAAATAACCAACGATCTCACTAAGCGAGGGTACAGTTTTCAAGATATTTCAAGAGCGATTGCTGAACATGATGCTGCCGATACGCTATTAACTAAAGCTAAAATCAAAGGCATGAATGCGGATCTTGAAACCGAAGTATTGAAATTGGTGAGAAAGCTCAAAGGAAAAACAGTGATTAAGCAAGAGCTTAAAATGAAACATGTTGATATTACTAATCTTGAGCAAGTCTTCTATGATTTAGAGGAAGCGGGTGAGGTCGATTTTTATGAAAATTGCCAATTAGTGTTAGCGAAAAAGCGGTTTGATCTATCGAATTTTAAAGACAAAAGTAAAGCCTATGCGTATTTGTCATCAAAAGGCTATAGCTCAGATGAAATCAAAGAAGCGATGGCTGCAGTAAGTAATTAAAACTGCCTGTACGGCAGTGAACAACCTAAGCTTAACTTCTGTCAATGCCATGATTTTCTAAGCTGCCTGTACGGCAGTGAGCGATTTTAGAGACGAGCGGCGCTATTGGAAAATTTTCTAAGCTGCCTGTACGGCAGTGAACTCAGGCAAAGCAATCTAAACCATTGATGCTCATTTCTAAGCTGCCTGTACGGCAGTGAACGCCATTGTGTAAGTGAGGGGGTTTATACGACTTTTCTAAGCTGCCTGTACGGCAGTGAACCTAGACGAAGTGCGTCGCATTTCCGAAAAGCATTTCTAAGCTGCCTGTACGGCAGTGAACGTCAAAATCTCTCGCCATGCCGGTTCGAACGGTTTCTAAGCTGCCTGTACGGCAGTGAACCTATCAAATTTAAAAATTGGCCGCTCCTCTGTGTTTCTAAGCTGCCTGTACGGCAGTGAACAAACTCACCACCTCCACACATGAACTTAATAATTTCTAAGCTGCCTGTACGGCAGTGAACTTTCTTGAAAATATTCAATTCTGGTAAAGTTCATTTCTAAGCTGCCTGTACGGCAGTGAACAAATGTTAAGCAGTGAAGAAATTACGAATATTTTTCTAAGCTGCCTGTACGGCAGTGAACTAGTTGCCGCGGGGGCCGCAGCTGCCGCCATTTTTCTAAGCTGCCTGTACGGCAGTGAACTGAAGCTTAATTAGTATAAGTGATTGCTTATAGAAGCTAAACAGTAAATTCCCACCAAATACCCTTATTTAAACTGATATTTTAAGTCGTTGTTTTATATGGTATGAGTTGTTATCAAATAAAAAAGGGTATTTGTGATTACACTCTAAACGAATTATACGCATTATGTATATAATTCGTTTTTTTATTGTTGGTGATTGCTATGTGCGCTAAGTCTTTCACACCGAGTGAGCTAAAAACGATTATTCATTCTAAACGTGCCAATCTTTATTATTTACAGCATTGTCGCGTGTTAGTGAATGGTGGACGGGTTGAATATGTCACTGACGAAGGTAAGCAATCTTTATATTGGAATATCCCCATAGCAAACACGACCGCCATTATGCTTGGAACTGGTACATCGATTACTCAAGCTGCAATGCGCGAATTAGCTAAAGCTGGCGTGCTAGTCGGTTTTTGCGGTGGTGGCGGAACGCCGTTATTCTCAGCTAATGAAGTTGAACCTGATGTTAGTTGGTTAACACCGCAATCTGAATATCGACCAACAGAATATCTTCAATGGTGGGTGAGTTTCTGGTTTGATGACTTTAAACGTCTAGAAGCGGCAATACTTTTCCAACGAGTCCGATTACAGCAAATTAAAAAAGTATGGTTATCAGCAACCATGCAACGCGATAACAATTTCATTATTGATGCCGAAAAACTAGAGCACATTTTATCTACGTTTGAAAATAAACTTAGTCATTGTCAAAACAGCACTGACTTATTGTTATTAGAAGCCGTCATGACCAAAGCCTTATATAAACTCGCAGTCAATACAGTGCAATATGGTGAATTTACTCGTTCTTCGCGAGGAAATAGCACTGATATTGCTAATCGATTTTTAGATCATGGTAACTATTTAGCTTATGGTTTAGGGGCGACCGCATGTTGGGTTATTGGATTGCCACATGGACTCGCCGTTCTACATGGTAAAACTCGTCGTGGTGGTTTAGTATTTGATGTTGCTGATTTAATAAAAGACGCGATTGTGCTACCGAATGCGTTTATTGCCGCAATGGCAGGGGATGACGAACAAGAATTTCGTCAACGATGCTTGAATGGATTTAGAAAAGCCAATGCATTAGATGTGATGATCGATGCGATTAAAGACACAGCACAAGCGGTTGCAAAATTATAAATGAATATTCTTCTTATCTCTCAATGTAATAAAAAAGCCCTTGATGAAACCCGTAAAGTGCTGGATCAATTTGCAGAACGTAAAGGTGATCGTACATGGCAAACGCCGATTACGTTAGAAGGCTTAAAAACATTACGTCAATTATTAAAGCAAACCGCAAGGCGGAATACTGCGGTCGCTTGCCATTGGATTCGAGGCGCAAATAATACCGAACTAATGTGGATTGTCGGTAATAAACGTCGTTTCAATGAACAGGGTACAGTACCCACAAATACAACTGAGCGTAATATTCTGCGTTCGGAAGATGAAAATGGCTGGCAAAGTAACTATGCTGTTGCATTAATGGCATCACTTGCGGGTTTATTTCATGATGTAGGTAAAGCTAACAGCTTATTTCAACAGAAACTAACGGGCAAAGGGAATATTGCTGAGCCATTGCGGCATGAATGGCTATCGTTGTTGGTTTTTCAAGCATTTGCAAAGAATAAAACCGATGATCAATGGCTAACAGAATTAGCGGATTTATCACCACAAAAAATTAGCAAGATTGTTAATGATGTGCACTATACCCCAGCGTTGTCACCGTTTATTGGCCTGACCGAATTAGCAAAAACGATTGGATGGTTAATTGTTTCTCACCATCGCTTGCCGACTTATCAACTGTCAGACTTTAAGCCGACAATTGGTGATTCAGATGATTGGTTAGAACAAAAACTGTGCCCTGAGTGGAATGCAAAAAATCATAAAAACCCTGAGTTAATCGCAAAAATAGCGGATAACTTTATTTTCCCTCATGGTATTCCACTACAAAGTCAAACATGGCAAAACAAAGCGCAACAGCTGGCGAAACGAGCATTAGCACACCCTAATTTGCGTCATTTTGGACAATGTGAGAACGCATTTCCACTGCATATGGCACGATTAAGTTTAATGCTTGCTGATCACTGCTATTCATCAAGTCAGCCTGTTGTCGCTTGGCAAGATCCTCTCTACAAAGCTTATGCAAATACCGATCGTAAAACGGGGAAATTAAAACAAAAATTAGATGAGCATAATATCGGAGTAGCGCAGTTAGCCTATCGAGTAAGCTTAGGCTTACCAAAATTACGTTTGAGTTTACCTGCAATTACTCGGCATTCGTTATTTAAAAAACGTACCACAATTAATAAATTTCGCTGGCAAGATAAAGCCTATGATCTGGCGTGTTCGGTGCGTGATATTTCTGAGGTTCACGGCTTTTTTGGGGTCAATATGGCGTCAACGGGGTGTGGTAAAACCTTTGCCAATGCGCGAATTATGTATGGATTAGCCAATCAACAACAAGGCTGTCGATTTAGCATTGCTTTAGGACTGCGAACATTAACCCTACAAACAGGGGATGCACTCAAAGATCGTTTAAAACTGGATAGTGATGATTTAGCTGTGTTAGTCGGATCGCAAGCTGTTAAAGATCTGCATCAAAGTAAGCTCACAATTCAGCAAGAAGCAAAAGCACAACAAACAGGCAGTGAGTCGGAAACGTTATTTTCAGAGCATATGTATGTTAGTTATGACGGTAGCCTTGATGATGGTCATCTTAGCCAGTGGCTCAAGCAAAAACCAACCATTCATAAATTGGTCAGTGCTCCGATTACGGTGAGTACCATTGATTATTTAATGCCAGCCACAGAGGGTACGCGAGGCGGGCAGCAAATTGCACCTATGTTGCGATTATTTACAGGGGATCTGATTCTTGATGAGCCTGATGATTTTGGCTTAGAAGATTTACCTGCATTATGCCGTTTAGTCCATTGGGCTGGCATGTTAGGTTCACGAGTATTACTGTCATCAGCGACGTTAGCACCGTCATTAATTACTGCTTTATTTAAAGCCTATTCTCATGGTCGCCAGCAATATAACCATAGCCACGGCATTACCGAAACAACAGTACAATGTGGCTGGTTTGATGAATTTAATGTACAATCAGTTTGTATTGATGATGCTGATTTCAAACAACAACACACGCAGTTTATTACCCAACGAGCAAAAACACTGAACCGTAAATCATTACCCTTACGCCAAGCTGAGTTAATGCCTTTAGACGCGGAAAAATTAACGCAAACCGATGCGGTTAATTATCTATCAAGCCATATTCAACAGGCGATTTACACTTTAGATGAACGGCATCGCCAAGTTGCACCAAACGATAAAACCATTTCGATTGGCTTAGTTAGAATGGCAAATATTGAACCCTTAATTGCGGTGGGTGAGTCGTTATTATCAATGCCGACACCAGATAATACCTGTGTTCATTATTGTTTTTATCATAGCCAGCATCCCATGGCAGTTAGAGCGCATATAGAGCAACAGTTAGACACGGTGTTAATGCGCGATCCTGCAGATTCACAAGCAATATTGGATTTACCTCAAATCAAAACTGCATTAGAACAACAGCCTCAACAACATCATATCTTTGTGGTGGTCGCCACTGCGGTGGCAGAAGTTGGGCGCGATCATGATTATGATTGGGCAGTGGTTGAACCCAGTTCAATGCGGTCGATTATTCAGTTAGCCGGGCGTATTCAGCGTCATCGCCAATGTGTGCCTAATTCACCCAATATCATGATATTAACTAAAAATATTAAGGCATTATTAGGTACAGATGTTGCGTATTGTAATCCTGGTTTTGAGCTGCCTAAAAATGATCTAAATAAAGGACATTTGCGGTTAAATCAACATGATTTGACTAAATTGTTAGTCGCTGACGACTATCAGACTATCTCTGCTTACCCACGATTTGTGGAACCAGAACCATTAAAGCTACCATTTGGTTTAATTGAGTTAGAACACTACGCATTGATTTATACCTTATTTAAAGACAGTGCTAAGAAGGTTGAATACTGGTGGTTGCAACCGTATTTACACTTATTTGGCGAATATCAGAGCCAAACACGGTTTCGACAATCTCTACCGCAAACGGAATATTATTTCTTTATCGATAATGACGATCAAGCGCTGAGCATTAAAGTGCGTGATGAATACAGCGGTGAGTTTGTTAATAAAACCGAGCTGTTTCATCTTGCGGCGATAGACAATATCGCGAATGGAAATCAAGCGTGGTTTGATTGTCAATACAGCGCAGTGTATGACGAGCTAAGTGACATCTTTGATAAAGACAGTGAGCAGATCAGTGAATTATTTGGTGGTATAAACCTTAATGATTCGAATAAAACCCCACGATTTCATTACCATCCGTGGCTAGGAGTGTTTGAGGGGAAATATAGGACGTAAAGGTATTATTTTTTCTTTGTTTTGTAGATAATTCCTCATAAATGCATATAGATATATGTTGTAGCAATGTTTAACTTGATGCTTATATCGTTAGGTTTATATTTGGCGTGGTAAATTCGGCTCTGGAGTTGCTATGCAAATTGAAATCAGCATGTTAGTTCAAGCGTACATTGAACAACGGCGACAAACAAAATCAGATGAAATAGAAAAGAAAAAAAATGTCAAAAATGGAGTGTCGGAAACAGAATTAGCTAATTTAAATGAACTTATAAAAATTATTCATCAAGATTTTGAAGTTCAAACATGGCTTACAAATGCCGCCGTTAGAGCAAAACAAATCAGTTTAGCAACCCATGCCGTCAAGTTTACTCATGGCAGTGCAAAAGGCAGTAATATCTTAGCATTAGCCTTGAACACTGATGCTCCATATCTTGATTCTTCAGCAATAATAGCACCTGCCGTTGATGCCGTGGGTAATGCTGCTGCGCTAGATGTGGCTAAATTACTCCAGCTTGATGATGGTAATGCCACATTGGCTATTTATTTATCACAAGGGGACGATCATGTTTTACGTTCTTTGGCGAGTAGTGATGAGCAATGCCAATTATGGGCTGATGGGTTGCGTCAAGCATTAGAAGTTAAAACACCCAGTAGCCATACCTTAGCCAAACAAATATATTTCCCTGTTGGTGAGAATCAATATCACCTTATTAGCCCGTTATATTCATCAGCCTTAGCCCATGAACTATTTCATCAGGTACAACATTCCCGTTTTAGTGATGAGATGAAAGTTGCCAGAGAAGCGTACCGTAAAAAGCAACCGAGTGATGTTGATGTGGTGCGTTATTCGAATTTAGCGGTAACCATTAGTGGTGGTTCAAAGCCTCAAAATATCTCGCAATTGAATTCTAAGCGTTACGGTAAAACCTATTTATTTCCTTGCTCTGCGCCTGATTGGAAAAGCCTATATAAACCACCAATGATTGGCTTAAATTGGTTAGATAATCATGAGGTTGTTAGTCAAACTGACTATTTAGTTAAGTTATTGGCTGAATTTCTAATAAAAGCAAAACCATTTGATAGCACACTTTGTATTCGCCAACGTCGAGATCAACTAGCGAATCAAACTCTTGATAGTATTTTAACTTTGGCGACTAGCCATCAAACAAATACGCGAGGCTGGAGTCAAGAGAGTGAATTATCACTTGCCCAACAGTGCTGGTTAGATCCTCAAGCCGATCATCTGTATGACGGAGATTGGCAAACGGAAGTCAGCCGTGATTTTGGTTTATGGCTTAATAACCGTTTAGAAAAGGTTAGTCAGCAACAATTAATGTTAGGCAGTGAGGCATTGCAGCATTGGCAAACATTATGTCATGACGCTATTCGTGAGGCAGGACGATGAGTTTATTTATTATTAAAAATATGCACATTGAAGGTGCAAACGCGATTGCAGGCTTTACTTATGGTTTTCCAGCGATTACCCAATTTTTAGGGTTTGTGCACGCATTATCACGCAACGTTAAGTTTCAATATGGGATCAGTTTTGATGGCTGTGCAGTGATGTGCCACCAGTATCAAGTGCATGCTTATCGGGGCAGTGATTGGGATGATTATGGTTTTGCATTAACTCGTAATCCTTTAGCGAAAGACGGTAAAACAGCACCTATCGTTGAAGAAGGGAAAATGAACCTTTGTGTATCATTACTAATTGAATGCAAAGGTTTTAGTGGCGGTAACAGCGACCAAGAACAAAGCATCATTGACGCTATAAAAACGTTAGCATTAAGTCAACGTTGTGCTGGTGGACATATTACCCATATTGAAGCGTGTCATTTTAAACCAATGCCGAATGAGGCCTGTGGTTGTCGTAAACTTTTACGACCATTGTTACCAGGGTTTATTTTATGTGATCGTAGCGATTATCTACAGCAACATAATGAAAGTAATGATCAAAATATGATCATGAATTGGCTCGATTTTAGTGCCTTACGTTACCGTTATGAAACGCTGACGGAAAGTGACAGTGTAGCGGCAGAACAGGGGCAGTGGGAACGTGTCAATAAGCCTCAAAGTGGCTATTTAATACCACTGATGATCGGCTATAAACAAATTAGCGAGGTATTTGATGCCGGAGTGGTGGCTAATGTTCGTGATAACACAACCCCATTTGCGTTTACTGAAGCGGTTTATAGTGTCGGTGAGTGGATAGGCAGTCCGAGTCGGGTTGAATCTATCAATCAAATCTTATGGCGTTATCAATATCGTTCACCGTATTACTTATGCCGCGCCCAACAATCTATTCATTCTATTGAAAGTAATGAAGATTTAAACGTTTCTTATTAAATTCCCAAGGATGTATACAATGACAACCAAGTTAACCACACCATCAGTTTTAGCATTTGAAGGCAAATTGGCTTGTTCAGATGCCGTTATGGCTGCAGGTAATTGGAATGAAATAGCCACTAACATAAATTGGCGGCCTATTGCTGTGAATGAGAAATCAGTGCGTGGTACGATTTCTAATCGCATGAAAGGGCCAAAAGCAAATGATCCGGCTAAACTAGATGCTGAAATTCAAAAGGCAAATTTACAGACAGTAGATAATGCCGCATTACCGTTTGATTGCGACACGCTCAAATTGACTTTTACGTTGCGTGTACTCGGTGATTTAAATGTTCCTTCTACGTGTAATAATCCTGATTACCAAGCGGCATTAAGTCAATTGATTAAAGGCTATGTTACTGATCATGGGTTTAAAGAATTAGCGACACGTTATGCTACTAATCTTGCTAATGGTCGCTTCCTATGGCGTAACCGTGTTGGGGCTGAAAATGTGGTGGTAACAGTACAACACCATGATCAACTGTGGACATTTGACAGTTTAGATTTCAGCTTACGTCAATTTACAGTTGCGAATGGTGATTTAGCCGCATTATCACAAGTGATTGAACAAGGTTTATTAGGCGAAAAAGCAACCTTATTAACGGTGACTGCTTTTGTACAATTAGGTCATGGTCAAACAGTATTCCCATCTCAAGAATTAGTCATGAATACGGGTTCTGGTGATAAGAGTAAGTATCTGTATCAACTAAATGGTCAAGCGGCAATGCACTCCCAAAAAATTGGTAATGCATTACGCACCATTGATACATGGCATCCTGAAACAGATGAAGTTGGACCGATTGCCGTTGAACCTTATGGTTCAGTAACGAATCGTGGTAAAGCCTACCGTCAACCTAAAGAAAAAACGGATTTCTATAACTTACTAGATAACTGGTTATTGAAAGACAAAGCGCCTGAATTAGATCAACAACACTATGTTATGGCGATGTTGGTGCGTGGCGGCGTGTTTGGAGAATAGCTATAATGTTGTATTACATTGATATTCAAGTTCTGCCTGATTTAGAGACCTCAGCACCAGTATTAATGAATAACTTATTTGCAAAATTACACCGTCAGTTAGGCATTGTAGGTAATGGAGAGGTGGGGATCAGTTTTCCTCATGCACATAAAACATTAGGCGATACGTTACGCTTACATGGTTCTCAAGCTGCACTTGAAAAAATGATGGCTGATAGTTGGCTAAAAGGATTAAGAGATTATACCTGTGTTACTGCTATTACTGCGGTTCCGAGTAATACAAAAGGTTTTCAAACCGTAAAACGAGTACAAGCAAAAAGTGCTAACAATAAGCGTAAACGGTCGATTGCTAAAGGTTGGATCAGTGCAGATGAAGCTATTCATGCGATCCCTGACACCGCAGAGCGTAAGTTAACGTTGCCTTATATCCAAATGCAAAGCTTATCTAACCAGAACGTTATGCGGGTATTTATTGAGCATAGTAAGGTTGTAAGTGATGCAACGGATGGTGTATTTAATAGTTATGGATTAAGTGCTACGGCTACAATACCTGTATTTTAAGTTTGTTTTAATCGTAATCGCTGCGATATGTTAGGTGACTATTTAATCTTTTTTTTGATTTTTATTTAACTTAAACAATAGCTTATTGTAATTGTATTTGAGTTCATTGTTGCACTGTTAACTTAGGGAATATACAAAATATCATGTATTGTACTACTATGTTTACTGTCGTACAGGTAGCTTAGAAATAACAACACATCTTGTGTACTGCTGCACAGGCAGTTGAGAAACTATTGACTCGATGTTTGTTCACTGCCGTACTGGTAGCTTAGAATATTTACAGATGCCTAGACATGATAGGTTTTATACACTGCTGTACAGGCAGCTTAGAAAAATTCAGAGCGCTGGCGTAGATAACCTCTAATGATCACTGCCGTATAAGCAGCTTAGAAATGATGCGAACAATCAGGGGTTAGATTGCATTTATGTTCACTGCCGAAATAGGCAGCTTAGAAAGAACTTGGCAGGTTTAACCATGATATCAATAAGTTCACTGCCGCACTGGCAGCTTAGAAATTTACACCACAGATTTAGGTGCTTATTCTGGGTTAACTGCTGTACAGGCAGCTTAGAAATCAATATGCGCTTCTATAATTTACAGTGACCTTTAAACAGGAAATTATACGACACTAAATAGTATAAGGTTGAATGATGTTTTCTTACTCATTAAACGCTGCTTACTGATTATTCTCATGTTCAAACTCGACCCACGCTTTTTCCAATTCAATTAGGCTGGCGGCAATCTCAACGTGGCTTCTTTTTTGAATGATTAATTGTCTAACGTGTTTTTGCTGTATAAAAATATGTTGGCGCTTATTGTCTATAAAGTAATTTCGCAATCCTTTTGCCTGATCCATATACTGATACCCAATATAAAACGCTGTATATTAAAATAGTACATTTATTGTGGTTATTCTCAAGTGTTTGATGGGCTGAATGGATAGTTCGTGCGTTTATTTGCTTATGGCGTATCAAGACTGAAACAGTTTATGCCATTATATAAAGGGGAAGGGATGTAACAAATTATACTAATTTTATATATTGGGTCGGCTAGAGAAGAAATACCCGCCATTAAAGCTTAATAACGGGTACAGATATCGCTATCGAATAACGTTTTTGAAGTGCTTCTTACGTGTAAATAAGAAGTCTACATCTGGCGGGAAGTCTTTATTGTTTTTAGCATGTGTCATCATGTCAAAGACTTTAAATTCCGCTAAGACAGCAAAGGAATAAGGGACAAATTCACCTTCGCCATTTGCTTGTAAAGTAGGATCGTAATACTTACCATCTTTAAAAATAATCGCTTGGTCAATGATTGTTGCTTCATTACAGCGATAACCTAAAACATAGCGATCACCACGACAGTAAATCACATTCATATAACTGTTATAGAATGTTTCATCTTCAGTGGTTGTACAGGCCGCTAATACCTCAGGATCCATTGCCTCTACCGTTACAATACGGACTTTCTCGGCAATAAAATTGCGTTCTTCTAGTTGTTGATGAATAGCTTCAAGACTTAATTGAGTCACTTTTAATACCGCAGAAATCAATAAAAACGGCCGAATTATACGCCCGTTTGTTCTGAATGTCTTCGAAAAAACAGTATTGAGTACGGAATAATTGTGTGTTCTAGGGCGCGCAATCCTTTCTAATTTGAGAATAGGTTGTAATTATTGATAACGAATTGATTATCAATTGTATTTATTGACAAAAAATTTACGAATGCAAAGAATGTAAATTTAATGCAAATGGTAATTGTTATCACTTATATTCCTGTTTGCGGTTTGGCTGCAGTGGCACAGATGCCAAGCAATCAAATCACCTTAAAGGTGGATGAGTTCAGGTACTGAACATCTTCAAAAGCTAGCTGTTGTTAGTTTCTCAAGATGCAGTAATGAAGAACACCCATCTACATTGGTTTTATTCTCAAAGATACGGTAATTGGAGATAACGGAATATGTTTTCTAAAAGTCAGCTAACACTATTGATTGGTGCAGTATTATCAGCGCCGATTGCTCACGCAGAAATCACAGATACAGATGAGCACATGGTGGTCACCGGGCGTGATTATGGCTATAAGGCTGACACTAATTCGACCGCAATGCGAATGGAGATGACACAACTAGAAACGCCAGGACAAGTTGCCGTTATCGATGAGAAGCTAATTGATGAACAGCGTGCAAGTACCTTAGGGGAAGTGTTGCAAAATGACGCAAGTATTTCAGCGGGTGGCACCAGTCGTAACCGTGAGCGTTTTTCTTTACGTGGTTTTGAATTAGGCAGTAGTAGTGGTTTCTTACGTGATGGCCACCAGCATTGGTCGCATTACCGCCAACCAGTTGAGTTATTAGAGCGTGTTGAAGTTATGAAAGGCCCTGCGGGTTTGCTTTATGGCCAATCAGCACCTGGCGGCTTAGTCAATATGGTGTCAAAAAAGCCAACCTATGAAACACAAATGAATTTCAGCCAAGATGTGGGTTCAAATAATCATACCCGTAGTGTGTTAGATGTCAGTGGTTCACTTAATGCTGATCAAACACTGCGTGGACGCGTAGTATTAGCGAAAGAAGACTACGACTCATGGCGTAAGTTCAGTGATGGTTCAACGCCATCAACAGATCGCTTTGTTGGCGGTATGTTCCTTGATTATGATGTTAATGATAACGTGATGGTGTCATTACATTATGATCGTACTCAAGATAAGGGCAGCGTAGATTCTGGCGCTTATATTGTCGATGGTAAGCCAGTTATGGGCCGTGATCATGTGTGGGACGCACAATGGTCTGAAATTGATAACGATGTACAGAATGTTGGCTTTGATATTAAAGCGCAATTGAATGATACATGGGCATTGAATACTGGTTTTAATTACCAAGATTTTGTGCGAAATGACAAAGAAAGTTACCCTAGTTTTAGTAATTTTGAAGAAAATGGCACCATTAAACAAGGTGGTAGTGATCGCCATGATGAATGGGCATTTAAAACCGCTTACACCGATTTTGTGGGTGAGTTTGATACGCTAGGCATGCAACATCAGCTATTAGTGGGTGCGAACTGGTTAGGTTATAGCTACGACCGTTTCCAGCGTTCATTTGATTCAGTCGATGTTAAGCCAGGTCAAACAACGCCTACACCAGTATATTCAAATAAAGACCCAAAAGTGTCTAATTCTTCATATGATGCATGGGGTTTCTATGCACAAGATATGATCACCTTGAATGATAACTGGCAAGTGCTGGCTGGCATCCGTTTTGATCGCCAAGTGAAGAGTGGCATTGCTGAAGAAGCAGTATCACCTAAATTAGCGGCAATTTATCACCCTGCAGAGAATGGCTCTATTTACTTAGCTTATTCTGAAAGTTTTGAGCCTCAAGGTGTGGTGTCTTCTGATTACACCAATGCGGGAGATAACCTTGATCCGTTACGTGGTAAGCAATATGAGCTTGGCACCAAGTGGGAATTATTAAATAAACGTTTATTTGCAACAGCGGCAGTATTTAATATTACGCAAGAAAATTCAAAGATTGCTGTTGGACCTGATAATAATCAAACACTAACCCAAGCGGGTGAACGGGTACATAATGGTGTCGAGTTTGCGTTACAAGGTAACATTACTGATAAACTAAGCATGAATGCTTCTGCTATGTACCTTGATGCGGAATACACTAAAGATCAGAATTATGAAGGTAATCGTCCTGTTGATGTGCCTGAGTTTGCAGCAAGTGTGTGGTCAACCTATAACGTGACACAGGCGACAGATGTCAACCTTGGTGTTATCTATGAAGGATCACGTTTTGGTGATGCAGCCAATACCTTTAAGAAAGACGGTTATACCCGTGTTGATGTGGGTGTCGCTCATACTTATAAATATGACGATAAATTGGATATCATTGGTCGTGTAAATGTAGAGAATTTGTTTGATACTGACTACATGGCGGGTGGTGGTTCAACCAGCAAAGATTATGTGGGCGCAACAGGTGTAACCCTAGGTGAAGGGCGTAACTTTATGGCAACCATTGAGTTTAAGTATTAATAAGTAAGTTGAATATTTAAGGGGGAGTCTTAACTTCCCCTTGTTGCGATCTGAATGTGGCGGTCTATAAACTGTTAATCATAATAGTTATTGTTTATAGTTCGCCAATTTTGCGGTGCTTTTTATTTTTAACACCACTTTTTTGTTTTTTGGTTATTACAGATAACGATTGATTGAATATTATGAATTTTATTAAAACGAGCCTGGCTATTGTTATTCTCAGTATTACTTCTGGAGCGCATGCTTCTAGTCTTGATAATGCACGTTCGATTGAAAATAGTACTAATACTGCATCAGCAGTGAGTCAGAATAAAATAGACAAAAGTGCAGATTCAGTCTTAGCAATGAAAGCCAGTATGGAACAGCTGCAAGAAGAAGTGAAAAACTTAACGGTTTATCATGATCACCTTGCGCGATTGGTAAAAAATCAAGCGCAAGAAGTGACGTCTATTGATCAACAAATCACTGACATTAAGCAAACTCGTCAAGGTGTGGTGCCATTGATGTACCAAATGATTGATGGCTTGAAGACCATTGTTGAGCACGATAAGCCGATTAAACGTCAAGCGCGTTTGGTGCGAGTGGGTAAACTTGAAACCATGATGTCACAAGCCGATATTAGCGATGCTGAAAAATTCCGTCGTATTTTAGAAGCTTATCAAATTGAAATGGATTACGGCACCAAGCTTGCTGCTTATCAAGCAAAAATAACCCTTGCTGATAACAAAACCCTCGAAGTGAATGTGTTGCATTTAGGTCGCATTGCTTTGGTTGCCCGTAGTTTAAATGGTAGCCATTACTGGAGCTGGAATACAGCCGCGAAACAATGGCAGCCTGTTGACGCAAGTGAGGGGACAAATATCGATAAAGCATTTGCGATTGCTGATAACCAAGCTGCACCAAGTTTAATTACCTTACCTGTTTCAGGTGTATCAACTAGCGTAGAGAGTAAATAACATGAAATTAAAAACGTTAGTTGCCGCATTATGTATTGCAAGTTTGCCATTGACCGTTAATGCAGAATCTGTAGTAAAGCAAGCACAACAAGAGCATAGCCAACAGGCTCAGCATAATGTTCAACGTGAAGCGGGCTTTAATAGCACTCATCATAATATTAAAGCGCAATACAATGCGTTATTAGCTGAACGTAATAAATTAAAGGCTGCTACAGAAGTATTAAGTACAACTTTTAGTGCTAATGAACAACGTTTAGCGACGTTAGAACAACAATTACGGCTAGAAAGTGGCAGCTTAGGCGAGTTATTTGGTGTCGTACGTCAAACCGCCAAAGAAGTACAAGCTGAACAACAACATGCTGTAACCGCGATTGATAACAGCCAGGATAACGCCGTTGTGAATGAGATTGTCGCGGCGAAAGTCTTGCCATCAATGGTGCAATTACAAGGTTTATGGCAAGCAATGACTAATCAGATCGTTGCGAGCGGACAAATTGCGAAAGTCACCGTGCCATACATTAACGGTGATGGTGAGCAAAGTGATATTCAGGCATTGCGTTTAGGCAGTATTGGCTTAGTGGGTGATAACGGCTATCTCAATTGGGATGGCAGCCAACACGTGGCAATGGCGTATTTACAGCAACCTGAACATGCACCGACATTGGCTGATTACGATCAACTAATATCAACAGGTAATGACATGCTGGTGGTCGATCCTTCACGTGGGGTGATGCTAGAGCAATTAGCCCAAGCACCGACATTAATGGATCGTCTGCAAGCAGGTGGCGCAGTTGGCAAAATCATTCTATTACTACTGGCTATTGGTGCAGGTATTGCGATTTTCCGAGGTGTGAAATTAGCCATTATTCGTCAACAAATCAAAGCACAGCTAAAGCAACCTTCTAAGCCGGGCAATAATCCACTGGGTCATATTCTAGCGGTTTATAACAAAGAGCAAAGCCGCAGCGTTGAAGCGTTAGAATTGCGTTTATTAGAAACGATTGTTGATGAACAACAAGGGCTAGAAAAAGGCCTGTCAATGCTGAAACTGTTTGCTGCGTTAGCGCCGATGTTAGGTTTGCTAGGTACAGTAACAGGTATGATTGAAACCTTCCAAGTGATCACTCAGTTTGGTAATGGCGATCCAAAAGTGATGGCGGGGGGTATTTCAATGGCATTGGTGACCACGGTTCTAGGCTTAGTGGCGGCAATGCCATTGCTATTGGCGCATAACATTTTAAGTTCTCAAGCTGAAAATATTCGTATGATCCTTGAAAAACAAGGTATTAGCTTGGTGGCGGAACAAGCCGAGAAAAATGACCACCGTGGTATTAAAAATTCTGGCATGACAACTGAACAGGCCGCCTAATGGATAGCAGCGTATTACAAACGTGGTGGTTATCACTGTCGCATTTTATGGCGCAAGGCGGTGTGATTTTATGGTGGTTAGCCGCTGTGGTTGCGGTGTTGTGGTTATTGGTGTTTGAACGGGTTATTTACCTTGTGTTTTACTTTCCACAACAACAGCAACAATGGATAGCATTATGGGCAGCACGTGCTGATCATCAATCTTGGTATGCTCATGCAATTCGAGATGGCTGGTTGAGTGATGCTAAAATAGCATTAAACAAAAACCTTAATTTTATTAAAGTGTTAGTCGCTATTTGTCCCATGTTAGGTTTACTTGGCACGGTTACGGGTATGATTTCAGTGTTTGATGTAATGGCAACCCAAGGCAGTAGCCAGCCTCGATTAATGGCGTCAGGAATTTCACTGGCGACATTACCAACTATGGCGGGCATGGTGGCAGCACTAGCGGGGATGTTTATTCATGCTCGATTGGCAAAAGCGTGTCAAATGCGTGAGTTAAAATTAGAAAAATCATTAAGGAGTCAGCAATGAGACTCAGTCGTCGCTCGTCAGTGCGTGAAGATGCACAAATAGATTTAACCTCGATGTTAGATATCGTTTTCATCATGTTGATTTTCTTTATTGTTACTAGTTCTTTTGTGCGTGAATCTGGGGTTGAAGTGAATCGCCCGCAAGCAAGCCATGTGGTTAGCCAAAAAGATGCGGGTATTTTTGTCGCTATTACCGCAGCAAATGATATTTACATCGATAAACGTGTGGTTGACCCTGAGCGTGTTCAAGCGACACTTGAGCACATGTTAACGGAACAACCTGATGCCGCATTAGTGATTCAAGCTGATGAACATGCTTATAACGGTACGGTCGTTAAGGTGATGGATGCTGCAAAAGGTGCAGGGGTGAAGAATATTGCTTTGGCGGCGGAGAAAAACTAATGATGCGCATATTAATGGCGTTGCCATTGGCGCTCGCGGTGGCTTTAGGTCTGTTTACGCTGATGGCATGGATGGTCGATAACGGTAATCATCAACCTCAAGATAATACACCGCCGTTAGCGTTTAATATGGTGATGGTAGAACACGAACAAGCGCCACAGCGTCGTCAGCGTGTTGCTCCACCACCACCTGAAACGCCAACGCCACCACCTGAAGCGCAACCGTCGCAGTCACAAGCGGCAACATCAACGACGATGCCAATGGCGTCAATTCCTAGCTTAGGTTTAGATACGTCTATTCATGGTTTAGCAGTTAACGCGCCTAAATTTACTGATTTCAGTAGTGCAGCAGCAATAGGTGACGGATTAGGTAAATCTCAACAAGCGATGCCTCTTTATCGCGTTGAGCCGCGTTATCCATCTCGAGCTTTACGTCAAGGTAAAGAAGGGTATGTGGTGCTTAAATTCACCATTGATACTCAAGGTCGACCAATCGATATTGCTGTTATGGATGCCAAGCCTCGTCGTTTATTTGATAAGGAAGCCATTCGTGCATTACGTAAGTGGAAGTACCAACCACAAGTCGTTAATGGCACGGCTATGGCACAACAAGGGCAGACAGTACGTCTTGAATTTAGGTTGAATCAATAATGAAAAAGATTGCTTTTATTGTCGCGTTAACCTTATCGGCCTCACTGCCATTATCAAATGCTTATGCAAGTGGTGGTCAGTTATCACAAGCGACAGCCAACAAGGTACAACGCGCTAATGACTTACAATTAAATGATAAGCTTACTCAAGCCATTGGATTGTTAGCTGAAATGAATCCACGTTCTGCCTACGATAAAGCGTATGTGCAACGAATGCTGGGGGTGTTTTATTGGCAGCAAGGGAAACAGTCACAAGCTATTTCTTTGTTAACAAAAGCAGTAAACAGTGGTTTGTTGCATGATGATCAAGCATGGACGACTGAACGCATGTTGGCTGATATTTTGTTATCAGAAGCTAAATATAGCCAGGCGCTACCGCATTATTATAAGTTGACTAAAAATATTCCTGTTAAGCAAAAAGGGGATGAATTGTGGCTTCGGATTGCTCAAGCGCATTACCAGCAAGCACAATGGCAGCAAGTTTTAACAGCGATGAAGCATTATGATGGTTATCGTCTTAAAGACGCAATGTCACCGTTATCGATTATGCTTGGGGCACAGCTACAACTTAAACAATGGCAAGGTGCTTCGGCAACATTGAATCGTTTAATTGCACTTGAACCAAATAAGTTAATTTGGTGGCAGCAATTAGCCAGTATTCAAATGCGAATAGGTAAAAATGCTGATGCATTAGCGACATTAAAGTTAGCAAAATATCAAGGGGTGGCACTGAGTCAGCAAGATCTTAAAGTATTAGCGCAATTATATGCTCAGCGTGGTATTCCAGAACGTGCAGCGGAACAAATAGCCGCATTGAAAGATGCCAATAGTGATAAGACGTTATTAATTGAACAAGCTAATTACTGGCAAATGGCACGTGAATGGAATAAAGCTATCGCATTGTGGGCAGTCGTAGCGAATAAAGATAACCATTATCGCTGGCAGTTATCACAATTGCTATTGCAAGAAGGACATTATCAACGAGCACTAACTGAGCTTAATCGTGTTAAACGTAAAGATAAACGCGCTGATGTTGAATTAGCAAAGGTACGTATTTATTACAAATTGAATAAATTCGATCAAGCTATTATTCATGCTAAGCAAGCAAATAACATTCAGGCATCGTCTGCCGCCAAAAGTTGGATTAAATATTTAGGCCAGATGCGAAAGATGGATGTAAGCGCTTAATAGCTAGTGCAATAAACTAATAAGGTATTATTTTAGAAAAGCGAGTTATTAAGCTCGCTTTTTTTATATAGAACAGAAGCTTCTTTCTCAGAAATATCATTAACTCTTCAATAAATATACACTCAAAGCATAGTTATTTAGTGCTACTATTTACATAGGCATATAGTATACTTGTGCGCATAAAAATCGTCATCGGCTGACATTTCGTTGTGTTATTATTTTAGGTTAGATAAATGAAGCGTTCTTCTTCTATTTTTAATAAAGAATTAAATTATAATATATTGGTTTTTTTTATTGCTATATATTTTGGGATTGTCTTAAATATTCCACTATGGCAAAAGTTTTATGAAATACTATCAAAACTAGAAATCGTGAGTGTGGGTTTTATAATATCACTGCCTATCTTTCTTATTGCTGCGCTTAACATTATTTTTCAACTTTTAGCGTGGCCTTATATTGGGCGTTTATTGTTTAGTGTTCTTACCTTTATTTCAGCTATAACAGCTTATGCATCCTATCATTATGGGATTATTTTTGATTATGGAATGATGGAGAATATATTTGAAACCAATAGTGGTGAGGCACTTTCTTATCTAAGTTTATCTGGTTTTATAACTATTTTCATTCTTGGTATTATTCCTTGTTTATTTATTATAGCTATAAAGGTAAAGAAGCAATCTTTTATTAAAACATTTGTAATATATAAAATAATATCCATTGTTGCATCTATTATTGTTATTGTATTAATTGCTGCCTTCTTCTACAAAGACTATGCGTCTGTAGGGCGTAATAATAAATATCTTAATCGAGTAATTAACCCGTCATATGTTTATACTGGTATTAAATATATTGATCGAACTTATTTAACTAAACCTATCCCTTATCAACACATTGGCACTGATGCTAAGTTGGTAACGGCAACAACATCTAATGGTAAACCGACGTTGTTTGTGTTTGTTCTTGGTGAAACCGCACGCTCTCAAAATTATCAAGCAAATGGCTATGAGCGCCCAACGAATCGATATACTCAGCCTGATAATATGATTTCATTTAAAAATGTATCATCTTGTGGCACCGCTACAGCAGTCTCTGTTCCTTGTATGTTCTCTGCAATGAATCGCAGTAACTATAAAAAAGCGATTGCCTATAACCAAGATACATTTATTGACATTCTGCATCGCGCTGGCATTTCGATGTTGTGGAAAGAAAACGATGGTGGAGATAAAGGCGCAGGTGATCGTATTCAAAAAATAACCTTGAATTATAGTACTGAAGATCCATTATGTGATGGTGAATCATGCCTTGATATGGCGCTATTGAATAATTTCGATCAAGAAGTGGCGAATATGAAGGGCAGCAAGTTTATTACGCTACATATAATGGGAAGTCACGGACCAACATATTATAAACGTTACCCTAAAGATCGCGCATTTTTTAAGCCGGACTGTCAACGTGCTGATATTGAAAACTGCACTAAAGAACAAATAGTAAATAGCTATGATAATACAATTTTGTATACCGATTATATGATCAGTCAATTGATCCAAAAGTTAAAAGGTTACAGTGATAAATATAATACAGCGTTATTTTATATTTCAGACCATGGTGAATCACTAGGCGAGGGCGGTTTATATTTACATGGCACACCTTATAGTTTAGCGCCTAAATACCAAACAACTGTGCCAATGATGGTGTGGTTCTCTAACGGTTTTACTCAAGATCGCGGATTAAATCTAACTTGCCTTAAAAGCCTTGCCACTAACGCGAAGCAAGGGGATTATTCACAAGATAATGTCTTTAGTTCCATGTTAGGTATTATGAATGTGAAGACGTCTGTTTATAAACCGAAGCAAGATATTTTCCGTCAATGTCGTACTAATTAGACAGTTTATATGGATCAACGTTAAATATTACCCCTAATGATCTTTTATTAGGGGTTTATTTTTTTATAGCCTTTATTATTCTCGCACCTCGCACCTCGCACCTCGCACCTCGCACCTCGCACCTCTATTTCGTAACGCGTTTCTAACCAACGTAAACAATGTAAATTGAATGCCAATAAGAACGATTATCAATTAAATTATCATTATTCCAGTTACTCTTATGCATGATGTTAGTGATGGTGTTAAAAAATAAAGCCGTGCAACTATGGGCGCGACGTTTACATATTTATATTTCAATGGCACTACTGCTGGTGGTGTTATTTTTTGCTATCACAGGCATTACATTAAATCGACCGCATCTTTTTGTTAGCCAATCACCAAATGTGGTTGAGCAACAACTTGTAATTCCCAATGAGTTATTAGCGTCAGAAAAAGGGCCTTTTGCACCAAATCGTTCTGCATTAATAGCATATCTTGCCAAGCATGGTGAGGTTCGTGGAACACCGTCAGCTATAGATATTTTTACAGATATCGATGGTGATGAGTTAGTCGAAGGTGAAATTTCACTGGATTATAAAGGCCCTGGTTATAACGCCACGGTATTTATTGATATGACAACCGCACAAGCCACTATTGAAAGTACCCATTATGGTGTGATTGCAGTGCTTAATGATCTCCATAAAGGGCGTAATAGTGGTGAGATTTGGCGCTGGTTTATTGATATTACTGCAGTATTAATGGTGTTGTTTGTTTTAACTGGCGTGTGCTTGTTGATCCCAAAAAAGAAAACTTTTCGTACTTCATTGAAATGGATGGGGTTGGGCTCTGTGGTGAGTTTACTGATTTATATTGTTGCTGTGCCATAAGCCAGTATTTGATTGTCGATTTTATTGAAGGTTCATTATGACCGTGTTTCACATCATCAAAAAACCATTATTGGTCGCGTTATTGTTAACACCATTGGCCAGTGCAATAGCTAAACCCGTACCGGAAGCAGCACAACTAGAAGTGAATTTTGCGCTACCGGCTATTGATACCACCATATATGCCCGTCCTTATGTTGCGGTTTGGATCGAAGATCAACAGCGTAAACCCGTACGTACAGTGCAGTTATGGGTCGGTAAAGATGAGTGGTTAAAAGATTTACGCAGTTGGTGGCGAAAAGTCGGTCGTTATGATCGTGAGTTAGTTGATGCGGTAACGTCAGCCACCCGTCCTGCTGGTGAATATAAATTTGTCTGGGATGGTTTAAATGATAAAGGCCAACGTGTTGAACAAGGTAATTACACTTTCTACGTTGAAGTTGTGCGTGAACATGGTGGTCGCAACTATTTACGACAAAAAATTGAGCTAGGCGAAAACGCGTTTAGCCATGTTATTGCACCGACAGAAGAAACAGGTGCTATTCAACTTAATTATAAACTTTGAGTAATAGTAACGTTATGAAAAATAATAAAATAAAAGCGTTTTCTCTGGCATGTGCGGTGATTGCAGGCTTAACGGTATCAGCAACAGCAAATGCACACCCTCGTTGGATATTACCTTCACATTTTACCGTATCAAAAGAGGGGGGGGATTGGTTATCTTTTGATGTTACCGCGTCACATGGCACGTTTGTTTATGATAAGCCAGCAAGTACAGAAACAGCTGAAGTAATCATGCCTGATGGGCGTAATGAGCGTCCTAATTTTACTATTCGTGGTAAACGTCGTGCTATTTTTGATTTTTACTTTGAAGAGCAAGGCACACATAAAATTCAAGTAAATCAGACGCCAGTATATTTTACTCAATACAAAGCGGGTCGTCGTGACACTGTGAAATGGATCGCAGCTAACAAAGTTGAGCGTGATGCTGTATTACCACCAAAATCACGTGACGTTGTCACTCAAGTGGGTTACACCCGTGCTGAAACATACGTAACCGTAGGTAAGCCAAGCACTAAGGCAATGGAGATTACTGGCAAATATTTAGAGTTGCTTCCGATCACTCACCCAGCCGATATTATTGAGGGTGAGCCAGTGACATTCCAATTTTACTTTAATGGTAAACCACAAGCAGGCGTTGTAGCGGAAGTAACCCGTGAAGGAACGTTATACCGTAATCATCAACAACAGATTGATGTTATCAGTGATAAAGACGGTAAGGTGACTTTCACACCTGAAATTGCGGGTCGCTATATTATGAAAGCGAACTACCGCGGTGATGTTGCTAATAACCCAATGGTAGATACTGCTAACGTTAACGTGCATATCACTTTTGAAGCATCGCTACACTAACTATTTATCAATGTGCTGTTTCTGATCTAGATACAGCACGTTACCTTTACCCACAATGTGTAACCTACACCCACTACATGGGCAGGTTTGAGGTTGTTATGAAAAAGCAGTTACCGATGATCACGTTATCAATCTTAACGTTAGGATTATTTTCAAGTGCCGCTCATGCACATTTTCCATTAATGAGTTGTTGGTTTGAAAGCGATAAAGTGGCATGTGAAACCGGCTACAGTGATGGCAGTAAAGCAGTTGATTACAACGTTAATATGTATGATTACGATGATAATTTGATTGCTAAAGTAAACACCGATAAACGTTCTATTGCTGAATTTTCTAAACCTGAAACTGATTTCTATTTAGTGTTTGATTCCGGGCATGAAAGTCCAGTAGAAGTCGATGTTGTTGAGATTAAAGAAAAATGATCCGCCAAGCCGTATCTTCAGATAATGGCAGTAAGGAAGGGAAATGGGTTGGCGGTATTATCGTTTCTATCCTGTTACTTGCCACGGTGTTGTTACCGTATCACCAAAATAAAACAAAAATACAACCATTGGATGCTCATCAAATTGCGGTCACTGAGTTAAGTTCAGAAGAACTCGCGATGGTAGCTGAGTTGCGTTTGGCACATGAAGAAATTCGGAATTTACATCAAGATAGCCGTGAATTTGAACATCAGAATCATTGGCCAAATATGGCTGAGTTATCTGAATTATGGTTAGCGCCATTTATTGAAGATAAAAGTTGGGAGCGTAAAGGCCGCCATCAGTGGCAGCATATTAATGATGCAATTTATCAAGGTTTGCGCCGTGACAATCAGGGGGCATCTTCCGTTATTCTTAATAGCAGTCGCCCTGAACCTGATATTTGGTTGGCTCTTTCTAAACAGACAACACCACTGTTCACTAACAATGATGGTGCTTTTGAACCGCAACAATTGATTAATCAAGGTTGGACACAGATTGTGTTTAATCACGACAGTAATAAACAAGCGTTAGCGCATTAACCTCTTTTGTTTTACTTATCGTGTATTGCTTGCGGTGTATTCATTTCTTAACATTGAAGTAAAAATATTATGAAAATAGTCATTAAAACAGCATTAACAGCTGTTGCATTATTCGCAAGCTTTTCGAGTATTGCCGCTGAAAAATTAACTATCGGTATCACATTGCAGCCTTATTATAGTTACGTTAAAGCGGTCGTTGGCGATAAGGCCGATATTCTTCCTCTAGTTGATGCAGGTTTTAATCCGCATAACTATTTACCACAACCTAATGATTTACGTCGTTTAAAACAAATGGATGTAATTGTTGTTAATGGTATTGGTCACGATGACTTTGCTCTGAAAGTGATTGATGCGGCTCAACGTGATGATTTTGTGGTTATTAAAGCCAACAATGATGTGCCGTTACTACCTGCAATGGGGCAGTCTGTAGGTGATGGTGCGGTAAACCCTCATACCTTTGTTGGTTTATCAACCACGATTCAAAAAGTGTATACCATTGCGAATAAGTTGGCTGAGCTTGATCCTGACAATGCTGCGGAATACCGAAAAAATGCCCGTAGTTATGCAAAAACATTTCGATTAATGAAACGTAAAGCCATGCTTGCACTTGGTGATTTAGATACTTCAGGAATGAAAGTTGCGACAACGCATAATGCTTACGGTTATTTATTACAAGAATTTGGTGTTGATGTCGCGGCAGTGATTGAACCAGCACATGGTGTTGAACCCAGTGCGAGTCAATTACAAGAAACCATCGAAAAAATAAAGCAATCAGGTATTGATGTATTGTTTTATGAATTAAATATGCCTAATCGTTACGTCGACACCATAGAAAAAGCAACGGGAGTGAAGTTATACCGTTTTTCACATATGACGCACGGCGAATATGAAGCGAATAAAGTAGAAATTGAGATGCAGCAAAACTTAACCACATTAGTTGAAGCAATGCAATTTGCTGTTAGTAAGGATCAAGCATGAGTTTTGGTCCTCGCATTGAGATTGCAAACCTTGAGCTGCAATACGGTGAAACCCATATTTTATCTAACATCAACCATAGTTTTGAAGCAGGGCAATGCCATGTTGTGATGGGGCCTAATGGTGGTGGGAAAACATCGTTATTACGGTCAATTTTAGGTTTAACACCGTTCAAAGGCAACGTTGATATTTTATGGAATGATGCTGCCAATAATGGTAAACCCGGCTCCGTTGGTTATGTGCCGCAAAAAGCGATGTTTGAACAAAGTTTACCGTTAACAGTGATGGATTTTATTTTATTAAATTTAACCCGTTCTCCTTTGTTTTGGCGTAAACGTCAACAAGATAAGTTGTTTGCATTAAGCCAACTAGAACGTGTCGGTATGGCCAATCGTGCTGATCGACGCATGGGGCAATTATCTGGTGGTGAACAGCAACGGGTTTTGTTTGCTCAAGCGTTATTGGATGATCCTGATTTATTAGTGCTTGATGAACCGACAACGGGCATGGATGAGCAAGGAGTTCGTTATTTAGAATCATTAATTCATGAATTTGTTGCGCAAGGAAAAACTGTATTAGCGGTTCATCATGATGTAACCGCAGTTCGACGCCTTGATGCGCAAGTACATGTGGTTAATCGTATCGTTGTTGATTCTGGTCATCACTCTGAAGTGCTGGTTCCTGAAAAAATTGAACGGTTATTTAATCATTACAGTCATGCGCCAATTGTGGCAAATCAACACGAGGTTGCGTAATGGAGTTATTACGTCATTGGGCACAACTGGGGGTTGATGCGGGATTGTTAAGTGACAGCTTTTCATATGTCTTTATGGTTAATGCTATCGTTGCCGCACTGTTATTAGGTCCATTACTCGGAGGGTTGGGTACTTTAGTTATTGCTAAGCGACTAGCCTTTTTCTCTGAGGCAGTTGGTCACGCGGCATTAACAGGGATCGCATTAGGAGTGTTATTAGGTGAACCGCCAGAAAATCCCTTTATCGGTTTATTTAGTTTTTGCATGATCTTCGCGTTACTGCTGCACTTTGTTCGTAATCGAACTAATGTGCCTTACGATACGTTAGTCGGTGTATTTTTAGCGTTAGCATTAGCCGTTGGTGCTGCATTATTGATGTATGTGGCGCGAAAAATCAATATTCATATGTTAGAAAATGTTCTGTTTGGTTCAATTCTAACCGTAACAGATCAAGATTTATGGGTGTTATTAATAAGCTGTAGTTTAATTATTATGGTGCTCATACCAACATTTAACCGAATATTATTAACTTGTATCAGCCCTGACATTGCACGTATTCGAGGTTATAAAACGAATTTTTATGATTATCTGTTTGTGATCATGATAACCCTCGTCACTATTGCATCCGTTAAAATTGTGGGGGCGGTGCTGGTCGGTGCTTTACTGCTTATTCCTGGTGCAACAGCACGTTTATTGACTAAAAATATGGGTAGCTTTGTTTTGTTGTCATCGTTATTAGCGACCATAAGTTGTGTGATTGGTACTATTTTACCGATGGAGCTTAAATTACCTATTCCATCAGGAGCGGCAATTATTATTGTTGCTGCTACGTTCTTTTTAATCGCCACCTGTTACCGCATTGTTCGTAAAGGGTAGTTGCTGTATTTTGTTTAAGGAATCATCATGAGTCATCTCCAGCTTCACCCAATACGTTCACTGATTCAATCGGTTTGTGCTGTTGCTATTATTGTGAGCGGCAGCAGTTATAGTCATTCAGCAAAAGCAGAGGATATTTTAACTGCAACGCCCGTAACTTATATGTTGGCATCTGAACTGACCCATGACACAGGTATAACGACAAAATATCTGCCTCCTAAACGTTACGGTGTGTCACGATTACCGAATTGGTTTGCTTCAAAAGGTGACATTGTAACGCAAGAGGCCAGTAAAGATGCACAAGCTGTCGTGACATTAGGCGCTGTTTGGCCGCAAGACCCACTTTATATCTATGCCCGCCAAGGCAATATTAATATTATTGAAATTGATGCATCACAGGCGATTTCACCACAAGGGCAAGGTATTGCAGCATTGCGTTTAGATGACGGTTCAGTATCAATGTATTCGTGGTTAAATCCGACAAATTTAAGTCGAATGGCTGCTATTGTAAGTGATGATTTACAGCGTTTATGGCCGAATAAAGCGCAACAAATTGAACAAAATCAACAGCAACTGATGGGGGATGTTCGTAAGTTGATTAATGCTCAACAACAAGTGCTAATGGATGCAGAAATTGATTCAGTAGTCTTATTATCAACTGAGCTTGAAGATTTCGCGTCTGGTAACCAGCTCTTTGTTGTGGATCGTTTAACCAAACCTGAACTTGAGTGGACAGTAGCAGATAAACAAAAACTGACAACATTGTTAGCAGAAGATAAAGCATTGTGGTTATTGAGTACAAAAAAATTAACCTTATCTCAGCAGGCTTTATTGCCTAAAGGTACATCTGTACTCATTGTTGATAGTGTTGATCGTTGGGGTCGTGTTGGTATTAATCATAGCGAGCCACTAAAACGCTGGCAGATTAAATTATAATCTTAGAAATAGAAGCCCAGATTGTTGTTTTACGAGATAATTGCTGGGCTTCATACTATTTAAGTGTATTTGTTTTAAAACGAAAAGAACAAAGACAGAATACCTAATAAAATCAGTAACCCGCCAGAGATCAAATCGTTATATTTTCCCACCATTTTTCCTATCACACTATCGCCAATATTGTTACCAGCATAAGTGAGCATCATGCCTGTAATAAAGGTCAGTGCGACAACCAAATAAATACTAAGATGAGTAATACTACCTAAAATACCCACGCCAATATTATTAATTGAAAGTAATAAACCTAGCATTACTGCACCTTTAAAATTTAGCACAGTGCTTTGCTTTTCTTCTTTTTGTTGCTGTTTTTTTAGCATATCGGCACAAATGAACCACGTTCCCATTAAAATGAAAATCACAGAACCTAATTCATTAGAGACTTGATGAGGGATCAGCTGGGTTACTAATTGTCCACCAAGCATAGAGATAAAGGTAACTAATGCAGTAATAAAAGCAATGATTGCATTAGAGACCAATGGGATCCTTTCATTCTTTACGCCATAAGTTAGACCAATAACGAAATTATCGAGATTTGATGAAAGGGAGAATATCAAAGCGAGTAAGAAAGACACGATAGTTCATCTCGTAAAAATGCTTTTATAAACTGAAATGAAGCTTAACGCGATGTATTTGTGTGAATAGTAATTTTTCAGATATGAGCGAGATTAAACATATTGCGCTATTTATTATCGAATATCGCAATATGTTTATATTTATTTTTTTTAAATAAAGCCTGAAATCCGTGCCTTTAAAAAAGCCGCTAAGGTTTTGTTGTCTTGGATGTGGTTATCTGCAATTTTTTGTTCTACTTCAGCGACAGATAATGTCACAACATTAATGATTTCATCATCATCTAGTTGGCCTTCGGTTGCTGATAGCCCTTGAGCAACATATAAATACTGTATTTCATCACAAAAACTAGGCGCTGGAAGTAATTGACCAAGAGGGTGCCATTGGCTAGCTGCGAGGTTAGTTTCTTCTGCTAATTCACGTTGTGCACAAATGAAAATGTCTTCTTTTACTTCAAGCGTGCCTGCTGGAAATTCATATAGCCATTGGCTGACTGCTGGACGGTATTGATGAACAAGTACCAGATCACCATTATGATCTATTGGAATAATAATCACAGCGCCAGGATGTTTTATACTAGTACAGGCTATTTCTCTGCCATCGGGTAGCAAATGCGGTTGTTCTTCAATACTAAAACATTTCCATTGGTAGTGTTTTTTTATGTTCATTACTATTCTCTAATCGTTGGTTGCTATTTGATTATAGCCCCAACGTTTTGCCCGCATCAATGCACTTTCGGCTTTGATGTAGTCATAGCTAAAATCTTGATATTCAATGTTAGTAATACCGATACTTACGGTGATCTTTATTTGGTGTCCAGTCGTTAGTTCTAATATCCACTGACTAATTTCATCACGAATTTTGATGGCAAATTGTTCCGCTGCTTGAATATCGGCATCTGGAATAATGATACAAAACTCTTGGCTGCTTAAACGAGCAATATGCATATTATCCCCACAGGTTTCACGTAGGAATTTAGCCATCATCATGAGTGTTTTATCACCAGCATCAAGTCCAAATCGGTCATTTACTTCTCTAAATTTATCAATATTTATTAATAACATTGAAATATCGCGGCGATAACGCTTACAACGAGATGATTCGTTTTGATACAGGGGCAGTAACCCTTCACGATTGAGTAAACCGGTGAGGAAATCATTGGTAGTGGTTCTTTTCACTTGCAAAATAGCATCATAACGATGACGAGATAATAAAAAGGCCATGACAAAGATAATAGAATATGCACATATGTTTTGAAGGGCAGATGAAATCTGCATATGTTTGTTCGTTATTTCGGACACACTCAATATGATATACAACAGCCCAAAAATAGTACTATACCAAGCAGCCGTTCTGATTTGTAAAGCGAAAAAACTTAATAATGGAATTGTTAAGCCGATGGTATTACTGATATGACGAGCACCAGTAAAATAAAAACCAGTTGAGCAAATAAGTGTAGTAGCGATTAAAAAGATCCAAAAAAGAATAGTGGCAGAAAAGAGGGTTCGATTTAATGCTGCAAGGGTGTAGCACAATGTCATACCGAGTATACCGACGACAGTAAAATAATGTGCTTGTTGTGAGACGAAATAAGTAAAGGCAATAATGGCACAGATGGCGCCAGCAAAAGGAAATAATAAAGAAAGTTGTTTTTTTAATGTTTTCTCACTCAGTTCAATATAGGCAAAGTTTGTAGCTTGCAGCTGAGTACTTTTAATCAATGTAACCATGATATGAAAAAACCTTTATAACAACATTTGGACAAATACAACACATTGTACATTTTTTTTGGAAGCATATCAGTATTGTGATTGATGTCTAATTATTTTTTAACTTTAATGTAAAATAATATTTTAAAAAGAGATCTTGTTATCGTAATGAATGCGAAAGACGTGGTTTTTAGGTGTAACTGTATGATATGGAAAGTATAAAAATGGATTTTATCTATGATGTCTATTTATGAGAATACAAACTTTTTAGCTTGAATGATTAAAAATGAGATCTACTCCCATGAATAATTATTCTAGTTTAGTATAAATAAAGTGTGTTTTAAAATGAGTAGGAGCGACAATGTTTCCAGAATATAGAAGCTTAATTACATCACTAAAAGGTCATGATGTGCATTTTGATCGTCTATTTAAAAAGCATAATGAATTAGATGATGAAATTAATGTAATGACTTCCGCAAATGGTTTTGATGAAACGCTCATTGAACAATTGAAAAAAGAAAAGCTGTTATTAAAAGATGAAATCTTTGTTTATTTACAACAAAAATCATAATAAATAAAAAAAGAGAAGCGTGGTCGGCTTCTCTTTTTTATTGCAGCTATATTTAGATTTATAACGATGATAAGAAATTATCAATCAAATCAGCTGTTATTTGAGGTTGCTCGTTAGTAATACCATGTGCTGTTTTTGGTAATACAATGATAGGTGCTTGAATATATTTACTTAGTTTTATGCCACTATTAAGCGGAAATATTTGGTCATTTTGTCCCCATATAATAAGCGCTTGAGGCAGTTTTTTAGGATCATATTGTTGGATTCGATCTCTGTCATTAGGCAATGTTTTAATTAATTGTGTTCGTTGTGGCTTCCATTGCGAAAAGTAATCAAGGTAAATTTGATTTGCAATAAAATCAGGGATGCGCTTTTTCTCAATAAATACGTTGTCATAAAGACGTTTAACATCATCACCACTGTTGGGCACAAATAACTCTTCTGGCGAGTTAATACCTGTGCGTTTAACTAAATCATCTAAATCGTCATCACTAAATAATGGGCCTGGGCTAGCAATGATCACCGCTTTATTGATGCGTTCAGGTGTCAACATCATGTCATAGGTGATAAAACCACCATAAGAAATACCCGCGACATCTACTTTCTTTAGCTGTAACGTATCAACTAATTGCCAAATAGCATTCGTTTGGGTTGAGAGTTGTGCGGCATTATCACTGTATGATTCACCAAACCAGAGTAAATCGGGTGCAATTACATGGTACTTTTTACTCAGCTGTAACATTTCAGCTTTCCATGTCGCAGCCGCAGTACCGCCAAAACCATGCAATAATAATAGAGGCTGACCTTGACCACCTTCCCAATAGGTTAGTTTACCGCCTTCTTTGAGTGTTATTTGGTGCTTGCTAAAGCCTTCTTTCTCTAAAGATGACTGATCGTGTTCTGTTTTCCAACGAACAACTTCACAGCCAGTAGTCATGAAAACTAATGTCCATAAAAGGATAAAATAATGTATGAATCGTTTCATAGGTTGCTCTAATAATTGAAAAACGAACTAATTATACGATGTTTTATTGTTGTTGGTAAGAATATTCATAGCTAATAATAAAAATGTGAAGTCTGTATTTGTTTTTTGAGTTAGCATTATGTCAAAATTCAATTTTATGTTAATCAGTATGTTGCTAAAGAAAACAATCGATAGCATAATCTTTTTCTATAATAAATTTTTATATATAATCGTATTATTGCCATACGAAATATGTATTAATATTTAGATCGAAACTACGTATTAACGACTAGGAGACACTATGCGTGTATTAGTTACTGGTGGTATGGGCTACATTGGTAGTCATACTTGTGTACAAATGATTGAAGCGGGTATGACCCCAATTATTGTTGATAATTTGTATAACAGTAAAGAAACCGTATTAGGGCGCATTAATAACTTAACTGGCGTAACACCTGCATTCTATAAAGGTGATATTCGTGATCGTAAATTTTTAGACAGTGTTTTTGCTGAAAATGATATCGATGCGGTAATTCACTTTGCGGGACTAAAAGCCGTAGGCGAGTCAGTAGAAAAGCCACTAGAGTATTACGACAATAATGTTAGTGGTACATTAGTGCTTGTTGAAGCGATGCGTGCCGCTGGTGTTAATGCAATTATCTTTAGCTCATCAGCAACAGTTTATGGCGATCCTGCATCTGTGCCGATCACTGAAGATTTTCCAACAAGTGCAACTAACCCATATGGCCGTAGTAAGCTAATGGTAGAAGAGTGTCTTGCTGATATTCAACATGCATATCCTGAAATGAGTGTGACATTACTGCGTTACTTTAACCCAGTAGGTTCGCATAAATCAGGCACTATGGGTGAAGATCCACAAGGTATTCCTAACAACTTGATGCCATTTATTTCTCAAGTAGCTGTTGGTCGTCGTGAGTTCTTATCTGTTTTTGGTAACGACTACCCAACAGTTGATGGTACAGGTGTGCGTGACTACATTCACGTGGTTGATCTTGCTGATGGTCACCTTGCAGCATTAACACACAAAGGCCGTGAAGCAGGCTTACACATTTACAATTTAGGTACTGGTAACGGTAACAGTGTATTGCAAATGGCAAAAGCATTTGAAAAAGCTTCTGGTGTAGAAGTGCCTTATAAGATTGCACCACGTCGTGCTGGTGATATTGCTGAATGTTGGGCTGATCCTGCGAAAGCAAAAGCTGAATTGCATTGGGAAGCAAAACTAACACTTGATGATATGACGCAAGATACTTGGCGTTGGCAGTCAACAAATCCAGATGGTTACCCTGACGCAGAGTAATTCTAGATTGGATTAAATAAAAAGGCGCTAATTTAGCGCCTTTTTTTATGAGGAAAGAATAGACATTAATAATGTTTATTAGTGGTAGCATAGGGTTTCGCTACAAAGAAGATGATCAAACTAGCAATAGCACCAAGAGTATCGGCTAGCATGTCTTTTTGCGCATCCCAAATATCACCTTGGGATCCTAGAAACTCAATACCTGCTTCGCCACCAGCACTGGCGGCATACCACCATTCAACAATTTCATAAGCGGCGGCTGTTGCCATAATGGCAAATAAACCAAAGAGTGCAGCAATGATTGGTTTGCAATGGCCTTTACGTACTAAAAATTCGGCGACTGGAAATGCATATAAACCAATTGAAAAATGTGCAAAGCGATCAAACTGATTACGGTTTGAATCTAGAAGGTGGTTAATCCAATCAAAAGGGACATTTGCAAACGTGTAATGGGCACCAATATTATGTAATACCAGCCATACTGCCATTAACGTGTAAGCAAGGTTACTAAACACAAAATAACGGTAGCTGATCACTAAAAATAAAAATACGATGACGAGAGGAATAGCTTCTGCAATCCATACTGCACGAAAAGCAGGATTAAGGCCAAGCGCAATAAAAAAGATGATATAGCACAGCGCTAACCATTTGGGGTATTTGTTCCTAATCATTTCAATTCCTTATCATTAGTATTGATCCAAAGGATAACGTTTTTGATGTAGTTATAGCAATAAAGATTATCAATATGTTAACGCAGGTGAGGTGCGTTATTTTAGGTTTTTTAAAATTGGTTTGTGTTATAATTTCCAACTAATGTTTTCACAATATTGTGATATTCATCATATTTGACAGTACACACTCATAATCTGAGTTGTTTTTACCGGAGCATCATTTTGCATTTTAAAGATCTTGGCTTAGACCCACGCCTATTAAAGAAACTGACTCATTTGGCGTTTGATCGAGCAACCGAAATTCAACAAACGGCAGTCCCTGTTGCTATTGCAGGCAAAGATATTTTGGCATCGTCGAAAACGGGTTCCGGTAAAACTCTGGCATTTTTATTACCTGCGATGCAACGTATGTACCGTAGCAAGCCATTTACTCGTCGTGATCCTCGTGTTCTAATTTTGACGCCAACGCGTGAATTAGCAAAACAAATTTTTGCACAGTTACGCACGCTTAATGCGGGAACACCGTACGATGGCACATTGATTGTTGGCGGTGAAAACTTCAACGACCAAGTAAAAGCATTACGTAATGATCCGATGTTTGTTGTTGCAACTCCTGGTCGTTTTGCTGATCACCTTGAGCACCGCAGTACACATCTTGATGGCTTAGAAATGCTGATTCTTGATGAAGCAGACCGTATGCTTGATCTGGGCTTTGAACCTCAACTACGTCGTATTAACGAAGCGGCTAACCACCGTCGCCGTCAAACATTGATGTTCTCAGCCACGATGGACCATGTTGATGTTCTTGATATGGCTTCTGAAATGTTAGATAACCCTAAGCGCATTTCAATTGGCCACTCAGCAGAAGAACACACAGATATTACTCAACGCTTTATTTTGTGTGATCACTTAGATCATAAACAAGCATTGCTTGATAAAGTGTTAGAAGTAGAAGATTACAATCAAGTTATTATCTTTACTGCAACACGTGCTGATACCGATCGTCTAACCGCTGAGTTAAATGAACGTAAATTAAAAGCTGTTGCACTAAGCGGTAACTTGAATCAATCGCAACGTAATAACATCATGAGCCAGTTTGAGCGTAATTGTCATAAGATTCTTGTGACAACAGATATCGCCTCTCGTGGTCTAGATATTGATAGCGTATCGCTTGTTATTAACTTTGATATGCCAAAACATGCTGAAGAATATGTTCACCGTGTGGGCCGTACTGGTCGTGCCGGTAACAAAGGTGATGCTGTTTCATTAGTTGGTCCTAAAGACTGGAAGAGCTTTAAAGCGGTTGAAGCATTCTTGAAACAAAAGATTGAGTTCACAACAATCGAAGGCTTAGTTGGTAAGTTTAAAGGTCTTAAACCGGCACCGAAGAAGAAGATTGTTAAGAAAACAACAACGAATAAAACGGGTACTGCTAAACAAACGCAAGCACCTAAAGCGAAGAAAAGAGTTGATAAGCGTTTTTACGAAAACCAAGCTGTGGGTAATGATGTCTTTATCCCTAAGAAAAAACGCAATACTGATGTAAGCCAAGATGACTAATAGTTAATGATTCAATAATCGTTAACAAATAAAAAACCAGACTGAGTGTCTGGTTTTTTTTGGCTACAGCATTGGTTGCAGCAAGAAGTGTCGTTATACGATTAACGTAATTGGTACACTTGACCTTCTTTATCAGCTTTAACAGCAGCAAAGCTTAATACGAATGGACCTTGCGCTTGAACAGTTGCTGGTAATGTTTGAATTGCTTGTTTTGCTTCTTCACGGGTTGCAAAATTACCGTAAGTAACTGCATACCAGTTACGACCTAGTGCATGTTTCCAGTTAACCCAAATTGGTTGATCGCTAGTGATTGGCTGAAGGTAACCACGTAGGTTACGTTCTTCACTTAATGCTAAAATCTGAATGGTAAAGTGTGAAGGGTTAATATCGCCAAACGCTTGATCGTTGGTCATTGATTCTTCATCAGCAAGATGTGCATCATCATTATTAATGTAATCACTATCAATAACTGGCTCGTTAGTTACTGTTGTTTCAGGAGCAACAGTTTCAATTGGTGCTGATGTTTCTACTGGTTGTTGTTGACACTGTAGGTTTGCGCTATCAACTTTAGACGGTAACAGGTAACCAGAATCACAAGGGCTATCAGATGAAGCACAACCAGATAATGCGAATAGACCTAATACAACTGCTGCCTTTAATGGACGAGATGTCATTGTTTTCTCCGAAGAATATTTAATAATTTGTAAATGTGGTAGCAGTATTCATGACTTTTCATGACGCAAATATCACTATTAACAAATGTCTTTATACTTAGAATGTATTGTAGCGAAAAACGGCAAATAATTGACATGATAATTACAGATTACAGGTTAAATGTATGTTTTTTAATCAAGTCAACTATTCCAAATGAGAATAGGTTATATTCTCTTGAATAATTGATGTTTAAATAGGGCATATATTTTTTTACTCTTTCATAGAGGGAAACGGTATTTTTAAAACTCAAATCATTAGTTAACATATTAATAACAAGCTGAGTTTTGAATGGATCGTTTTTATGAAAGCATGGTTACTTAGAATACATGACCGTAAACGACTGATTATGGCAACCGTCGCTGCAATGTTATTGGTGGCAATTTCTTTAGTTACGACAGGGTTTATCAGTGCATTATGTGATTTAAGCGCATTTGCTATTTTATTCACTGTTGTATGGTTAAAGGTGTGTGAATCACAGCCCCGATATAAGTCGAATGAGTAATTAATTCCTTCTGTAAAAATAAAAATTAAGCCCTAATAAGATGTTATTCCTATGGAGAGTGAGATAACTCCACAAGGAATAATAGGTAAAAGCAAATACAATAACGCAACAATTATGCAAATAAAACAGAACATACAACCAGTTAATCGTTTATATTCATACTTTTATTGATATATATTTTAATAAAATGTGATTAGGTGCTAATTATTGCTTCTATATAAACTTTATTATCAGCACGAATTTTTACTGAATATTACATCAGTAATGTAAACGCTGTTATTAGGGAGTATAGATGTGTTTATTATTGAATTTTTGATTGTATTGGTATGTATCTTAGTGGGTGCACGAATCGGTGGTATCGGTTTGGGTGTAATGGGGGGTATCGGCCTTGCAATTCTAAGCTTTGTTTTTGGCTTGCAACCAACCAGTCCACCAATTGATGTAATGTTAATGATCATGGCAGTTGTTGCGGCTGCGGCTGCAATGCAAGCGGCGGGTGGTCTTGAATACTTAATTAAAATTGCGTCAAATATTCTTCGTAAAAATCCTCGTCATATTACATTTATAGCGCCGCTAGTGACTTATATGTTCACTTTTTTAGCGGGTACAGGTCATGTTGCTTACTCTGTATTACCTGTTATTGCTGAAGTGAGCCGTCGCAGTGGCATTCGTCCAGAACGCCCACTTGGTATGGCTGTTATCGCATCTCAGTTTGCGATTGTTGCAAGCCCGATTGCTGCGGCTGTTGTTGCTTTAGTTGCTTTTCTTGAGCCTCAAGGTATTACATTAGCTGATGTATTAATGGTAACTATCCCAGGCACATTCTGTGGTTTAGCATTAGCGTGTGTTGTCGTTAATAAAATGGGTAAAGATCTAAAAGATGACCCAGAATATCAACGCCGTATGCAAGATCCTGCTTTCCGTAAAGAAATGGAACAAGAAGTTAAAGTAGAAGAGATCGTTATTAAACCAGCAGCAAAGAAAGCGGTTGGTCTATTCTTATTTGGTGCGTTAGCTGTTGTTATTATGGGTGCGTTCCCTGGACTACGTCCTAACTTTAATGGATCTGCAATGGGCATGGCACACACGATCGAGATCGTGATGTTAGCTATTGCAGCTTTGATCATCTTGATCTGTAAGCCTGACGGTAATGTGATCACACAAGGATCTGTTTTCCATGCTGGTATGCGTGCGATTGTAGCAATTTTTGGTATTGCATGGTTAGGTGACACATTTATCGCTGGTCACAGTGAAATGGTGAAAGAGGCTGTGTCTGGCTTAGTAGAAGTTGCACCATGGACGTTTGCATTTGCTCTATTTGCATTATCTGTGATGGTTAATAGCCAAGGTGCAACAACAGCGGTACTTGTGCCAGTTGGTATTACACTTGGTTTACCACCTGAAGTTATTATTGCGACATTCGTTGCGGTTAACGGTTACTTCTTTATTCCTAACTACGGCCCTATTATTGCTTCAATTGATTTTGACCGTACTGGCACAACAAAGATTGGTAGTTACATCTTTAACCATAGCTTTATGATTCCAGGTTTATTAAGCATGGTATTTAGTATTATCTTTGGCTTTATTTTCGCAAGTTTTGTCTTGTAAAAAACAAGGTAAATACAACGTAAAAAATAAAGTAGATTAAATAAAAAACCTTTATATCTTCATGTTGGACATTGAAGAATAGAGGTTTTTTTTGATTATGAAAGACGGCGGATTAGGCTGTCAGTATCTTAACCGTATTTATATTTACAGGTTTGAGTAAATAGTCCTGCCTTCTTTGATGGTTTCGACAATCTTAATATCTTTAATTTTAGTGGGCTCAATGGTGAGGGGGTTATTATTAAGAATAACCATATCAGCAAGTTTTCCCACTTCAAGAGAGCCCTTGTTCATATCTTCGTTATATTGTTCAGCAGCCCAAATGGTCATTGCTTTTAACCCTTCCAGTGGTGTGACTTGCTGTGATTTTCCGATAACTTGATTGTTTCGTGATAATCGATTTACAGCCGATGAAAGCATCATCATTTGATCTAAAGGTGCAACAACAAAGTCAGTATGATTGGTTGGGTGAAGACCGATATCAATGGCATCTCGCATTGGACTAATGTAGTCAGTCTGCTCTTTACCACGATTGTTGAGGTGTGCATCTGCAAAATAATAGGTATGTAAGGTATAGAAAGAAGGACTTATCTTATATTCTATAAATTTACTCAATTGATCTTTACGTGCAAATTGCGCATGAATCATTGTAATGTCACGATCTTTGTTTAGATCGCCTTTAGCTGCGGATTGGTGTGCTTTAAAAAATGCATCAATAGCGCCATCACCGTTGGCATGTAAATTTAAAGGTACGTTTAAGTCATAGACTTTTTTTACCATTTTGTTGATTGTATCTTGGGGAAAGGTCAATTCACCCATCCAATTTTTTTCTCCCGCAGGGCCTCCCGTTAAATAGGGCGTTGTAAATCGTGCAGTACGACCCTGAGGCGAACCATCAATGGTGACTTTAATACCACCGACTTTAAAACGATTGTTGTATTGCAGCCATTGATCGATAGGGTATTTAGTTAAAATAGCATCAATATCGGTAATAAAAGGATAAACAATAATATCTATAATATTGGCATTAGCATCAGAAGCACGTTTGATGGTTTCAAACTGATTTAAATGGGTTGCTCCTTCATGAGCGGTAGTTATACCATTTTGAGCATACAGTTGTTGCCCAGCTTTAGTGGCTTTAATTTCATCTTCTGGTGACATGACTTCTGCTTGGGCAAGAACAGGAAGATACGCTGTTTCCATGATTAACCCAAACGGTTCATTGGTGCCTTGTTTACGAACGATAACGCCACCAGCAGGGGTGACTGTTTTATCACTGTAACCATATTTTTTTAAAGCAAGACTGTTAAGTACCGTACCGTGCATAGAGACATGATCGATACGGACTGGGTTGTCAGGAAATACCTTATCGATATCGTCGCGATTGAGTAAGCGACCATTTGGCATAACAGTATCATCATAGCCATAAGCAATAATCAATTCGCCCTTAGGGATCTTATGTTCATCAGCATATTGCTTAATAGCGGCAAGAATGCTGTCAACATCTTTACCTGTACCTGATGGTGGCGCATAAACTTGAGCTTGGTTAGCAACTTGTAATGAATTGAAATAATGACTATGAGCATCGATAAAGCCAGGCAATAAGCTGTTATTTTTTAAGTCGATCAGTTCGGTATTTGGGGATTTAAAGGTTTGGTTAATTATAGCTGTATCACCAACACCAATAATTTTTCCGTCTTTAATTGCAATGGCTTGTACAGAAGGTTGAGCATCGTTCATGGTAATAATATTACCGCCACTATAAATAGTATCTGCACTAACAGTTGGGGATTTTTCATCGCAGCCCATCACTAATAATGATGAGATTAAAGCTGACATCAGTTTTAATTTTGGCGTTTTCATTAATTACATCCGTGTTAAGAAAAATAAAAAGATCAGTAATGGCATCATATATTTTTAGCATTAAAAGTCTAAAATACTTAACTTTATGGATGAAATCACTCAGCAGAGGAAATAAAAATTATATCAATGAAAAATTTGTGACGCGAGTGAGATAAAAAAAGCCAGATACTATATCTGGCTTAGAAGGGTGTTATAAATGTAACGCTTGTTTATTAAAGAAATAGCTCAATGTAAGTCAATGATGCAGTACCAATTGCTAACCAAAGGATAACACCCAGTAATAAAGGCTTATGTCCTGCATTGCGTAATTTGCTGACGGTTATACCTGAGCCAATTAAAAATAGGCACACTACTAATAAACGTTTTGATGCATCAAAGATAAGAATATAGGTTGAGTGAAATTGTGGAATAAAATGCGCAATTAAGATAGCTAGGCAATAAAACACAATAAAGTAAGGAATACTGATTTTCTTACTGTCACCTTTAAACATTAAAGCACTGCCAAACGCGACAGGAATGATCCATAGTGCACGTGCCAGTTTTAATGTTGTCGCAGTTTTTAGTGCTTCATCCCCATAAGAGCCCGCCGCACCTACTACTGATGATGTATCATGAATGGCAATGGCAGCCCAAGTACCAAAGGCATGTTGACTCATTTCTAATAAATGCCCAACCGCAGGGAAAAGGAAAAGCGCCATGGCGTTGAGTACAAATACAGTGGCTAATGCTAATGAGGTTTGGTCATCACGCGCATTAATGGCAGGCGATACCGCAGCAATGGCACTACCACCACAAATAGCCGTACCCGCAGCGATTAAATGGCCGGTTTTTTTATCCAACTTTAAAAAGTGCGTTGCTAGCCAACCCAAAAATAAAGTAAAGAAAATAGAAGAGATAATAAGCCCTAATCCTTGACGGCTCGCTTCAATGGCTTCGTTTAAATTAATTCCAAACCCTAAACCAATAATGGAGTATGACAAAAGTTTTTTGGTTAGAGCAGCAAGATTAAATTGGGTCGGTACGAAACCAAAGCTGGCTAAAGTAAAACCAAGAATTAATGCAATGGGTGAGCTAATGAAAGGCGCTAAACATATTATTGCAGCTAATATAAATATAATATCAGCAGGACGTAAGTTTCTAATTTTTTGATTTAGGGTCATTTTTATGGTTGAGATGGGTTATTTATAAGATCTCGAATTATACGCACGTCATTCTATTTAGTTTAGTTAAATATTTTTAAACGAGGGTTAAGGGATATTGAATATTCATTGATGCTGATTGTTATTTTTTTTGCCATGAACCGTGGCTGTTTTGATAAAAATGACCGGCTTGGGTTTTTTCTATCGCTTTATGGTACGCCCGCTGTTTGACGGTACTTAGAGATAAATCATGCGATTGGCTAATGGCTTGGTATGTCTCTTGTCTATGGCTATTAACTGAGTTTATAAGTCGACTTACATCAGCGTTATTACTCGATTTAATCGCAGCAATAAAGCCCGTGTTTGTTTCACCGACTAAGCCTTGTTGTTTGGCTTGCTGCAATGTAATTGCAAGTACAGTGCTTGAATTGAACAACAGTAAATAACCGCCAAGTAACACAGCGTAAAGGGATGACGATTTCATAAGGTTACCTTAATATTGAATGACAAAAACCATTAAAAGACGGCTTTATTATCAAATAATTGTTCTATTTCTCGATCAACTTTTATTTTGATTTCATGTTCAATTTTAACATTAAGATTAACCTCTATTGGTTTGTCTGATGCTGCAACTTGTATGGTTGGCGTACACCCAATAAGCAATAGAACGATGATAATAGCAAATACGTAATGCAAATTGGGCTGGTGCAGTGTTGCTTGAAAATAGTTCATGCTGATAACCTTTAATGCTATGGGTGGTTAAAATGCTCACTAATTTTTTGCTCGACATTTGAAGCATTTAGCATGTTAATTGTTCTAATAAGTTCAAGAATATTATCTTCAATGGCTACGTTTATGTTGATTGGGCGACCAGATTGAAAATCAGGGTTATAGCCTTTGAAATGAGATTGTGTTTTTAACACGCCATCTTTAGCATAGTTAACTTTTATGGCTAAGGTACGATAATGGTAGTTTTTAAGTATTTCACTGACCATTAATGGACTTTGATGACCGACAGCTTTGATTTTCTCATCAATGACAGATCCTGCAATATAGCGTAATACCCCCCCAGGGTAGCGAGAGTGAAGTGTGGCATGATGAATCTCAAAGTGACCATCAACCATTGTGATCGGGATCGTACCATCAAGGATCCCTGTGAACTCAATGCTTTCATGATCAATAAGATCCGCTGCTTGTTTAATGTTAAGGCCAAAGACAGTGATGGGTATGGGCGTTAGTTTATGCAAGTTAGTAAGGCTAATATTATGTGCACTGACACTTCCACCCAGTAATGCGGCTGATATTCGATGTAATGTATATTGGTTTGTTAGCGTATTAATATCAATGAGTAAACTAGGGTTAGTGAGTATGATGCCTGCATGTAGTTGTTGTGCAAATAACGAAATAGGATGCAGGGTTTGAATCCCTTGAGGAGAGAAAGCAATATTAGCACTGCTTTCTAATTGAGTAATATTAATGCCGTAGTAACTGCCTGAAAGTAGATCGGTTGCAACTGTTGCGTTGCCGATGATGTGGTTATTATGATCAATAATAAATGAAGCGCCGTAAGTGATATTTCCGTCTGTAATATCAATCGGTAAAGCCAATGTTGGAAAGTAGTAGTTTTTTAAGCTATTGGCTGGTGTAAAAGCAATGGTCTGACGGTGTAATTTAACATGGGTTTTTTGGGTTGTGAGATCAGCGTTAATATCCATTTTTGCTAAAATATCATCATGACGATTGGCCAAGGTCGCGTTAACGTTAAGCGTCTTCTCTGCTAAATGGAATTTCCCGTACAGCGTACTTAACGGAAATAACTGTTTACGATTACGTTGAGCGGCATCCATGATGATTTTAAAGTGACTTGATAATGTTGTCGGTGTTGGGGGAAATGTGTTTTTTATGGATCGGTTTTTCAAAAGAGTATCGTTTAATGGTGTCTTTTCAAATAAGAACTCATGGCGTAATAAAAATTGGCTTACATCAATGTGGAGTTGCGCTTTATAGTCAGTAATCGGTAATGTTTTTTGTGTTTGATGACGGATTGCCAATTTGGCGGTTAGCTGTGCCTGAGTTTGTTGAGGTTGGTATAACGTCAGAGCAATGCGATCCTGCTTTTTTTCAAACAATCCAATTAATTGATTTAAACTGAAATCAATATCATCAATCTTATTACTGGCTAAAGTCGGAATACCTTCAAAGGTAAGCTTTTTGGTTTGTAAATGTGTGTGTTGTAATTGTGATATCAAGTAATTATTAGCCCACGTGGCTTTTATGTTTGATCTAAAAATGATGTCATCAACTTGACTATCAACGACGGGTCGTAATGTATTGATACTAGCATTGATCTTAGCGTTAAGGTGACATTGCAAGTTAGGGTACAAACAATTGAATTCATTAATAAGTAATTGCAGTTTAGATTTCGTTTTGGCGTTGTTAAAACTGATGGTTTCATTTTTATCACTTAAAGCGAGACTAAAAAGCTTATTTTGATAATTGATATTAAAGTTTATTTTACCATCGCTGTTCATTTGAATATTCGCGACATGTTTGGGGGCATTATTATGGCGTTTGGTTTTGTCTTTAGTAGCAAAGAACGGAGCTTCAAAGGCATATTTATTGAGTTCAATAGTAAAAGATGGCGGTAATTCAATACCAATCAAGTAATGGGCATCAACAATTTTGTTATTAATAACCATGGGATGAAAAGGTTTAGATAAACCACTCACAATTTGCTTCGCATAAAAGCGTAATGGGCCGTTTATTTTAGCGTCAGGAACATCTTCAAGCCCTAACCGATCGGTAAATTCTTTGGTGTTTTTGAAGTTAGCATTGCAATTTAAATAGTGTGGTAATGGCTGATGAAAAATGACTTTAATATCACAATTAAGGTTATTACCGTCACTTCGAGTCATTATGGTGTGAGCACGAGCGTCTGTTTTTGATAGATGATAAATATTAACATCAAGCAGGTATGGGTGTGGGCTTAACGCTTTTCCCTTAACAATAAAACGCGCTTTGGTCTTCTTTTCTGTCGCTATATTTAAATCTTTAGCTTGTTGATCTATTTTCTGACGCGCTTGTTTTCGACGTTGGCGTTGTTGTTTATTCTCACTGGTAACGGCTGAAGGCTTATCAAATGTAATTGTGCTGTGGTTGATGTTTGCAGCTGTTGCTAGGTTTGCCATTGTGGACGATGCCGCTGCTGTTGGTGTTTCTAAAATGACTTTAGCATCAATTAATAAATCACCATAAGTTAGTGCATTTACTTTTAATTTTTTAATGGGTAAACGAGCAAGATTAGCAATAGCTTGTCCGAGATGGATCCCTTTGCTATCGATGTCTGTGCGATTGATAAACGCGGGCAAATATTGAGGTTGTTCGAGCTTTACTGTTTTAGCCGCTAGTACCATTGTGGGTAAACTACGGTTAAGATCAAACGTTAACGATAATTGAGAGATAATTTGCTCAGTTAGTGTGTTATTTAGTGTTTCCCATTGCGGGTGGATAGATGCAATAGTAACGGCAACAGGGGTTTTATTATCTAGCCATGCAATTGAGAACTGGCTGTTATTATACAATAAGGAATAATGTGGTGAGGGCTGAATATGAGGAAAGAAAAGGCTCAATTTACCTTTACTTGAATGACCTGAAATAACCAGATGTGGATTATGACTGATAGTGACATCAACCTGTTCTAAAATTTGGGTTGCAGCGGCTTCTTTACCATCACTGTGTGCTGCTGACGTGGTCACCTTACGAGCATGGGCGTTAATCGCGAGCGGGTATTTAAAATCAACAAATCTAAACGTAGCATCAAAAAAGTGGATATAACGTAAATAAAGCTGTTGTTTTTCGAGTATCGCAGTGGCCGTTGGGGAAAGCTCAATTTCATATTTCTTTGCAAATAAGCGATAACTGCCTTCATCAAGGTCATTATTAGGATCTGTTTGATGTTGTAAAGCAAGCTGGTGGAAAGTGACGTTGTAACTGAAAATGCGTAACGAAACATGTTCTGCATGAAGACCATTGTCATAACGCAGTCCTTTAAGATCAGTGATCGTTACATGGTTAATGTGCAACCATATAAGACCAATTATTGGCATCAGTAGTATCAATCCCAATAGCGATAACCCAATTTTAGTACCGCTACGTAACCGCGACGTTTTAGCCTCCGTTGGTGGTGATGGCGTAATATTGTGCTCAGGCGATTTCACAGCGATAGGTCACCTTATGAAAAAGAATAATGTCGTTATTAGTAATAAACTACCGATAAACGATAAGGAGTAATGATGATCATTTACCTCATCTTTAAACATATACCAGATTCTACTATTCGTAAGTCATCCGCTTCATTAATTCAATAGAATTCACTATAAAGTGACTAATTATTCTTATCGTTACAAAATATACGGTGTTACATCTTTTAGTTTGAATTTCTATGCGCTTTTATTGTTGGCACTAATTGTCTAAATAATACAACCATCCTTGATAGGTGGTTGAATAAATACCGTTACATTGCCTTTGTTGCTGCTGGCGCTGTGCTAAAGGGAAAGAATCAAACAAACGTTGGTAACGAGCAGGATTACTGCCATAGACCAAACACAAAATATGCTGATAACGTTGTTGGCTAAGGCTATGTTGCTGAATAAAAGTGTTATTTCTAAGGTTCGAGTTATTTAAGGCTTGAGTACTAAATAAGCGACTAGCATTAATTGCAATGTCATCACCTCGATGAATATCATTAAGTAGCAAAATAACCACAAAATTATCGACGGTTGTTTCACTATTGCCTAATACGGGAATAGCACGATCTAGAATATAAGCATGACCAATCTCATGCAGTAGTGTCAGTAATAGGGCATCAGTTGTTGCCTGATAGCGTTGTTGTTGGGTTGGATAAGCATCTGTTTTCGATACATGTTCTAAAAGTTGATCAATATATTGGTAAGGGATCTGGATTTGTCCTTTGGTTGAATCAAAATTAGGTCCTTTAGCGCTACCAAAAACGATATTTAAGCTAGGGGCAAAAATATACCGCGTCTGACTTAGTTGTTTAATGGTTGCGAGGATAGAGGAGTGTTGAATGATGTCTTTTGCTTGTTGTTGTTGGGTGTTAGCGGGCGTGAGAAAGACAAAGTTAACCGTAGGGACAGGATCTAATGCTAATCCATAGCTACCGCCGGTTGGTTGGTCTGTTCCTGCGTAACTAAAGCAAGAGAGTGTCAGGCAGAATAAGCCGTATATGAACTTTAGTGGGGATGATAACTGCGAAAATGTTGGATTAGCCTTTGCACTCACCTTTTCACCAACCCGTTGATCAAAAGCGATAAAATGTTTATTCACGATGTCACCTCATACTGCTATAGATGTATCATAAGTGATAATTATAGCGGATGAGACAATAGGTAACGCTGTAAAAACATTAAATCACCTTATTTATAACTATTAATGATTCACTGCATGTTGTTTTATATTGGCTGTGCTTATTTTAACGGTAATAGCATATCAACGATACCATCGGCCAATTGCACATCAATTTCAAACCCCATTTTTTGCGCGAGAGTGATCATGCCTCGATTGGTCGGCATTGTCATTCCGGTTAGAGTATGAAGCCCGCGTTGTTTAGCATAATCAATAAGTTTGCTCATTAACATTCGTCCTAAACCTGCGCCTTTAAGATCAGAGCGAACAAGAATCGCAAATTCAGCATCATTATTGTTGGCATCCGATAATGCACGTGCAACACCGATAATCATTTCATCATAAACCGCCACGAAGGCCATTTCACGATCGTAATCGATTTGGGTAAATTTGGCTAAGGCCTCATGATTTAATTCTCCCACATCAGAAAAGAAGCGTTTATATAGATCCTCTTCTGATACTTGGCTTATAAAAGCTTTATGGGCAGGTTCATCTTCCGGTAATATTGGGCGAAGTAATATTGATTTACCGTCTTTAAGCTGGCATTGCTGTTCATATTCTTTAGGATAAGGACGGATCGCTAATCGTTGTTGAATATCACCATTAAATGCAGCGATATCCATAGAGGCATCAATGATCGTTAATTCGTCACCAGAGATCAGTAGTGGGTGAATATCTAATGCACTAATATCAGGGCAATCAATGACCATTTGTGAAATAGTCACTAGCAATCGGCATAGTGCGGGAATAGATATCTTTTCTAAACTGCTGCGCTGCTTTATTTTGTTACGCTTTAAGGCATTAATGACCATATAACGGGCAAGTGCCATATTTAGCGGCGGTAGCGCAACCACGGCATCACGTTCAATATCCCAATGAATGGTTTCTTCGCCCAACATGATCACAGGCCCAAAAACAGGATCGTTATGGACACCAATACGCAATTCTTGCGCACCGGAGCGGTTAGCCATACGTTGAATCAATAAGCCATCAATTCGTGCACTTGGATAGTGTAAAGCGGCGCGAGATAAGATGGCATCGGCGGCATTAGCCACTTCATTGGCATTTCGTAGATATAAAACAACGCCGTGGATCTCTGATTTATGACGAATATCGGGAGAGCGTAACTTCACAGCCACGGGATATCCAATCTGTTCGGCAATATGTACCGCTTCAGCGGCATCAGAGGCTATCCATGTTGGCAATGTTGTAAAACCATAGCTTTCTAGTAACGGTCGTACTTCATGAGTTTCAAGGTGGTAAATATTTTGCTGAAGTAAACGTTGTATTTCATGGCGAACATAATGCGGGTCTGCGGTAATGTCACTGACTGATACAGGAGTCTCCATTAACTGACGTTGATTACGGCGGTATTCGACTAAATGCATGAAAGCTGAAATCGCACTTTCAGGTGTACGATAAGTCGGTAAACGCGCTTGAGTAAAAAGACTACGCGCGTTGGTCGCTTCATTTTCACCTGACCAATTGGTTAAAATGTTAAATCGTTGGCTGCGAGGATGCTGGTGGAGGATATCAATAATGACTTTGGCGGTGTTAGTGCTATGAGCTATCGCTGACGGGCTATGTATAATAAGTAAGGCATCAAAATCATCGCTGTCCAATAGAATATTAATCACCTGTTGGTAACGCGCTGTATTAGCATCACCCATGATATCTATCGGGTTTGTCTGTGACCAATAACAAGGCAATACTTGTGACAGCTTTGTTATTGTTGCCGCACTTAGTTGGGCTAATTTTCCGCCTCTGTCTGATAATGCGTCTAGTGCCATAATAGCAGGGCCACCACCATTAGTGAGAATCGCTAATCGTTCACCGCGTAACGGTACTGAATGGGCCAGTGTTTCAACCGCAGCAAATAGATCATGGGTTGTATGTACGCGTAACATACCAGAGCGTCGAATAGCGGCATCATAAATTTCATCAACCCCATGCTCACCACTGGTATGTAATAAAGCTGCTGAACGTCCAGCGCTTGTACGGCCACTCTTTAATACTAAAATACGACGGTTTCTTGCTGCTGCGCGGGCTGCTGACATAAATTGGCGCGCATCTTTAATATTGTCGATATAAAGTAAGATTGCCTCAGTTTTTGTATCTTGGCTTAAAATATCAAGTAACTCGGCAAAATTAATGTCGCAGGCATCTCCTAAAGAAATAAAAGTAGAAAAGCCAATTTGTTTATTCTGTGCCCAATCAAGAATAGTGGTACACACTGCTGCTGATTGTGAAATAAATGCGATATTGCCTTTATTAGCACGAGTAGGGGTGACGGAAGCATTTAAGTTCAACCAAGGTAAAATTATCCCCATGCTATTTGGGCCAATAATACGCATATTATAACGCTGTGCATTGGTAAGCATTTGTTGCTGGTGGCTAATAGCTTCTTTGTTGTTAGTATGAGGAGCCATACCCGCGGCAATAACAATCGTTGCTTTTATTCCTTTTTCCCCTAGCTGGTTAATAATATCGGGAACAAGCTCTGCGCGAGTACACACAATAGCAATGTCTGGAATAATAGGCATTGATTCAATATTGCGATAAGCCAGAATTCCGGCAACTGCAGCATACTTTGGGGTGACTGGAATAATTGGCCCAGAAAAACATCCTGATAACAAATTCCTAACAACTATATGGCCAATTCGATTGAAATTATTTGATGCACCAATGACGGCAATACTATGTGGCTTAAAAAAATAAGTAAGGTTGTCCATACTGTATGCACTTTATCTTTACATTTCTGACATTTTATATAGAAATATGAAGAATGTATCTATTTAGTGGCTATTATGTGACTTAAAATCGATAAAAGGAAAAGATAAGCGGGTAATTTTAGGTGTTTATATTCTATTTTGAATACTATTATGCCTATAAGTATTATTACGTATTTATATTGATAAATACACAATTATTGTATTGATAGTGTTAATATTGTGTGTCTTAATATATGGGTAATTAAAGCTCTAGGTGTTAAACAATTAAGATGATTCATGATTTATATTTTAGATATCAACCCAGATACTATAATGGTGAGATATACTCTTATGAGGCATTATTAAGAAGCCATATACACAATTTTAATGTTGAGGATTTTGTGTATTCAATTCAATGTTCAGCTCATTTTGATTTGAATATTATTTTGAAAGTACTTCAAGACAGAAAATCATTGCATATTTGCGATGATGTTTCCATATCATTGAATATCTCGATTGCAAGTTTACTCGACAATGATTTTATAAATCAATGCTTGGATATTTTTGAAATGGAGAAAAATATCACATTAGAATTAACTAATCATGATAAAACAGATAATTTTGATGCTATCCAAAAAGCAATATTACTTCTTAAAAATAAAGGGGTTAAGTTTGCTCTTGGAGATTTTGGTAAAGGATATTTGAATACGGATAATTTCTTATATCTTGATGTAGATTATATAATTTTAGATCGTAGATTGATAAATAATATCAATGACAACTATATTACTTATTCAGTGCTTAAATCAAAATATGAATATATTGCTAATGTCCTTGGTAAAATTGTAATTATTGAAGGCATAGAAACATTTGAGCAATTTAATTTAGTAAAAGAATTTGGTGATATGCTATATCAAGGATTTTATTTCTCTCAAGCGATTGATATTAGTAAAATTCGGAAAATAGCTAATCCTCGATCTTTAAAAAAAGCACCTAAGAAAGAATTTTCATTAAAACTAGATCAAGCTATTTTTGACTTAAATCGGTCTCAAGATCCTGAAAACATACAAAAAGCTATTAATCAAATCAAAGAAATAGACAAATATAATATTATTGGATTAACATCTAATACGTTTGATCTACATAGTGAACGTCAACGGATCAACCAAAATTATCGTGAAATTACAAAAAATAAAACAAGTTCACATTTTTTACTTGCTGCATCATTAGTATGTGGTTGCGATGGCGCTGTCGTTATTCGTGATAAAGACGGTAATGTCATTTTTAATAATGAAAAGTTTATCAATTTTGTTGGTATTGATCTTGTTGATGTACCTGTAGAAGAAGTATGTGAAAAAATTACAGATTATCGTAGTTGCTTAAATGTTGATAATGAACTTTTATCTAGTGACTCGTGCTTTATGATGGCTGATGAGATCATTGAAACAAAAGATAATAGTGAGCTTGTTCATACATATAGGCAAAAGGTATCTCACTTCGGCCAACATTTCATTATTTGTTCTGTTTATGGCACCGTTGATTCTATCGTTGTCGATCCTCTGACTAATTGTTACCAAAAGAATTATTTATCATCAAACTATATGAATCAGTATAAGATTTTAGTTTTTATTGATTTAGATGGCTTTAAAGAGATTAATGATACTTTAGGACATTATGTTGGTGATGAAGTCTTACGTGATTTTTCTTTAACAATGAAAGATTTATTACGAGATTCTGATGTGATGATACGTTTTGGTGGTGATGAATTTGTTATTCTATTAAATAGTCATGTGATTAAAAACGTTCAGCAACGAGTTGAACAATTAAGACAAAGTATCGAATATTATTTTAGTCAGAAAAAAATACAACTTAGTTTTTCTTATGGGATAGCTTCTTTAGAAGCCGGAGTTGACTTAGCGCTTAAGCGAGCTGATATTGCAATGTATCAAGAAAAAGCATTTAGAAAAAGTAAGCGACAATCTTTATTGGCATAATATGATTGTGTTCTAACTTATAGAGTAAACCGAGTTGTCTTTATAATATTACGTGCGTATTGGATATGATTAATTAGTATAAATATCGCTTTTATAAAGCTAACAAAGTGATACACGTAAATATAAAAAAAAGAGATCATATGATCTCTTTTTTTGCTGGTGGATCAATTATTATAAGTAGCTTACACCTGGTAGCGGCTTTTATCACCGATATCAAAATGTAGCGGCATACGCCATTTACTAAAGGCAGCAAATGCAAGTAATGCAGCACCTACCATAGCAAAGCCAACCCCAATATTTGCAGCATTAAATACGAAGCAGAACCAAAAACCGGCTAAAGCAAGAGGGGTTAATAAGAGTATTTTTACTTTAAAGCAGAAATATTCTTTTATTGAAAGTGCGCTAAAGACAAATAAAGCAGCACCTAAGGCTAATGGTTGCCATAAGCCCGCGATAAACCAGATTGCTGAGAATAAGCCCGCGCCTTGGATTAGCCAGCGAAAACGTTTGTCATAAATATGAACAGTTGTTGATGCTAATAAAGCGACCATAACTAGAAAAGGGGTTGCGGCATTGGTTTCTGAGCCAATGATTGTCATGATAATAGCAGCAACAGTGAATGCAGATCGGTATAGGATAACGGTTAGTTTATCAAGTATGTCGAGTTCGCATTTAATATGTGGATCAGCCATTGAGGCTCCTAGGCAGTAGCAGAAAAGGTGGGTGATATTATTGTTAACAAAACAATATTTATTGTGAGCATGGTAACATAAATGCTTTTCGATTGATCAATCGTTATGATCTGTTTGATCGTAATCAAAAGCTACGGCAAACTATTATAGATCCTTTGTCATTCAATTGTTTTGATGATGAGCACCCCAATATTCGGTTGAGAATAAGAGAGAATAAAATGAAAAAAATTATCACATTGAGCCTGTTATCGAGCTTAGTGGGGTGTGCTCAATTGATGCCGCCAAAAACATCATTACAAACCCCGATTGAAACCATTAATACAACACAATCGACTGAAAAATTTGTAGAACCAACGGTCGTTGCTGAGTTAGATAAATCCGTTAAAACAGACCCTCTGTATCAATCGATAGATTCGATTGCCGTCAGCGAACAAGTTATAAAAGAGCAGCCAGCCGCAAAGGCCACACCAACAACTGAAAACACCTCAGAACCTACTGCTATTGAAGAAACGAATGAGCTAGCAGTAGATACAACAACAGATGTTGATGCCGCTGCCACCGAGCCAGCCAAGAATGCAGCAACAGATGTTGATTCAGCTGCCACAGAGCCAGCCGAGAATACAGCAACAGATGTTGATGTCGTAGCCGTAGAGCCAGCTGAGAATACAGCAACAGATGTTGATGCCGCTGCCACCGAGCCAGCCGAGAATGCAGCAACAGATGTTGATTCAGCTGCCACCGAGCCAGCCGAGAATACAGCAACAGATGTTGATGTAGTAGCGACTGAACCTGCCATAAATGCAGTGACGGAGATGGATGCTGCATCTATTGAATCAGCTGTGAATGCGGCAACAGAAACAGATAATACGGCGACAGCCGCTGTTACGACAGCGACTGTAACGGATGAACCTGAACCAATTGAGTCATCAAATGATACTACTGTGGATGATCAAACTGTTGTCGATGACCAAGCCTCGGCGAATGAACCCATAGCAGCTGATGATGAATATAAAACAACGGTTATGCATGGTTATAGTGTGCAGGTTACCGCATCAAGAGATGAACAATCATTAGTGACATTGCTGTCGTTATTAGATAGCCAGCAACCAGCTTGGTTAAATAAGAAAATGATTAATGGTAGTCAGGTTTATACTTTATTATTAGGGCATTACTCTGATCATGAACAAGCAAAAGCAGCACTAGCCTTGTTACCTGAAGCTTTACAGAACAATGGCGCATTTGTGAGGAATTTTTATGAGATTGAACATACTCGTTCACCACAATTGAAGCAATTACAATAATTCAATAGTTAATAGCAGATAAATGGTGGTTTAATCACCATTTTTAGCACAAACTTCGCATGATTTAAAAATAAATCACGATAAGATGATGTAGAGGGTGCATTCGCATTCGTTTTTTGATTACTATATTCAGCAGTGAATGCCTTATTCTTTTTGACCTTGGTAGTGTATCAAGGCTTTTGTAATCTGCATTGTATTGTGATTGGTCTAATTAAGGAACGATAATGAGTTCTATCCATGTATTATTATTATGCGGCGGCGGTAGTGCTGAGCATGAAGTTTCTCTCGTGTCTGCAAACTTTATTGAACAACAATTAAAAGCGATTGATGGCGTTAGCTATACACGTGTTGAAATGACTAAAAATGAAGGTTGGTTAAATGAAAACCAACATTCTTGTGAATTGAACTTAGATAAAACATTATCAGCTATCGGTGAGCAACCTATCACGATTGATTACGTGATTCCTTGTGTACACGGTTTTCCTGGTGAAACAGGGGACCTGCAATCACTGTTTGATTTAGCTGGCTTGCCTTATTTAGGTTGTGGTGCAGAAGCAAGCACGAATTGTTTTAATAAAATTACCACTAAATTATGGTTTGATGCGCTAAATATTCCAAATACGCCCTATGTTTTCTTGAGTGAGAACACTGAAGAAGCGCATCAGCAAGCGTTAGCTGCATTGAATAAATGGGGTAAGGTCTTTGTTAAAGCGGCATGCCAAGGTTCATCTGTAGGCTGTTATAGCGTCGCAAACGCAGAAGAATTACGTACAGCTGTGAATAATGCATTTGGTTACTCTAACCAAGTGCTTATTGAAAAGACAATTAAGCCTCGTGAGCTAGAAGTTGCTGCTTATCAATTTGGTGATCAACTAATCATTACCAAGCCGGGTGAAGTATCATGCCCAGATGATAAGTTTTATAGCTATGAAGAAAAATATAGCACAGACAGCTTGTCAACAACTCAGGTTGAAGCGCGTAATATCACTGAAGAACAAATTGAAGCTATTCAGCACTATGCGCGTAAAGCGTTTGAGCAAATGAAGCTGAAAGATTTATCTCGTATTGATTTCTTTTTAAGTGAAGACAATGAAATTCTATTAAATGAAATTAATACTTTCCCAGGTATGACGCCAATTTCAATGTTCCCTAAAATGCTAGAGAACTATGGCCATGACTTTACAGACTTTATTGAAAAAGCGATTAAAAACGCCGTTAAGTAATATCTAACCAAGTGTTTTATTAGCCAACCTCTTATTATACTTTCAACGAGAAAGAATACAGGGTTGGCTTTTTTATGCCATGTTAATGCTGTTTACTGAGCCTGTGTTATTTTCCATTTTTATTGGCAAATTTCTTTAAGGTGTTATCTCGTTTAGCACGTTGACCTATATATTGAGCAGGCATAGCAGGGCTTCGCCATCGACCTTGATGCTGTATTTGATGAATAGACAACCCCGCATCGGCTAAATCTTGACTTGCTCCCACCCGTGGTGATTGACCTGAAAAAATAACATCCGCCGGCAGATCTAGTTCTTGGCTCGCTCGTCTGAAAATTCGATAAATAGATGAATGATCGAGTGGATTATCACCAATATTGTTATGTCGATCTATACGTCTAAAAACAAAACCACTATCAATCATGGATAATGTTAACCAACGATTAATCGCTTGAGAGGCCACATCACTTAGGGCAATTAAGGTTCCATTCACCGACAGGGTAATTAAGCCATCGGGGGTTACTTCAATGTCATTGATGGTTAGGGCGGTTACTTCTGAACGTTTTAGCATAGCTTCAAAAGTCATCGCCCAAATGGCCATATCTCGTACATCTTTGGCTTTTGTTGAAAGTATAAAAACATCAAGAAGATCGTGTAAATGATTATCACGAAAGCCCTGAGCATTAGTGTAATCATCATGTTTATCAAGACGTTGTTTATGCATGGCGAGTTTAATTTCATTACTTAAACAGGGATTAGGTAATGCATGACAACGGTGCACCAAACTAATAGTGACAATGTAACGTTTAAGACTGGCTAACTTACGAGTTTGTGCCATTTTTTCTATATAGCGATGAACAATCTCAGCTGATGCTGGTAATGCTGACGCTTGATGTTGTTCACAAAAAAGTAAAAAATTATTCCAATCATTTTTAAATGCAACCAAAGTATTTTTGGCATATTGTTGGTGTGTTAGTCGTTGCCAAACGGTAATGGACTCAGCAATGGTTGAAAAGTCAGTAATACTTGCATTACGAACAGTTTCATCTTCAATAATAGTGATTTTCTTAGCCATAACACCTCTAATGCACTATAACTTTATATGATATTGATAATAACAACGATCATCGAAAAACGAAAGAATTTTTATAAAAAGCTATCCTAGCTATTTAATAATTAATATTATATAAATAGTTAACATAATGATTATTAAAGAAACTCATACTTTAATAAGGTTGGGGATATGACAATTAAAAAACGCCTTTTTCATCGTGGTTATACTATTGAAAATAGCACTGGGCTTACATCAGACTGGAAAACAACCATTAATGGGCAAACCGTCAAAGGAATGATAACCAACATTAAAAAGAGTGTAGATTGGTGGTGCGATACCAAGGCTTTTGTGCCGCCAGAAAAATTTAATACTCATCCTCAGGTAAGGCAATCAACTGTAATAGCTAAATCTGAACAGTATCGAGGTATTGTTTTAAAAAATGATAGCGGTAAAGCCAATGAGTGGTACGTCATGGTGCGCGGGCAGTTAGTTAAAGGTGATATTGTTTCAATAAAAAAATATTTAGATAGAACGCTTACAGCCTAAAAAACAGTGCCTATTGATTACAGGCACTGATTTAGTTATTTGTTGAAGAATTAATCATCATCGTCGTGTTTTGATACATCAACTAAATAACGGCCATCTAGCCAGTTCCGGCCAATAAGTAATTTATACTCTAGTTTTTTACGATCACGTAAGTTGACTGGAATCGCATGATTTTTACCATTCCAAACTAGATCCATTACAACAGCATAGCGACGCTCAACACCTTGAGCGTTACGTATCTTACTGATTTTTATTATTTTGCTTGTGTGTGTTTGTTCTTGCCCTTGTGCATTTGCTGTTTTGAAGCTGATCATTTTACCCAGGTTTTCTTGCCAGCTTTTTTTGGTATCGTTAGGGTTATTATTACCATCGATAACGTGTAAATCATACGCATTAATGGACGTAGTATTTGCTCCCGTATCAATACGCGCCTTGTAATCCATATCAAGATCTTTAACGTAAATGGTCTCAACAGGGCCAACAATGTACTTTCCATCACACTGGTTGTCAGCATAGCTCATGGTTGATAGTGTTGCCGCAGCAACGAACATGGCAGACATAAAAACTTTTTTCACATAAACTCCTGATCTTATTAGCTCTTCATTCATAGATAATAGACTGGGTGGTAATAACAATGTTCAATTTTATGTAAAATTTAGGCAATTATTTGAATTTAATGTAGAAAAAGTTGCTTTTCGATTTGCTGGAAACATGATGTTGTTTGGTCAAACTGAATAGTATTAAAACCGAGTGCTGATGCTATTTGAATATTCTCACTATTATCATCAATAAACAGACTTTCTTGTGGTGTTAATTGATAACGATCGCAGAGCCTTAGAAATATTTCTTGTTCTGGTTTCATTACTAATTCTTTGCCTGAAACTAAGCCACCATCAAAAAATGAAATAAAATGATGCTTTTCATACAGTGTATCAAAAAAGGCACTACACATATTGGTCAGATAATAAAGTGAGTAGGGTTGTTGTGTTAATTGATTAAAGAGTGTTTCTGTTTGTTGTATTTTGGTCAAACTCAATTGAATATGTGCGATAAAATCTTCTATACGTTGTGATGATATTTGAGTTCGTGCTGAAAATTTCGGGATCACCTCCGCAATAAGCATCGTACCACGATCAAGTGATAGCCAATCAGGATGTTGAAGTACATCACGCAGCAATATTTCTCTCTCTGATGGTGATGTGGTGAAACTATTAACAATATGGTGTGGATTCCATTCAAATAGTACTGCGCCAAAATCAAAAATCACATTACGAATCATAAGATGTTCCGTTAGAGTACCATTTATTGATAGTATTGGTTCATGAGTATTTCGCAAGATTGATGTGCTAACTTTTAATGTTATTCACACAATCAAGCAACCAAGTGAGATAAATTGCACAATGAGTGATAATAGCCGTTTAGTTTTCTCAACCGAAACTGGTCGAATTAAAGAAGAAAAAGAACAACCTGTACGCCCAAAAGGTGATGGTATTGTTCGTATTCAGCGAGAAACAAAAGGACGTAAGGGCAAAGGCGTTTGTATTGTTTCAGGTCTTGATGTTGAAGATACCCAACTGAAGCTCATTGCTGCTGAATTGAAAAAAGTGTGTGGCTGTGGTGGTGCAGTAAAAGAGGGTAAAATTGAAATTCAAGGTGATAAGCGTGATGTAATAAAAGCGCACCTTGAAAAGAAAGGCCATACAGTTAAATTAGCTGGCGGTTGATAGCCAATTATATACGCTAACAATCTGATTGGTCAGTAGTTTATATGAGGCAATAATTCAAACGATTATTGCCTTAATTCTATTCGTTTATATATAACCACCAGCATTGTAACGTTATCTATTTTAAATCCCGCTATTATTTCTAATTTCAACCTTCCTCTTAAAGATATAAACCCTATTCGATAATATCTATTTTTGAATCAGTCTCGCAATCCGCATTTTTAATATAACGACTACTATTAAAGCAATTGCGACTGATTTAAGGAAGACTGTATGTCAGATGTGAATGTTTTTAAACAACCTAAACCGTTTTATCTCATATTTTCAGTAGAGTTCTGGGAGAGATTTGGGTTCTATGGCATGCAAGCCATTCTTACTGTATATATGGTCAACATTCTTGGCATGTCAGAGGCCGAGTCATTTACCTTATTTGGTGCATTTTCTGCGTTAATATTTGGTTCAGTAGCGATTGGTGGGTGGGTTGGGGATAAGATCCTTGGTACGAAACGGACCATTACTCTCGGGGCGTTTGTTCTTACTATTGGGTACTCTTTATTAGGGCTATCCGCAGCGGGAGGGTTTGGCGGAAAAGAACTTATCTATATAGCAATGGGTTTTATCACTATGGGTAATGGTTTATTTAAAGCCAACCCTTCAAGTTTACTTGCAAAATCTTATGAGGAAAATGATCCGCGTCTTGATGGTGCATTTACCATGTACTATATGGCGATTAATTTAGGTTCATTTTTCTCAATGCTATTAAGTCCTTGGATAGCTGAAAAAATGGGTTATGGCGTAGCTTTTGGTGTGAGTGCGATTGGATTATTAATTACTATGGTTAACTTTATGGTGATGGGTCGAATCGTTAAAAACATTGGTTCAAAACCTGATATGTTGCCCGTCAATAAACGTTATTATTTCGCAGTTGTGGTTGCCACTGTCGTGTTGAGTTTTTTGAGTGCGTTTCTATTACAACACTTGTTTTACGCTCATGCCATTTTGGTTGTAGTCGGAATTACAATAGTGTTTATTTATTTCAAAGAAGCATTTAAAACCCAAGGTCTAGAAAGGGCTAAAATGTTTGTCGCTTTTGTTTTAATGCTACAAGGTATTGTCTTCTTTGCGCTGTATTTTCAAATGCCGACGTCACTTAACTTTTTTGCTATTCATAATGTCAGTCATGATTTATTTGGCTTTAAAGTAGAGCCAGAACAATTTCAAGCGCTGAACCCATTTTGGATCATGATTGCGAGTCCATTATTAGCCATTCTTTATAATAAACTCGGTGAACGATTTGCGATGCCGTTTAAGTTTGCATTTGGAATGGTGTTATGTAGTTTGGCTTTTTTAATTTTGAAATTCTCAACTGGGTTTGCAAACTCACAAGGGATCATCAATTCAAATTGGTTAGTGGCAAGCTATTTATTACAGTCACTAGGGGAGTTGTTAGTGTCAGGACTAGGGCTCGCTATGATTGCTCAATTAGTGCCACAACGCATGATGGGCTTTGCAATGGGAATGTGGTTTTTAACCTCTGCCACAGCGGCTATTTTAGCTGGCTGGATTGCAAGTTTAACGGCTGCGCCTGAAGGGGTTATTGAACCAGCACAAACTCTTGTTCTTTATGCGGAAGTCTTTGGTGAAATTGGGTATGTTACCGCTGCTATTGCTATATTTACATTACTTATTGCGCCAAAATTAACGCGTATTATTCAAGGTAAAGCGTAGTGTTATATGACTAACCATACTGTAACTATAAATGTGGTGTGAAGAATAACAGCAATCATATTAGGTGATTGCCGTTATTCTTTTACTACTTACTACTTACTACTTACTACTTACTACTTACTACTAGCTGCAAGTACATCAATAAAAGCATCAATATCTTCAGCTTTGGTTGCAAAATTGGTTACTAAACGCGCGACACCATCACCCCAGCGATTAGCTAAAAACTCAAAGCCATGTTCATGTAAGGTTGCAATCGTCACCGGAGACATTTTACAAAATACAATATTTGTTTTTGACGGGTGGAGTAGCTCAACACCATCGATGTTCAGAATACCGTTACGTAATTTTGTAGCCATTGCATTCGCATGTTGTGCGTTGTTAAGCCATAAATTATCGGTAATATAAGCATCGATTTGTGTTGATAGAAAACGCATTTTAGACATCAAATGTCCCGCACGTTTACGGCGATATTCGATCTCATTTTTTAAGCTAGTATCAAATAAAACAATTACTTCTACGCCAAAAGCACCATTTTTCGTCGCACCAAAAGAAAGGGCATCGACACCCGCTTTCCATGTCATTTCAGCAGGTGTGCAACCAAGGGCATCAATAGCATTAGCAAAACGTGCGCCATCCATATGGTATTTTAAATTGTGGCTTTTACATACATCACCAATTGCGCGAAGTTCATCAATAGTATAAACGCTACCAGTTTCAGTCGCTTGGGTTACGCTAACCACAGCTGGTTGTACGGTATGAACATCCCCAATTTTTAAAGTAGCACGTTGACTCAATGTTATAGGGTCAATTTTACAATCATCCCCATCAATCGGCAGAAGCTTTACGCCATTACTGAAAAACTCCGGTGCGCCACATTCATCATTATTAATGTGGCTATTTGGATGACAAAGCACCGCTCCCCAAGCAGGAGACATTGCGGCTAAACATAAGCTATTAGCTGCTGTTCCTGTTGGCACTAAAACGACAGCAACATCGGTTTCAAATAACACACTCATTTTACGATCTAATTGTAACGATAAATCATCATTACCATACGGTGTGGCATCATCAACACTATATTCAATAAGGTGTTGCAATATTTGAGGTGACACACCTGCAATATTGTCACTGGTTAAGCCGATGGTTTTTTTCGAGGTCGTTAAGGTTGAGCTTGTCATTGTTGTCTCCATACAGATTGAATTATCAATATACCTAATTTAGCGCGAAAGATAAGCAATATTATTATTCTAGTTTTGTAATTACCTGACTATTACAGTGCGAAATGTGGTGCTTCATCCAAGCTTGAGATCAAATGGCAATGAAAGATATAAAAAGGCATGTTTTTTGATAAAAATACGCCAATACAATTATTTAGAGTAACGATAATGAAAAGGATAGCAGCGTTAGATAGTATTCGAGGTTTATTACTATTATTAATGACAATCAATCACTTAATATGGATAAGTGGCGGGTATTCTGTCATTCAAAATGTGACTTTACAGCCTTTAGGGCAGTTTGGTGCTGCTGAATGTTTTGTGTTTATTTCTGGCTTACTTGCCGGGGCTATATACAGTCGAGAATCATTAACCAATACCGAGACTATCACTAAGGCATGGCACCGAGCATTTAGTATCTACCGTTATCATATCGGTTGTTTGTTGATAGTGTTTGCATGGATTCTTATCGCAGCATATTTATTACCATCAGCTTTACCTATGCTTGAACACAGTGCACAGAATGTATTAGAAAGCCCCTTTAAGACATTGATAGCCAGTGTTGTGTTGGTTAATCAACCTAACTATTTTGACACTCTGCCACTCTATATTATTTTCATGTTGTTGTTGCCTGTGCTTATTATGGCATACCGTAAAGGGTTAGGGTGGGCGGTTGTTAGCATCAGTATTATTCTCTGGATTTTTAGTAAAGAGCTTAATACAACAATATTGCTGCCTTTATTCTCGTTTGTTTTTTCGAGTTTTAAACTACAACTGGGTTATTTTAATCTTTTTGCATGGCAACTATTGTTTGTCGGCGGATCAACCCTTGGATTTATGTTACAAAATAAAACATTACGCTGGCAGCATCCTGCTTTAACCGTTATTGCCGTGATTATTGCAACAGGTCTTTTTGCTGCGCACTACGGTGTATTCAGTGATTATGGTATTCAGCGGTGGATGTTGTCTTCATATGCGGATAAACCTGAACTTGGCTGGTTACGGACCTTAAACATCACCGTATGGGTTTATTTGATTGCTATTATTATTCAATATTACCCTAATGCACTTCATATTAAAGCATTAAGTTATATTGGCCGTCATTCATTACGTGTGTTCAGTTGGCAAGTTGTTATTGTCTACTTAAGCGCACCGTTACTGCATAATCTCCGTTTAGAATCATATTACACGCTACTTATCATCGCTTTTGCTGCAACATTATGGATAGCGGCATTACTGTCGGAAAAACTAAACACACATACAGTAAGTCGCTTACATTGGGTCAGTGGCTTTAGTGTAATGTTGAGTTTCATCATGCTTGGTAATATTGTCAGCACAGAAGGTGTTTCCCCGTTAACAATAAAAGTTACCAATATTAATGATCCCAAAACATCAGTATTAGTTTACGATGAAAAAGATGATTTAACCCAATATCCCTCGGTATATTCAAATGCCTATTCGCCACAAAAATTAGCACAAGGAGTCACAATAAGTGCATTACCCTCAGGGAATTATGCGGTACTTGTATTTCAAGATAACGACGGTGATTATAATTTAACAATAGGTAACAATGGCATGCCTATTGAACGTTTTGGTTATTCAAACAACCCACCATTAGATACACCAGTATCAATGGAGCAAGCGAAATTTGCTCATAGAGGACCACAAACTCAAACCATTAATTTTTAATATGGTTTAAAACAGCGCACTCAATTAACAATAATTGAGTGCTGCCATTCGGTGATTTTTGATAAAAAGGGCACTTACAACAGTTAGCTACAGCTTTTATTGTTTAGGCTCAATCTCACATTTATAAAATCCATACTCTCTTCTTACTGTTTTTTTCTTTGATCAAACGATCATATTTCATTGATATTGAGTGGTTGCATATTGTGGCTTTTAATTTGCAATGATAAATAAGTTAGCAAGTAATTAAAAAACTGTTACATAAGGTGCTGTATTTATAGTCAATGAACAATATTTTTAGCCAATAACTACTCAGATTAGATTTTTGATCTATTTAAACGCATGAACATAGAAGGAATTAATTTGTGAGAAAAATAAATAAAATAACAATAGCGATATTCAGTACTATGCTTAGCGGTTATGTGTGTGCGTCTGATGTTAATCAGATATCAAGTGTTGCACCTTTGGCTTCTGCGGGATTATGTGATGAATTTAATGTTTATCCTGATTGGACGCGGGGTGATCACGCTGGTACTGGCGATATAATGGTTAACAAAAATATTGCTTATTCTGCTGTTTATTGGACTCAATCAGTTCCTGGAAGTGATAGCTCATGGACTCTACATCTTAATTGTGATGGATCTGAGCCAGGTACTGCGGCTGTACTTTCATTACCAAATCCAATGGATCCTGTACGCCTTGAAGTTGCTGGATGGCCAAATGATTTTGTGGTTGCGAGCCCAACATCAACGGCACCGCCAACAATAACTATTGCAACGAGTGCTACTGAAGATCTTGCTGATGTTAATAAGTTAACCGCTAAGTTTGTTTCTATCATAGATACGGCGACACAAGCAGGGCGTTCATCTGTCATTATTAGCAGTGATGTGCTTGATAAAGCGACATTAGATAAAGGTCAGTCTCTGGGTGTTATTGCGGTTAAAGAGGCATTACTCAAAGCCGTAGATACAACCGCAGCTAGCATTGATATTGATAAAATTAATGCCCTTAGTGATGATTTGAAAGGTTGGTCACAAGCTCACAACTTAATTCTAACCACGCTTGCTCCTGAAGCGAGTTTTGGTTGGTCTTTCAGCATTGGTGATTTTGCATTTGATACCCATTCTGGTCGCCAATCTGTGTGGAATGCTGCATCAAGTGCCACCGCAGATCTATTAAATACTCTCGATGTTTACAAAGCAGAGTCATTAACCAAAGCTGACTTTATTAGCTTTACCAAATCAACAACAACGGCTGCATTATCAACTGAGCAATGGCACAACGCACTTGAATATGTAAAACAAGTTACGGATTATATTAAGACGCCTGCAATGCTTGCTAATATTCCAACCGAGCAAGCTGCGAATTATTTTATGGGTCAAACAACACGTGATCAGCAAATTCGTAAAGCGGCTCACAGCAATATATTTGCGATTTTATTTGATAAAGACAGCGCAGATTTAACCAGTAAAATTGAAGCTTACCAAAGTGCGAAAGTGCCATTATATTACGTTGGTGAAGAACTCGAAAAAGGCTCATTAACACGTATTGAAGCACTTAATACTGAGTTAACGAATGCCTCAGATGTCATGGATAATGAAGCCTTCCTCTATGAAACTCCGCAATCACAATGGGTGCCATCGACCGTTTATAAATGGAATGACTTCCTTGATGGACTTAATGCGATGCACAATATTGGTGTCGCGGGTAATAAGTTTTGGTTATTGACTGATGAAGCAGATGATGCCACTAATATTATTTATGCCAAAGTCGCCATTGCTGCGTTCTTAGCACAAAGCATGCAAGAGACAATCCGTTATAACGCATGTGATGAAAACAACTGGTCTGAAATTAAATATGGCGCACCTGCCGATTACCCAATGTCAGCGAGTTGTGGTCAGTTAGGTCAAAAATACGCAGATTACGGTGTTAACCCAGTATCAGGCTTAGATTATGCTTATTCTTGTCCGCGTGATAACAAAATGGAAGTCAGCGCATTAACCCATGCTAAATGGTACGGCGCACCAGCACCTGTATTTGCAGCTCCCGATGCAGTATTAGAAGAGCAAGGCTTACTGGTTAATGGTCATGTGGGACGGTGGACTAACAATGGTCACTGTAATGCGGTGCCAGACAAAATCGATACTTCGAAACAAGTATGGGAACGTGATGAGTGTAAAATCTACGTTGGTCAAAAAGCCGGTACGTTCTTATGGGATGGCAGCAGCCAAGAAAGTGTTGAAGGCTGTGGTTGGTGGGGACGTGGCGTTATTCAAACCACAGGCCGCCAAAATTTTGGTACGTTAAACCATTATTTAGGCCGTTCACACGTTGATCCTGCAACCATTGGTCAAACGATTGATGGTGTAACAGTTGAAGCGCCACCTGTAAACCCGCTATATGCTGATCTTGATTTCTGTTCAAACCCAGGCTTAATCTGTAGTTCTGAGAAGAATAAAGAGATCAAATGGATTGCAGGCTTATTCTATTGGGTAACATCAGTGCAAGCATACTCTAATGAAGGTGGTGATTATGCAGATTGGAACTATTACAACGAACTGAAAAAGTACGTTAATGGTGGCCTGAAAGGAACTGAATTTATTGATGATGTTTCTGGTATTGTGAACCGTGGCTGTCCAGATTCAACTTGTTCGACAGGCGATGTTCATAACATTAAAGAACGCCAAGCCAACTTTAAGCTAGTGCTACAAAAATTAGGACTTAACCCACAGTAAGCAAAATAGTTGCTGTATTAAGTTTGTAATAAATTTAAACCCTGTTTTTCGAAACAGGGTTATTTTTTGCGTTTACATTGTGGTGATCTATTTTGTAAACCTGATCAAATTAGGTTTAATAATTACATGTTTCTAAGGGGCTACCGAATACAGAATGTCTGAGGTAGCATCTTAGAATAAGTGTTAATTATGTACTTTATGGTAAATAGCGAATACTGTTAAATACACAATCAAAAATTGCGAGAGAGTGTATTTATCTATTATTAATCAATATCCTATGTGTAACTGTATGATGTTATCAATACCTGATATCCTATTTAACATAAGGTACATAATGCGCACTGAATCGAGTATAGGGATAGGGCTAAAAATCCAGTAAAACCAAGGGTTAAGCCCGAAAATCCTTGGCTACTTAATTTTGCCGTTATGTCCGCCCATAACTTTTGGGCTTTCTTTGTTGTGGCTCTATCTGCTGCTAAATAGATTAATGCTTCATGAGGTTCAATATTTGAATTTTCAGCAAGGAAAATTGCTTCTGCATCAGTAAGTTGCCGTCTACCATTTCTGATATTGCATATCTTCTGCTGACTGAGCTCTAAATCTGCTGCAATTTGCTTATCTTGTACATAGTTTTTGGTCTTTTTATAGGTGTCCAGTAGCTCATTGGCAAACATAGTCATTCTCCTTTTTTTCTATATTAGCGCGTTAGTATCGGTAAATCGATTATTGCGCTATCGGTTAATCGATATTAGATTATCGGTAAATCGATATTTGGATGTGGTTATGAAAAGAATTTTAGTACATGATTTAGCAACAGATCAGTTTGAATACGTGAACTTTCTTCACGCTCAAACTTTATGTTCATCATTTACAAAACCAGACATTAACAATGGCCGTAAATTATCAGGCTATGTTGATCATACTCGCCCAAATAACGCTTATGTGGCTGATTTACTGAAACGTCAGTCATTAGCAACACCAATTCATTCTTATGACACATCAGATAATATTAAACCGTCTTTTACTGCACCATGTTTGGACATACTGAACTTAGTTCGTCCGCATCGTGCTTTTGCACCGGTTATGTCTCGTGCCTATCTAAACCTGAAAAAGAAAATCGGTGAACTTGATGCTATGCGTTCTTTAGCAGCTGCTAATGATCGTTTAACTCAAAATGAATTTCGTTACACGTTCTCTGATGATGAATTAGTGACATTTGCTAAAGCTAAAAGCCATGCCGTAATGAAAGCTGTAGCTATTATTGAAGATGATGCTCAAGCGTTTGAAGTAGCATCTTCAATACTAGCTGACTACGGTTTGTATTTTTCTGATTCTGTGATCAAGGCTAAATCAGATAAAGGTGAACTGCGTTCGTTAGTAAATCGTGCGGCCAATGAACTTTGGTGGCGCAGAGCTTTACGTAAACTTTCAGCTATTGAAGTTGAACGTGTTGCGCGTGACTTAGCAATTGTACATAAGTACGGACAAGCATATTGCTCAAACTATTCAGTTAGCCGTCGTCGTGAACGCGATACGGATAACAAAGCAATACTTGAAAATACAGTTGCTTATGATGAAGTTAATGAAGATAACTGGTACACATTATCTGATTTAGCAGATAAATCTGTATCAAATCCTGTTGTTCGTCGTGCTGAAATGTTTGTACGTCTAAAGGGATTTGAAGCCATTGCACAAGATAACGATCATGTAGCAATGTTCTATACCCTTACCTGCCCTAGCCGTTTTCACTCGGTGTCTAAGTCGCATGTTAACCAATCATGGTTGGATGCTGGCAAGCCAACAACTCAAGATGCTCAAGCATATCTATTAACTGTTTTTGCGGGTTTCCGTAAGGCATTGGATAAAGCTGGAATCAAGATTTATGGCTTACGTGTTGCAGAACCTCATGCCGATGGTTGTCCGCACTGGCATTTACTTATGTTCATGGAAAAGAACCAACAACCTGTAGTTACTGATTTATTTCAGCACTATGCATTGTTGGATTCACCAGAAGAAAAAGGCGCACAAAAACACCGTTTTACTGTTGAAACTATTGATTGGTCAAAAGGTTCAGCGGTTGGTTACGTTGCTAAGTACCTTTCTAAGAATATTGACGGTAAGCACATTGATAATGATGTTTCATCAAATCTAACAGGTATTGAAGCATCTGAACGTGTTGTTACATGGGCGCGTGTTAATCGAATCCGCCAGTTTCAATTTATTGGTGGTCCATCTGTTACGGTCTGGCGTGAAATGCGTCGTGTTCGTGAAGAAATTAAAGAGGATGATCCTGTGATCGCTTCATTATCTACAGGCGAACATATGGCATTAGAAAATGTTCGTCGTGCTGCTGATGCTTCTGATTGGCAAGCATTCTGCTATGCAATGGGCGGTGTTTTCGTTCGTCGTAAAGATCAAACAATTTCCCCTGTTTACTCTGTTCCTCAAATTATGAGCAAGCTCGTTGATGAATGGGGTGAAGAACATACAACTGAGCGTAATGCTACCACTCGTTATGGCGATGCAGCTATTGCACGTGTGGTTGGTGTTCTGTTCCGTGGTGCGTTCTTAGCAACTCGTGTACGCAATTGGAAAACTGAAAATAAAGAAAAATTCCTGCGTGGAACGAAACGCATCATGTCTGGTGTGGTTGATGTGTTCGATGTACTTGAACGTGAAAATGAATATCACCGTTTGGCTGATGAACAATTCAATGAATACCAACAATATTTACAACGTGTAGATGAGATTACTGCTTTTGCTTTTGATGAAGCGGCATGGCCTTCGTTCGTGGGCGCAGCCCATGACGGAGGTCTGCCCGCTTCATCCTTGGACTTGTGTCAATAACTGTCGAAGATTTGGAAATAAGGAAAAAATAATGATTGTACTAGCTCGCATAAATGACAAAGACGATATTGAAAAGAAAACAAACACTAATACCAATACAGGCGAAAGCCGTGATTCTGGGATCGTGAAATTGCAATTATTCAATCCATCTGAAGTGGTTGAAGCGCGTATTTCTCCTGAGTTATGGGATGCATTCGGTGGCGGTAGTGATTTGGTTAAATTAATTGATAAAAAAGTCGAATTTAAAATTCAGCATGTTGAACGATCATTTGCTGGTGATGGTGGTAAGCACGTTTCATTCAGTGGTTATCATTTATTAGGTATTCCAACATTAGATACAAAGGCTTAATTAAATGGAAAGCCTAACACCTGATCAACTTCAATTTATATCTGATGCATTGTATTGGGGGTTAGGTGTTGTATGTCTCGGTCTTGGCGCAATATTCGGCAGTCAAAGATAATGAACGAGTTCTTAATATTCTATGGCGCTTGCTTCTTTTCTGGTTGGTGTCTTGGGTTTGGCATTTACGCCTATAAACGATTTACAGAAGTTTCTGTAAGTGATTAATATAAACTGGAGTTACAAAATGAATAACGTTAAAAACATCTTAGCATCTAAAAAAACAGCAGCGGGTCTATTAGTTGCTTCTGCTGTTTGTTCTACATCGGCATTTGCTGCTGATCCTGCTTCTGGTGCTGATGCTGCTTTTGTTCAAGTTGGTGCATTGGTTACAAAATTTGAGACCGCGGCATGGCCTATTGCCATTTCGGTAACTGTAGCCGTTATTGGTATCTCATTATTCAAGAAGTTTGCAAAGAAATCTGCTTCTTAATATTTAATCCCATTAAGTTTTATTTGATTAATCGGCAGCCTTTGTGCTGCCTTTTTTAATGGTGATGTATGCGGAAAATATTATTTTTATTTTTATTTTTTAGTTTGAATGCTAATGCTCAATTGCTTTGTAGAAGTGGTGGAATTGGTGCGTCTGTTGCTGGTTGTACTGGTACTTATACAGAGGCGTCTATTAGATCGTGTGTTGAGAAACAGACTGCCAGTTATAAATTTGATCATTGGGTTTCTGGTCGCAAGTGGAAATTCTTGCGCAAAAGGTCTACTGGTGATGGTTGGTATGCAGCTGGTTCTGATGACTACTTTTGTAGTGCTGATGTTAAGTGTCCCGTTGGTACTGAGTTGATAAACGGTGAATGTAAAGAAACTAATTATTGTGATTCTGCGCAATATTCGATTGATTTAGATGCGGCTAAAACTGCATGTGAATCTCAGACAACTGAATTTCAAACAGCTACGTTCTCAGGTCAATGTAATCGTGAAGCTGAACGTTTAGAAAGTACGTGCGATATTGTGGGAGTAACTCCGCCAGAACCTGAACTTTGTCCTGATGGTTCTTCACCTCCCTGTGACGATGGTTCAGGTGGTGGCGGCGGTGGTTCAGGTGGTGGAGGTTCAGGCGGTGGTGGTTCAGGTGGCGGAGGTTCTGGGGATATTGATTTAAGCGGTTTACTTGATGCGATTAATAGTAATAAGAACACGATTACAGATGCTATTGCAGATAGTCGCCCTGCCGTTAATAATCTATTGGAAGTGCAAACAAAAGCGTTAACTACATCACTTGAGTCAAATACTTTATTAGGTGTGGGTATTGCTGCGCTTGATGTTTCTAACGATGCTTTGTCAAATATTGCATCATTAACAAAAGGTTTAAATAATACGTCAACAAATACAAATAATATTATTAGTAATATAAGTTCTAATTTAAATAATGTTGATGACTCTATTAATCAAGCAGCAAATGCAAATACTAAGCGTATTACAGATGAAATTAAAAAGAATAATGATGAACTGAAATTACAATCAGCTAATCAAAATAAAATGATTGATAATCAATTGGTGTCTAATGATTTATTAACAGGTCTTGGTACTAAAACGGATAATTCGAATAAATTATTATCAGGTATAACTGATAATTCAAATTTGACTAATCAATTATTATCAAATATTGATGAATCCATTTTAAAAGATAAAGATCATGTTAAGGGGGATGAATTAACTGAATTATTAACTAAACTTGGTGATAAAAATGCTCAGGGGTTAAATGAGTTATCTTATCGAATACAGGATTTTCATAGAGAAATGACGTTAAATGATTTAAGTCATGATCACCTCTCTAATCTTGCTAATTCTTCTGATGAATTAGCGAATAATAACCTTAATGAATATCAGAAGGTTGTTGAGGAGACAATTGAAACAGCACTTGTTGATACTCCAATGACAGAGGCGTTATTTAATAATGTCAAAGAGTTTGCGAATCAATTGATTCCGATTCCATCAAAGTGTCAGAACTTATCGTTTGGTGATTATTTCACTATTGATTGTGCAAAGTTTCAAAAGTTTAGAGATATATTTGGCTTCTTTATTTATGTCTATACCGCTTTGACGTTAATAGATATTTTGTTTACAGGCATTGTTCCTAATCCTGCAAGGAAACCGTACTAATGGCCTTTCAATTATTACCTGTTATTGTTGGCGGTATTGCCAAGATGGCAAAGTTCCCTGCTCTTGTTGCTGGGTTGTTTTCTGTCGCTACATCATTATTTACTTTTTTCATTAAGTTTTTTACGCGACGAGTCGCAATGAATTTAGTGATCATTTCAATGATTACAGCATCAGCGGTTTTAGCTTATACCACTATTGAAACACTGTTATTTTCAATCAATTTCTTTATGCCTCCTGAGATTGCAATAGGTTTATCAATTATTGCTCCAACTAATTTTACCGCTTGTGCTTCAGTGCTATTTAGTGCGCGTTTAATTCGTTGGGTATGGGAATGGAAAGCATGGGTTGTTTATGCAATCAGCCATTAATTACCGTTAAATTTTAGGATTATTCAATATGGCTGTTTATGTAATAACAGGAAAATTGGGTGGTGGTAAATCAATTATGTCAGTGTCTAAGGTACGTGATTACTTAAATCAAGATCGTATTGTTGCCACTAATATTGATTTAAACCTGCATTGGTTAGTAAGGCATCAAGCTAAAAAGTGCCGAGTAATGCGCGTTCCTGATAAACCGAGTGTATTTGATTTGAATGCTATCGGTTTAGGTCATCCTTTAATTGCTCGTGGTATTAAAGATGAATCACGTAACGGCCTATTACTACTTGATGAATGTGGTACTTGGTTTAATAGCCGTGATTGGAATGATAAAGGTCGAAAGGATCTTATAGATTGGATCATCCACGCCCGCAAACGTGGTTGGGATATAGGCTTTATAGTTCAAGATTTATCAGTACTGGATAAGCAAGCGCGGGTAATGTTTGCTGAACATGTGGTTTATTGTCGTCGTACTGATCGCATGACGATCCCGTTTATTGGTTCACTCTATCGCATGATCACGGGTACACAATTGAAGTTACCTAAAATGCATGTTGGCGTGGTGAAGTATGGCACTGAACGTCATTCAATGACGGTTGATAAATGGACATGTTTCGGCTCTGGCCTTTACAACGCCTATAACACCTCACAGATATTTACCAGTAACTACGATCATGGCGTGTATTCATACCTGCCACCTTACTATACACATTATCGTTACCGCGTAACGTATGGATTTAGAAATATCATGCGTATTACTAAGATATATTTTAAACGTTTTAAGAAAGTAACTTGCTTTGCTGGCGGCTGCTTATTGTCATTGTTGTGGCTTGAGTTTAATGCACCGCCAGAAGCGGAAGTTTTGAAAATATCTCCAACTGAGTATGCTAATTATAAGATTGTGGGGTATTACAAAATGCCAAATCAACCTTATACCTATTCTTTGCAGGATTCGGATGGTACTAGCATTTCAAGCGTTCAACTTAAGGATATTGGTTTTGATGTTGTATCAATCAATGCCTGTACGTTAAAGCTCTCTAATGGGCAGTCTGAATCGTTAATCAAGTGTAGGTAATACCATGAAAGCTATCATTGTTATTTTGTTACTCTCCTTTTCTTTCAATACCTATGCAGCTAAAAAGATTGATGCTTTTGAAGCGCAAAACATGCCAATTGCTGAGTTTGTACAATGGTTTAGTACATCATTAAATAAGAACGTTATTGTTTCGGAAGGTGTTAAAGGTGCGGTGACGTTCTCAGCTCCCTCACTTGATGCAGATGACTTCTACCCTTTTATCGAAACAGTATTAGCAAGTAACGGTTTTCGATTAGAAAAGAACGGCAATATTTTTAAAGTGTCATTGTTACGTGTGGGCGATCCATTACCACAAGTATTGGGCCAAGAATTATTAATGCCTGGTCAAACAGAAGTTGTTGTAAGAAACATCAATGTTGTACCACCAAAGACCAAGTTTTATGACTTACTGCATATCGACAATAAAAGCGTTACCCCTATTATCCAAACCTTATTAGATAACTACAGCACCAATACTGGTGAGACTCAAACCGCATATAGCATCATTATGTTACCTCATGCTAATAGTTTGATTGTAACGGGTTCACCCTCTCAAATTGTTCAGATAGATAACTTGATACAGCGTATTGATGTACGTCGAAAGCAGATATTCGTTCAAGCGGTGGTTGTTGAGTCACAGATTAATGATGGACAAGAAGTTGGCGTAAATCTTAACGCGATGTTGGGTGATTTTGGTTTTTCGGTGATCACCAAGCAAACTGAGGGCGTTCTTACTGGTGGTAGTATCATCTTTAAAGGTGGTGACATAGACGGCCTGATTAATGCCATATCAACTAACAGTAAAACTAAGCTGTTGAGTAAACCGCATTTACTTATTACTGATCGTGAGCAAGGTTATATCACTGTTGGTCAGAACGTACCGTTTTTGGTATCAAGTGAAGTTACCGATGGTGGTAATACGATCCAAAAAATTGAGCGTCAGAATGTTGGTGTATCACTGCGAGTAACACCGCATATTATTGGTGATACGGTATTGATGAACATTAACCAAACATCAAGCAGTGTAAGTAATAGTGATATAGCAAGCGACATCATCACCAATAACCGCCAAATACAAACGGTGATTCAAGCTAAAGATGGCCAATCAATCATACTTGGTGGCTTGGTTGGTGAGGAATCAAGAAACAATGATACGGGAGTGCCGATCCTAAAAGATATACCACTAATAGGCTCGCTCTTTGGCTCAACATCAGACAGAGAGATCAATAATCAGTTATCGGTATTGATAAAGGTCAGCATCATCTAGCTTTTGCTTTAAAAAACAAAAAAAGAAAACTTTGATGGCCGGAGGCCAAATCTAAAAGCGCGTACCACGGTTCAATAGGATTGTGGATAACGCGCTTTTTTGTTATCCACATGACGTGATATGTCTTATATGATTACATATGCAATCTATTTATATTAATGTAAAATAACATCACTAATTTAAATAGATACTTTATGAGCTAGTTAATAAAATGAAGCATGCTAAATCAACAATTACTAGGTTAAAGACAAAAGTAATAGAGACACTTCCAGACGACAATAATATCTATAATTTTAATGGTATTAATAAAATTATAATTATTGATTGTCTAGATGAAGCTCATTCTTTATTAAAAGAGTTAGAAACAAAACCAGACTCATTTGAAGTTGTTTTTCTTAAAAGAAATCTAATTCACATATCTAATTTAGCTAATGAAAATTTAAAAGATCTTAATAGACCGTTTTCAAATAAAGAAAAAGAATTTAATCTGTTTCTAGAAAATGTATTTAATATGACGAGTAAAATTAAAGAAACATATATTCTTGTTGTAACAAAGGCAATTAGGAATGAAGCCGATTTAATTTATATAAAAGATTCTATTGATACATATAATGGTATTTTAACTAATTATAAAACATTAAGTGAATCTTTAGATTTAATGTCAAATAATATAAATAGAGTAGAGTCAGAAATTATTGCATTTCATGATGAATATAAAAACTCTGAAGAATTTGTATCTAGTACCTGTGATGATTTAAAATTGAAGCAATCTGAATTAAATGAAATTTATAATGATGTAATAGATAGTAAAGAATATATATCTGATAAAAAAGAAAAAATATCAGATATTGAAGTTAAATTTGAAATGTTAACAAAAACATCTAAAGTTCAATTGGAGAGCTTAAATGAATCTGTTTCAAATATAGATGAGTTAAATAAATATTCAGAAGAAGTACAAGAAAAGATTAATAATTTGAACGCTGAGATTAATGCAATATTATCTGATGCAAATCGTGCATCAATGGCTAGTTCCTTTTTGAAAAGAAAAGAAGAATTAACATCACCAATAAATAAATCTTCAAATATAATGAATATAGCATTAATTGCAATTGGGGCAATTTCTTTCTATTTATTAAAGATCAGTGGATTTGGTAATGGTGACTTTAATTATCAAGATTTTTTGATTAAGTTACCTATTATTGCCCCTTTTATTTGGATCGCATGGAGTAATAGCCAACGTAATAATTATTTAGTTCGTATTCAAGAAGATTATGCTTTTAAGGCAGCATCAGCAATGGCTTTTGAAGGATATAACCAACAAGTTCAAGATGTTGATGAAGACTTACAAAAGAAATTACTATCATTATCTATTGATTGTATGGGAGCTAATCCAATTAGACTCTTTAATGATAAAGTAAAAAACACACCAACTTCTGAATTTACTGATTTTGCTTCATCTCTTATGCAAAATATAAAACCTACGATTAAAACAAAACAAACGGATAAAGAAGATTAATCTATAAATAGCCGACTTTTTTAGTCGGCTTTTATTTTTAGGGTAATTTCTTAATCATTCTTGCTGTTCTTAATACTTCACGTTGGAAACGTAATTCTTCAGCCGCTCCTATTTCAATTAGAGCATTACCCATGATTATTCTATCTGGAGTTAACGGCCAACCATCAGGGGTAATCAGTTTTCCTTTTGATATTTTCCAACCATCCCAATCATCATCCAGTGGTGATAAATCTCGGTAAGCATACATTTTCATTAAACGCCTACAGATTGGTGGTATTGTCTTACCTTTATCCCACTGTAAAACCGTTTTAGGTGTCTTAAAGCACAGCTTTGCTGTCATCTCAACAGTTAGATTGCAGGTGTAGAATCGAAATATTTCATTATCAGTAATGTGGCGTTTCTTATTGATTTTGTTCATTTCTTTGCTAAAGAAAGAATTCTATCACTTCGTCATATGCCCTATATGTATAATGAGTTGTATATTTCAATATCTAAGTTATTAATTATATTAAGGTAAGTTCTTGAGCATCCTTGCTGTTTGAATGATCTTAGTCTTAAGCGCCCTTTCATTTTCTGAGTTAATCTCCAGTAACGCATAGCCTGTCAATATTTGTTCAGGTTTAAGCGAAATCCCTGCTGCATTTGTTAATTCTCCATTCTTGATTTTCCAGCCTTGCCAATTGGGGTTTATAGTCGCCAATTCCATTCCTTTATATATTCGCATTAGCCTTTTACATTCAGGAGGAATCGGTCTTCCTTTATCCCATCGTGTGATGGTGGTCACACTTTTAAAACAAAGTTCAGCAGTGTCTCTTTTGGATAATCCACATGTGAATTTACGGAAAACATAGTTTTGAGTAAGGTTAGTTCTCATTGCATCATATCCTGCTTATTTTGTCTTATTTTTAGTAATGCGGATTTATGCTTTGCTTTGTAATTAATTCGTTGTAAATCATATTGATAAATAGAAACATCTTTAACATAACGCAAGCATAATGCGCACTTAGGTTGTAGGTCCCATTTAGAAATGTCCGGTTTGAACCCGTTAGAAATGTCATGTTGAACTATCTTCAGATCATAGGTTTTGCTATGAACTGGAATCAATAAATGTTGCTCACTATGACTGAAAATGAATTAAGCCGAATAAAAGTTATTCAAGATGTTTGTGATAAACAAATTACTGGTGTTGAAGCTGCCCGTCGACTTAACTTGAGTTGTCGTCAAGTATCACGATTAGTAAAACGCTTTACTCAGTTCGGTGCTGGCGGATTACTTTCACAACAACGCGGCGTGCCAAGTAATCATCGTTATGATGATAATCATAGGCTGCGTATTTTAAATCTCATCCACGAATATTACGCAGACTTTGGACCCACGTTAGCACGTGAAAAACTGATTGAACGCCACGGCATTAAAATTGGATTAGAAACCTTACGCCAATGGATGATCGCTGATGGCCTTTGGGTACCACATTTCAAACGTAAGCCTCGTGTTTATCAACCACGTCATCGACGTCATCGACGTGATTGTTATGGTGAGTTAATTCAGATAGATGGCTCACATCATGATTGGTTTGAAGGTCGCAGTGACAAATGTTGTTTGTTGGTTTTCATTGATGATGCCACCGGCAAACTGATGAACTTACGTTTTAGTGAAACAGAATCTGCGTTTGATTACATGGTCGCCACGCGCGAATATGTTGAGCAACATGGCAAGCCCACTGCTTTTTACAGCGATCGACATGCGGTGTTTCATGTCAATAAACGGGATGCAAAAACAAACCGCATCACTCAGTTTGGTCGTGTATTGCATGACTTAAACATTGAATTGATTTGCGCAAACAGCTCTCAAGCCAAAGGCCGTGTTGAGCGTGCCAACAAAACCTTACAAGATCGCTTAGTCAAAGAAATGCGTTTACAACACATTGATAATATTGAACAAGCTAATGCGTGGCTCCCCGACTTTATCACTGATTTTAACCAACGTTTTGCTAAAGCTGCTCAATATCCTAAAGACATGCATCGGCCATTACGTGAATCTACAGATGAATTACATGATATTTTTGCATGGCAAGAGCCAAGAAAATTATCAAAGTCACTGACATTTCAATATGATAAAGTCATCTATTTAATTGACCCAACAGAAGAAAATCAACGACTTGTACATCAAGTTGTTAAAGTTCTAGATCGCCCAGATGACACCATCGCCATTCAATACGGCCATCGTAAATTAGAATTTAAGGTATTTGATAAGCTCGAAGAAGTCGATCAAGGTCAGGTAGTCGATAACAAACGTTTGGGTGTAGTATTAAAATTTGCTCAAGCGAAACAGCAACAATATGACCAACAACAAAAGCGTAGTCGCAGCAAAAAAGCCCCTAAACGAACCGCTCAACAACGGGCAATCCGTCAACTTGAAGCCATCAATCCAGTGTTAGTTCACCCAGAACAATTTAAACCCAGCACCAGAAAAAAGCCCTGACTTCCCTACTCTATAACCCCAATTTCACCACAATGAACTACTTTAAAAGGAGACATTTTAATCGGGGAATAATGAGGACATTTTAAAAGAGAGAAAACATAGGTTGTAACTCCCAAGGTAAAGTGTCTCTTTTTTGCAAAGCTAAAATGTCCTGTTTTTCTATAGTGATCAGTATCTGCTGATCAATGTGAGTTAAACAAAATATGTTGGTTACCATGAATGACAAAGAGATATTTCGCTTAGGTACAATTCGTGATGTTTGTGAAAAACGAATCAAACGTAAAGATGCTGCACAGCTTCTTAATGTCAGCGTTCGTCAGGTTCAACGATTAATAACACGCTATCGAGATCTTGGTGCTGTTGGTTTAGTGCATCAACGTCGCGGACAATCACCAGGCAATAAAATTAATGCTGATGCGGTAGTTTGTTTGATACCCACTAATTTGGCGGTATTACTTTGAGTTATATTCTGTGCTTTACGTTGATATCTTACTGCATTTGCTAGCATTTTTGTCGATGTTATTTGTATTTCATCACCATACTTAAATTATCCCCTGTAAGAGATATATCAATGTTATCCTCTATAAAGGATATTTGTTAATTATTCGCTATAAGGGATAAATTTTATCTATGAAGATTATTCAGACTTCTAACTCAGATTGGCTGCTGAACATAGTAGGTCAACAGCTTTTTATAAAGTTCAGTAAGTTAAAGAAATACGTTGCAATACATTGATAAGATAGAATAATGTATTTCTCCTCTGTTTATCGCTAGCTTTAACCACCGCCATACCAAGGTTGTTCATATCCTAGTTGTTTGAATGGTCTACCTACTCATTCTTTGCTTTGATCTTCGCCAACGTATATAGACTGGTTAGTTATTTTCCATCTACTCTAATTTTAGTAATTATTATATATAAATCTCAAATATTTAACTCTAATCATAGAAGCTCTGGTGCATATAATTTAAAATATTTAGATTATCTTAATACTATCCCTTTTTGGAATTTAAAATGAAAAAATTAATGTTTGCTGCATTCCTATCAATTCTTGGTGGGTGTGCATCTCCTGATTATAATTATACTTCGATTACGACAGAAATTAGTGAGCCACCTTTAGATACAATTAATACTGCATATATCGGTGATGTAATGCTAAGACAAGGTAAATATTCTGAGCATGATGCAATATATTTATCTAAAACTGTAGGAGCTGGTTGGGCTTATGATGTTTTACCTGGTTATTATTTGAAGCAAGGGGATGATAGTAATTCTGAAACATATATGCCGAGTAATGATACCGATGGCGGTCGTATTGATAAAGCGGTATTAGCAGATCCTTGGTCGGCAGTAATGGTATATAAAGATAAACCAACATTGTGTGTGATTACCGCATTTAGTGCGATGGTTTGTGAAACAAATGCAACGTTTGAACGAGTAAAAAAACCTGTATTATCAACAAACTCTTTTCAACAGACTTTGATTTATAATGGTAAGGTTGGAAATAAAATAAATATTGGTTATCGAGAATTTTCAAATAATTTAGCACGTCCTGCATTTAACAATAATGTCGAATATGATCTTAAAGCATCTAATAAAATTGGTTATAAAGGTGCAAGAATTGAGCTTATAGAAGCTACAAATGAGTTAATTAAATATAGAGTTATTAGGAATTTTAATAAAGCATCTTTATAAGGAATAATTATGATAAAAGTTTTCTATGATAAAATATCTGAAGAGATGATATCAACTTTTACTGAAATAGATGGTTTTTATACTTTTAAGTCATGGCAAGATCTTATTAATAGTTGCTCAAGCGATTATGAACAATATGAATTAATTGAGTTGACATCTGAGTTATATAATAAAATGTATAATGACGGTATATTTAAAGGTCATGAACCAGACTAATTTATGAATTTAAGCCGACTAATTCTGTCGGCTTTTTTATGACAAGTTCTTCAGTATCCTCGTGTTTGAATTAGTGATTTCTCATTCCCTGAGGTAATCTCTAACACGTATAAGCCGTTACCGTTATCAATCTATCATCTTTTCCAATTTAGCTATACATATTTGCTTATTACTGACCGTGAGCAAGGTTATATCACTGTTGCTCAGAACGTGGGTGTATCACTGCGTGTAACACCGCATATCATTGGTGATACGGTATTGATGAACATTAACCAAACATCAAGCAGTGTCAGTAATAGTGATATAGCAAGCGACATCATCACCAATAACCGCCAAATACAAACGGTGATTCAAGCTAAAGATGGTCAATCAATCATACTTGGTGGCTTGGTTGGTGAGGAATCAAGAAACAATGATACTGGTGTGCCGATCTAAAAGCGCGTACCACTGTTCAATAGGATTGTGGATAACGCGCTTTTTTGTTATCCACATGACGAGGATAGTAAATATTGTTTACTAATATATATAAAAAATTTTAACAATATTAATCTTTTTAGTGATACTACCGTTTTAACTACTTATTTTTAACTGTAGCATTTACTGTAGATATTATTAATTTTGCTCTTTGTCTCATAAAATTATTAATCTGATCGCCTGCGTAAATTGATAGTTTATTCGGCATTAGATTCGAGTTAACGATATCTGTAACTTTGTGCTGAGGAACTAAAGTTTTAAAATATTCAGATGGTGGCTTTGCACTGATTTTTTTATTTGATGCTGATGATAAGAAACAAAAATTTAATAAGCGATATCTTTCATTCTTATCACTTACATTTAAAGTGTTTCTTAAGAATGCATCTGGAAAAATATGGTGAAATTCACTTCTATTATAGTTTGATAGAACTTTTCCAATATTTATTTTTCTTCCTGATATTAGATCCATTGGCGAGTATTGGGCTTGGAACAATAGAACTGTTCTCGTTAATGAACTTCTAATTGAAAATACTGATTTCATAAGTATCTCCTCAGTTATTTTTAAGCTATCAAGGCTAGTAGCTTTATCACCAGCAATAAGTCGATTCATTATTACTAAATCATGATCCATTTTTTGTGTTGTGTTACCACCATCATATTTCCGATTGAAAGATGTAATCCAAAACCAAGCATTTAGTGCATCAACCTGTTTTGAACTAGGTTTAGGACATTTATAGAAGAAGTAGGTCATACTGCATAAAAGTTGTTTATTAGGTAAGAATTTTCCCGACTTGCAAAGTAAATCAGTAGACAAATGATCAATAGCTTGTTTTATAGCAGTACAAATTGACGACCAGTTATCTTTAAATACAGTAGGATTAATAGATAATATACTTTGAGATGACGTTGAGTCATGAATAATCGAGGAAGTAATTTGTAGAATTAAAGTGCTATCTAGTTTAAATGCACAATGAGCTTCTAATTCATCGAGAAGATCATCTATTACATCTCTTAAGTGGAACTCTTCATCCCATGTCCAAGCGGTCATTAAATCCATGGTGTTTAGCTTAACACCTGTATTGTTAATTCTTTCAAAAATAACACCAACTTCATGAATTGCTCTATTGCTGATTTGAATGATTGGCATTTCATAATTTAGGAATTTACTTGCTAATTGACTCACCTTTTTCATTTGATCTTTTTGGTAATTGTGAGCCATAAATACATCAATTTGTTTTTCATTACTTAATAAGTCACGAAGATAAAAATGTCTATTATTATCAATATTATCAAGTTCATGTGCATGAACAAAACACTCATCATCTAAATCGTAATAGACTTCAAAAACACCCTGCTCTGGATTATATTGTGAGCTAAATGCTGAATTAGCATGTTGCCAGAAAACGCCGAAGAGTGTGGAGATTCTTTGTTGGCCATCGAGGCAGTATTGAACTGGATACTTATCAGGTACATTAGGTAAATCAATACCAGCAATATGTCTAGAGGACTGTAATTTTTCGCCTTTTTCTGCTTCCCATAGAAGGATACTGCCAACTGGATAGTTTTTTGCAATACTTTCCAGTAGCTCAATTACTTGTTGTGATTTCCATACGTAACCTCTTTGAAATTCAGGTATTTTTATCGCACCATTTTCAATTTTTTCTACTAATTTTTGAACACGTATAGATGTTACATCAAGTTCGGCATTGCTCTTTTCAGTCATTTTTTGTTCTGCACAAGTTAAGAAAGATGTGGAGTATATAGTGCGATAATATGTAACAGATAGACTATTGGTGCTTAATTATTGTTAGTAAATGTAAGAGATAAATTTTATTTATAATAAGAACCTGTCAGCGACAGGCTCTTACATTATTTAAGTTTCTTCAATAGCCGAGCTATTCTCAGTACTTCACGCTGAAAACGAAGTTCATCAGCGGCCCCTATCTCTATGAGAGCATTACCCATAATGATCTTGTTTGGTGTTAACGACCAACCATCAGGGGTAATCAACTTTCCTTTAGATATTTTCCAGCCCAGCCAATCTTCATCAAGGGGTGATAAATCTCGGCAAGAGTACATTCTCATAAAACGTGTTGCCCACGATGAGTAAAAATAATAACGACAACTACCCTAACCTACCAGCAAATCGTGCTATCAAGAAATCAATAAACAGTCGTAGCCGTTTGGGTTGGTATTGGCGGCTTTGGTAAATCACATTTAAATCTGCACTGGCTGATGATGTCGATGCATTGAAGTTCTTCATATATCCATCAAGTACGGTGACCAGTCGCTGTTGCTTAATGTCTTGCTCAATATCTAAAATTGATTTTAACGCTATACCTGCGCTATCTAATGCCCATTGACGAATCACTTCGCCATCATCTGAAAATCGTTTGGGTAATACGGTTATAACGTTGTGTTGGGTATCGTCGCTAAAATGCCATGTTTTCAGCTCTTCATTACTGCGTACCATGGCTAAACAATGATGATCAGCGAGATCTTGCGGTGTGATCGGTGTGCCTTTATTGGCTAAATATTGAGGTGTTGCACACAATACGCGTCTGCTGGATACCAGTTTGCGCGAGATTAGGTTGCTGTCTGCCAGTTCGCCATAACGGATAACAATATCTATGCCTGATTCCGCTAAGTTGGTGAGTTTATCGTCTAAATATAAGTATGGCACAACGTCGGGATATAATTCGCAAAACGCTGAAATTATTGGTGATATGTATTGTTTGCCTATGTCTCGGGGCGCTGCGATCTTTATCGTTCCACGCACTTCTTGGCTACCGGTTTGGAGTAAGTTTTCTGTCTCTTTAACGCTATCGATAATGTCTAAACTGGCCTGATGATACATTGCACCAGATTCTGTTAAAGAGAGATGCCTTGTACTGCGATTGAGCAACTTAACCCCGTAGCGATCTTCTAATGCTTGCAGCCTTGCGGTGACGGTTGCTGGCGATAATCCTAGCTCTCTTCCTGCTGCCGCTAAGCCTTGATTTTTGACGATGCTGATAAATAACGTCATATCAGAAAACTTATCCATGCCCTTTCCTTGTGTTTATTGTTCAGCTTACCCGAATAATCTTTTTAAATTTCACCCAATTATCAAATTCTATCAAATCAATATACTGACATCATCAAAACAAGATTAGACAGAAAGGAAATGAAGATGTCGATGATGAGCAAGCTTTTTGAACCAACACAGCTTAAATCACTGAATTTACAAAACCGTATTGTGATGGCACCGATGACACGAGCGCGTAGTAGCCAACCGGGTAATATTCCAAACGCGATAATGGCGAACTATTACCAACAACGTGCCAATGCGGGATTAATTATCTCGGAAGCAACCCAGATTTCAGATGATTCACAAGGCTATTCGTTCACTCCTGGTGTCTATACTGATGAACAAGTCGCTGGCTGGAAAACGGTTACTCAAGCGGCAAAAGCGCAAGGTGCGGCAATGTTTTGTCAGCTATGGCATGTGGGCCGCGTGTCTCATCCTACCTTTCAAAATGGTGATAAACCTATTGCGCCATCAGCACTTAAACCAGTAGAAACCAAAGTGTGGATTGCTGATGAACAAGGTAATGGCAATATGGTTGATTGTGTTGAACCAAGAGCAATGACCCAAGCTGATATTGATCGGGTGGTGGCTAATTTTGCACATGCTGCGAAACGTGCGATTGATGCAGGCTTTGATGGTGTCGAAATTCACGGTGGTAACGGTTATCTTATCGATCAGTTCTTACGTACTAATTCTAATCATCGTACAGATAGTTACGGTGTCACTAGAGAGAACCGTATTCGTTTCTTATTAGAAGTCGTTGATGCGGTAAGTCATGTGATTGGTGCGCATAAAGTGGGTGTTCGACTGGCGCCCTTCATTACCTTTAAAGACATGAATTGCCCTGATATTGTGCCGACCATTTTAGAGGCGACAAAACAGCTTCAAGCCCGTGATATTGGCTATTTGCATTTGTCGGAAGCTGATTGGGATGACGCGCCAGTGATCCCTGAGCAGTTTAGAATTGAGTTGCGTGAGTATTTCTCCAATACGATCATTGTCGCGGGCAGTTATACTCAAGCGCGGGCTGATGAAGTGCTTAATAAAGGCTACGCTGATTTGGTTGCGTTCGGGCGTCCATTTATTGCTAATCCTGATTTTGTTTTGCGGTTACAACACCAACAATCGTTAGCTGAATTGGATGGCACTACGCTATTTGGTGGGAATGAACACGGTTATACTGATTATCCTGTATTGGTTAATCAAACCAACGGTTAACACACTGATGTTTACCACTCTTCACTCCATTTTTGAGTATTAGTTTGTGGCTCTGCGGTGGTATTACGAGGCTGAAGATGTAATTCGAGATCTAATGCTGCCAATAGTTTAAATAATGTTTCTAGTTTTGTACCATCGGGATTATTTTCAAACGCTGATACTGTATTTTGTTTGATACCGACCAATTTAGCGGTTTCGCTTTGGGTGATATTACGCGTTTTTCGTTGATCTCTTACTGCATTTGCGAGCATTTTTGCTGATGTTATTTGCATCGGGTCACCATACTATTTATATCCGCTATAGGGGATATTTGAATTTTATCCCTTACAGCGGATAAGTTATATAACCAATTGACTCTTTTATCTTTATATCATGCTTAATAATCAGTCGTGTTGAATCACAGTGTTTAAAACATATAAATCTTGATGCATTAATTTAATGGTAAGTTTTTGTATGCAATGATAAATTTATGCTCATATTTTATGAGGTTGATTATGTTTAGTTTTTGGTATGTATTGGGTTTATTTGTTGCTTTCATTTGCGGCATTGTCTTTTGTCATAAGAAACAGAAAGGACACACCCTAAACATTGGTGAACGTCTTGTTTCAAAAAGCGTAAATTCCTATTTAATACATGAGCAAGTGACAGGGATTGTCGTCAATAACGTGACTTTATCCATTGATGGTAGTACAACCCAAATTGATCATATTCTGATTTGCACTAAAGGCGTATTTGTCATTGAAACCAAGCATTATAGCGGTTGGATTTATGGTGATGCTAAACAAAAACAATGGATGCAAATTTTATTCAAAAAGCGCTCACGGTTTCAGAACCCTATTCATCAAAATTACAAACATATCAAAGCAGTTCAAGCCCTATTCGATTTTGTGCCAACTGATCAAGTTAAGTCGTTAGTGGTGTTTACTGGTGATGGCGAATTTAAAACGCCACGTCCAAAAGATGTGGTGTTATTAAATGGTATTAGAGATTGGATGAACCAACATGAAGATAATGTAATGAGTTTAAATCGGATTCAGTTTTGCTATGGTCGTTTGGCGTTTTTGCGTTTGCCTGATAATGAGCAGACAGATAAATTACATTTGCAGAATTTGTCTAAGAGACAGGCTTTATAATGAATACAAATCCGTGGCTAACACTTCATGTTGCTAATTGTTCACGGTTTTATGAAGGGAATTCTGAAATTTTTACGTAATGATGTGTCACACTATTTCTTTGAAGGAAATGATTACACTGGGCAGGATGTGCTTAATCTTCTTGTTTTCGGTGGATGGAAAGGTGGTCAAATAGATGATGACATGTCAAACCGCTTTGGTATGGGGAGTCGTTATTAACGTTCACGGTAGCTACTCTACATTTATTGCGCCTTAATTGTTTCTATACTCGCAATATCATTCAAGCCCTATTTTCTACCATTCCATACGATGCAATAATATGCTTCGTGTTTATTAAGGACTGTGTGATATTAATTCAAGGATGAATATGAAGTATAACAAACTGCTTTTAATGGGCTTTATGCTTATTAGTTGCCCTTTATTTGCCTCAGAAATCTATAAGTGTTCTGTTGATGGTAAACTAACGTTTCAAGATTTTCCATGTGAAGAAGCTTACGATTATGGAATGAGTGAGTTTGCGACTTTTGATGGTTGGAAATACGGTATGAATATTTTAGCTTTCAAAAAACAAGCTAAAGAAAGGCAACTCGCTGTTAATGTTGGCTCTTCATTTATCTATGGTAAATATAATGAAAAACACATTAATAGTAACCCTGATGCACGAACCTATTCTTACAGAGCAACTGTTGCAGGAGAAAGTGCAAACATCAGTTTGTTTTTTACTCGTCAATCTCAAGCACTTTATCAAGTAAACGTTACTTTTTTCGTTAGCGGTCTACCCCCAGAAGAAAAAAAGTATTTCTATGCCAGTTTAGTTAATCATCTTAGCTCTAAGTATGGTCAATACATTGAGGCAAAAGATTATCCTATTAATGTTAATCCACTTTCAAAGGTATTCTTAAATAATTTGGTTGGAACAGAAAAAGTATGGGGTTCTAATTCTGATAGTGTGATCTCTCTCTCTGGGAATGCACCTTCAATTATCGCTTATAAGCTCGATTACAAATTTATTCCTCTTTTAAACAAAAGCATAAAAGAAACCACTCAAGCAATAATGACGCATACTGATAAAAATTTCTCTGTTGGTGCAGCGATACTATAGCCCTCATTTATCCGCTGTAGGGGATAAATAACAGTAGCAATAATGAAAACGGCTTGATCTACGTTGAACAATAAAGTGGTTAAAAGTCAGTGCGGATTTTAGGAAAAATGCTGCTTGCGATGGGTATGCGTGAGTAACACCGGCGGTAATTACACGGTTGACTAACCTACTACTATTGTCGAAATAGTAGTAGGCCAAACGTCATGAATAGAAAGATTCTATTCTTCAGTTTCTTTAAGCTTACTAAGCTCTATTTCAATTTTTTCAATTTCGGCAGTGTAACGTGCTTTACTTGCACCATCTCTAGTAGATTTAGACATGGCTTGTAACTTAGAAAGCTTTTTTGTAAGTGTAGCTAATTGATTCTGGGTTCTACGATTGCTGCTCATTAATAAATGGTACTCCGATAAATGATGTTATTTGTTGTATTACTACGGTTAAATTATATATCAATACAATAGTTTAACTAAGTAAATGCTCAATGCTATTGTATTTCTAGCTCGTTACATTTATAGCGTAGCATATAAGACTACAAATAATGAAATATTAATATAGTTTAGTTTGTTTTTGATAACTAACGCTTGTTATCAATGCTATCAGTGGTCGATAATTCCACCAAGATCATAACATTGGCATTACGAATATTGGTTGTTGTTAACAATTTATAAAAAGCAGAGGCAATACGTGCATCCATAGTAAGATACACAGAACTAAAATTAACTAGACTTTTACTGCTTTGATAAATAGGAAGTTTGGCTTAGTTGATAAGAAATGATAGGTTTTTTCGCAAATCGTTTTTGCTTGTTCTAACACCTGACCTTCAGTTAATGCGCTGATCATCAAGCCATTATCTGTCAGTGCGGTGGTTATCTCACTTAATGCACGACGATAAAATTGGACTTTAACGGGCTCGCCAACGGTATTCCACATATCCGTTATTAGTTCACGTTGAAAATAATTATCAGATGCAGAATCGTTAAAATCAGCAAAGGGATGGTGAGTTGAAAATACAAATTCTCCACCCTGTTTTAGAATGCGGCTAACATCTGCACATAACGCATTAAGGTCTGCAAGATAATGTATCATCAAGGCACTAATAACCCGATCAGCACTACCCGCCTCAATTACTGCTAACCCTTGTGATATGACCCTAGCGCCCAGTTTGGTCTGCACTATGTCTATCATCTCTGGTGATGCGTCAATGCATGTTACTTGAGCTGCATTATTATCAATAAAATATTGCGCATAAACACCAGAACCACAGCCAAGATCAACAATATCAAGCCCTGTAACGTCACCGATTAGTGCTGTCATGCTGGGAAAATCATACATAGCATTGTAAATATTGGTTTGAATCATGCTGTCATATTTAGCCGCATGTTTTGAATATAATTCAGACATTGTGATCCCTTTTTATTACGATGAATTTATTGCTCCATTGTAATTGCTATTGTTGAGTTGTCATAAATCAAATATAAAAAAATCCACATCGTTAAATGTGGATTTAGATACGGTTTATAACAGTAATATTAACCGATATTTTTGCAGCGTGAAGCTAAGATAGGATCGACATTACCTTGAATCTTTTGGATTTTAGCGGCGCGTTGGCATTCCCATTTTGATACTGGGTATTGCTTGTCCCATGCACTCATAAGCTGACGTTGTTGGCGGCTCATTTTGTAGCTAGGGTACACTGCGTCAAAATACATGTAAGTACGCGCGATAACACCACGAGCGCGTTCTGGTGGCTGTGCATCATGGTCTTTTTTATCAATGATCATGTCGCAGCTACCAAATGAACGGTAGTCTTTGCTGACTGTTTTTGGCAACATGACATAGTTGTAGTTTTGACGAGCTGCGTTAACTGCACCCACCGCTGGATATAGGTTATAAAGGTCTGATTGCATTAAGCGGTATTCAGCATTCGCTTTTTCAGCACATTTACGGCCTTTAAATGATTTACCTTTGCTATCAACACACACTTTTGCGCCTTCACGCCATTCTGAAAATGAGCGACCAAAGTTCTCCGCTGGCACTACATGCTCTGCCTCCCAACGTTTAACGCGCTTTTTATACACGTCTGTCGTGAAGCCAGATGGTAAGGTAACGTATTTTTTATTATTAAAATCAGCACCACAGTAAATAGTTTTCATATCAACAGGGTTAGTATAAATCTGCTGTTGCATGATTTTTTTTGCTTTGCTGAATGATTGGTTAGTTGTGTTACCTTGTGGCGATTGTGCAAATGCAAGCGTCGGCAATAGTGCCACACTGAGTAGAATAATATTAGTTCGGTTCACGGTGTTCTCTTTTTTATTAGGCGCGTTTAATTCGTCAATAGACTGACGCGGTGAAATACCAAAGCGTTATAGTTTTGGCCTAGTTATTTAAAAATTAGTAATAGTTAAACGGGGCTTATTCGGAAACGATCACTTTTACACGCCCTACATCGCCTGAGGTTAGACGTACTTTAATACCATGTGGGTGTGTGGGAGAATTAGTGAGGATTTTCTCTACCGTACCTGATGTTAGTTTTCCACTACGTTGATCTTGCTTTAATACAATTTGTACATCTAATCCAACGTGGATATTTGAACGGTTAGTGCCTGACATATTGACTCTTTTGTTTTTAATTTTTGAAATTGTATTATTGAGTTTTTACAGTAAAACGCAACTTAATATTAAAAGATGATTATTTAATATACACAATTAACGGAAGTAGCTTATTGATACAGCCTTGAGTAAGGGTTTATTGCTAGTATTAAAAGATAAATAAGCCAGATAAATAAAGGTCAAAGGATATGAAATATATTGGATTAGTCGCAGCTTTAGGATTGATGAGTTTCAATGTGGCTGCGGCAGAACAAACATCACAACCAACCTGTGATGCGGGTTTTACAAGCATTGTAACGGGCGACTATAGTAAAACACCACAACATACTTGCTTGCCAACTGATAATAAACAAGCGGTAAAAATTAAGCTTAATCAAACTTTTCAGTTAAGCCTACCAGCAAGTCCTTCTACGGGTTTTTCATGGGCATTACGTTCTATGCCAAATGCATTGATGCTATTGAGTATTGATTATCACAACTCAGAGCAGTGTCAGAAAGGCATGACAGGTTGTAGTGGTTTAAGAACTTACACTTTTAAAGCGGTAACAAAGGGAGTCGGTGAATTAAAATTAAATTATGGTCGCTCTTGGGAAAAAGAAGATTGGGAAACTAAAACTATTACGATTGCTGTCCATCAGTAATAGACGTGTTATTTATGCTAATGTAAAAACAAAGCCCTTTTGATTGAGGGCTTTGTATATAAGACTACTGTTTAAGCGCGGGACAATCTTTTGGAAGTAACTGTTCGGGTATTACAGGCCCTATTCCCATATCCGCTGTCCAACCTTTTAATCCTCCAGTTTTAGGATCAAAATCACTGCATTTATACGGCTTGTTTTTTATTAGCGTTGCTGGTGTTGTCTGTTGCGCTGTCGTGCCATTATTTTTGGTCTGCTCACTTTTGATCATTGTAAACACTAGGCTACAGATTACGATTCCGCCAAGTACCACCAATGCAGATTTCGTTGATTTTTTCATGGGCGATCCCTTTTTGTAAAATACGGGTAATTATTTATCTTCCATTTAATATTTATTTTATAGAGAAGATCAAATTATGTAATTAAACATACCCGTTATTGCTTGTTTAATCACCAATTTAATTATTTATTGACATAATGATGCTAATAATGAGGTCACGGTTTGATAACGAATAGGTAATTGGCGGTGCTGTTTTTGAATAATGAAAAGTTGTTCAGTGACTAACTTTGGGGGGGATACAACATACAATTTATGCTTATTCGTAAAATGGTCAATGGCACTTTGTGGTAATACGGTAAAGCCAATACCTTCCGCAACAGCAACTAGAATCTGATTTAGTTGATTGATGTAACTCGTGATTGGTAATTGTTCGATTTTAACTGCGGCTAAATGTTTATGACCACAATGTAGAAAGTATTTAGATAAATAATATTGTGCATCAGGATGATCAATAAGGCCGCAGGTTGTTAGGGTTTCATCTGTAAGATTATGATCTTTGTAATGTAGCGGTAAGACTAAACATAAGGCTTCTTGTCCGATTAAGGTGGTTTTAAAGAGATCGTTTACTGGTTGTTGAGTAACAATGCCCATATCTATCGTATTACTTTCAATGTTATCTAAGATTTTATGATTAGGGGCGGCTTCTAGATGAAAATGCAATTTAGAATGTTGCTGCTGTAAGTGTAATAACTGGGGATATAACGATAATGCAAATGAGCCTGAACAAGCAAGCTTGCAGGTGCCTTCATAAGGACTGTCTGTTTGTAAGTCATTCATTAACGTTTGATATTGGTGTGTTTGCTGCTCGGCAAATTGATAAACTCGCAACCCTTGTTCGGTGATTTCAAATTGTTTGTTATAGCGTGTTATAAGTTCATAACCACAAGCGTGTTCTAATTTTTTGATGTGTTGGCTAACACCTGGTTGTGTCATATGTAAAAGATCAGCGGTTTGAGTAAAATGTCCGGTTTCGACTAGTGTTTTAAAGGTTGTTAACCATTGCGGATTTATCATCTGGCGCTCGCATAAGATCATTACAATAAATTATGATAAAAAGAATAAATGATAACTGTATTCTTATCAATTATCTTATGCAGTCACTTATTTTTATCGTTTATTACAACTGTCTATTTAAATCTAAGTCATTGTTTGTTGGTATTCTTTTAGTGATAAACCAAATTGTTTCTTAAACCGCTGTGCGAAACGTGTTTCTGACTGGTAACCACATAACTGTGCTAAATCAAGTTGTGTATAATGTTGTTGCTGTAATAGTGTCAATGCATAACCCATTCGCAACTCTGCTAAAACTTCTCGAAACTGGGCTGATTCTTCACGTAAACGTCGAATTAATGTCGACTTACTTAATCCTAAATGCTGACAGGCTGATTCAATACTATGATGCTCGCTTGGTTGCTGTCTAAATAACTCTACCAATTTGTCGCGCCATGATAAATCTTGATAACTAAACAGTTGATGAAGCTTGCCGATATTGGCTAAGTATTCAAAGAAAGCATTAACCAAACACTGCTGAACGTTACACGGTAATGACTTTGGCATGTTAACCAAGTTCATAAGCAGATACTCACCTTCTTCATCAAACAAGTAATTGGGCGCAGTATTATGATGAGAATGTTGACGAGAACGTTGAATAAGAGCTGTACTAGGTCGCGTTAAAAAGCACAATTGTAATGATGAAAAAGTGTTTTTTGAGGGCTCATTAATAAATGTATGTTGTGAATGACCGGCCGTTAGCAACCAATTATTACGATCTATGCTTATCCAATCATTTTGCCATTGCAGCTTTTTGACACCAGTTTGCACCCAAACTACCGATGGATAAATGAAGGGTACATTACGTAATGATTGTGATTTTTGCCCTGTATAATAGATGCACTGAACAACTGAAGCCAAACTATTCCCCTTTATCGATCTGCTGTTATTAATACTATCAAACAAGAAAGCCCCATAACATTTTACTATTACTGAGGCTTTTCTTTTTAATCAACATTATTAGCGTTGGTAATGCGCTGTAATGGTTGATTTAGCGAGTGCTGTACCATTAAGCATGAAACTGACTAATGCACATGAAGCATCATCAGGTACTTCTAGCTTCTCACATGGTAATGCCCATACTGTAAAGATGTAACGATGAACACCATGACCTTCAGGAGGACATGCGCCGCCGTAGCCATTAAAACCATAGTCATTACGCATTTCTAAACCAGCGGCAAGATGTGAAGATGCCCCTTCAGCTAATTCCTGTGTTGATGCTGGAATGTTAATTACCTGCCAATGCCAGAAACCACAATCTGTCGGTGCATCTGGGTCAAAACATGTTACTGCAAAACTTTTTGTACCTTGGGGTGCATTTTCCCAAGCAAGTTGCGGTGAAATATTATCGCCATCATTACCAAAACTATTAAATGAAAAACGTTTTTCGTGGTGTTGACCTTCAGTAATACTGTTACTTGTCATTGTAAATGTTGACATGATTATATGCTCTATTTGTTGTCGATGGCATTACTATACGAGTTTTTTTTGATTTATTTTCACCTTTAAGTGTCAAATTAACGCTTGATTATATTATTTTTGACTCTTTTTGTGTTCTGGTGATGTTTTTATCTGTAAATAATATGATGAATAGAGAATTAGGTTAATAAGCTCTTCCAATCAAGACCATAAATAAATTGAATTGTCTAGATAACTATACTGTAATTATAATCAGTGTTATTTTATCCAGTATAATAGATGGACTTATATGCGTATTGAATTAATGCTTAACAAAAATAATGTGCCTGAAGCTACTTTTTGTCAGGTTGAATCCGAATTTACTCGACGTATGGCAATCTCATGGCCTGATGCATTAGTACGTGTACGTTTAGGCGGAAGTAATGAAATAAGCGTATTGGGTGGTATAAAAGAAGATAAACAACAAGTTGAATTACAACTCGAAGCGATGTTTGATGAAGCTGATGATTGGTTAGAACAACCAAATTACGATATGTAATACGTTATAATTGCACATTGAGCTTACTAAATTGATACTGATGACGTTACTAATAAGTGTTTATAATAGGTTTATTGTTATTTATTGGTAGCCTTTATTATGAATACATTTATTTCAAAAGACATTTGGTCTGATTTTACCGTTGATCCTGAGTTTCCAGGATTTAGTTTTCGAGATACAGATGAAAGTAATACCAATTGTGTAACAGCATTACTTGAACGTTGGAAAGCCGGCACAGTGGAAGATGCTCACCATCACCCACATGATGATATGTCTATTATTGTAACGGGCGAAATCGCTATTCAATTTCATCTTCGTGTTGATGGTGAATTAGTAAATGATGGCGAACCGATGATCTTAAAAGCAGGTCAAACTGGTTATATCAAAGCAAACCGAATCCACAGTGTTGTCTACACCACTGATTGTGACATGGTATATATCCAGAATAAAACCTTCGGTTTTGAAGTTGATAAGTAATTATTAGCAAAATTGTTGTATAAAAAACTCTCATTCTTTTTCTTTAAAGTGAGAGTTTTTTTAGATAAAACAATGTGTTGATTAATACTAGCTTTGGGAAGCATTAGCAATAATTTAGAAAAAAAATGCATCACTTATTTTTATTTTGTGGTTTTTATCGCATGTTATTAAAACTATTCTGACTCAATCATTTAATCCTATATATTGAACATATGTTAAATAATATGGTGTGTTTATGTATATTTTAATAAAAAATTTCGTCTGTCCAAAATGTGGACAATCAGAATATCTCGAAGGCAAAAGTATCATTTTATGCATTTGTGGCTATCGTACTGAGTACCTTAGAAAATAATAGCAACGCATTTACACTCAGATAGAATACCGCTCAATATTCTGATTATCTCGAGTGGTTATTCTTTTATGGTGTCTAAGTACAATGCTGATTGTACTTCTTTTATTTCATAAGATTACGTATAATTTCTTTTGTATCTGAAATTAATGTTACGTCTTTATGTGCGATTAATTTAACAATGAGTCCTTCATAAAGTAATTCAATATGAAAAGCTAACTGAGAATTTTCAATGCCCAATGCAGTCAATCTTTTTTGCGTTTCAATGTAAGAAGCCTGCTTATGCTTCACTGCTAACTGATGCAATGGATGCTGTGCATCTGAAAATTCTCGACAAGCAACCATAAAGATACAACCATAGAATTGTTGGTTAGTTATTAACATTTCTAATTCACTAAATCGAGCCAAAACTAATTCTTTCTTATCCTCAATAACATTCCATTCTTCAGCCCAATTTTGTTGAATATTATGGCTAAACGAAGTTAATGCCTCGATTACCAACCCCTCTTTATTGCCAAAGTTATTATAAATTGTTTTCTTAGATATTTTAGTGTGTTCAGCAATCGTATCAACCCCCGTCTGAGTGATACCCTCTTTTTGTGCTAGTTCTAGAAAACCCGTAATTAATTTCTGCCGTTTGGTCATTTGTTATATTGCCTTATTTATTCGTTATTTTTGATTATACACAGGTCTGTGTAAAAATGATTGTGTTTCAAAAAAAGTAGCTTATAATAATTTACACAGACTTGTGTAAAAAGAGATTAAAATGAAAATATATAGCTTTCCATATTCCTTACCTAGCTACCGTACGCGATTGGCTGCATCACTACTTAGTTTTAATATTGAAGATCAAATTATTGACTTGAGTAAGAACGAACAAAAATCACCTGAATTCTTAGCGATTAACCCTCTAGGTAAAGTTCCGGTCATGACAGATGATCACTTGATCGTCACTGACTCAATGGCTATTTTGCGTTACTTAGCGAGAAAATCTCAAACTGAGCATTGGTATCCAGAATCCGATATTGCAACCGCAGCTAAGATTGATTCGCTATTATCTTTAGTCAGTAATGAATTATATGAAGGAATTGAAAAAGCACGATTAATTACTGCTTTTAAAATGTTACCTGAAGAATTATTGCCACAATGTGAAACGATAACGCATGGCGCTTTACAGATCTTAAACACTCAATTAGAAGGTAACGTATTTTTAGTTAACGATACGCCAACCATTGCAGATATTGCTGTTGCTTCAACACTGCTCTTTATTGATGAAGCTTCTTTTAGTTTAGATAACTATAAAAATATTCAAAATTGGCTTAATAACATCAAATCATTAGCTGGGTTTATTCAACCAACGTTTCTTTAATTTATTTACATTCATAGTATGAGTATTTATTCATGTCAGTAATTGATGATCAAATAGCCCTTCTGTCATCGCTGTTAACAAAGCAAACAGATCTAACAAACGATAATTTAGTGTATGCAACTTGGGCGGCTGCTTTAAATTCTCAAAGTAAGTATGTTGTTGAAAATATTAGTAAACAGATCAAACGTCCAGATGTGGATACGTTACAAGATATTGAATATGCTATTTCACGAATGGGTGTTACTAACCCTTATTTTATTGCGAGACAATTTGTTGATATCAAACAAGGTGGGTCTTTAAATAGCCTTCATTTTCAACCATTACACGCATTGAATATAAAAAATGAAACTGCTTATCATTATGCGTGTGTCGTTGTTTCGCTAATGAATGGTGGCCATATGTGTCTTGCTTCTCACGTGAATAGTTTGCTAGCACGTAATGAAACAGAGCAAAGTATTGATGCTGCGATGCGTCTTGCAGCAGTGTGCTGTTCGCTCTCTAAAAGAACATTTATCGATGGTATTTTAAATAATAATCACTAGTTATCTGTCTTGTTATGCAACACTCATATCATATAAATTTCGTTATCATGATATTAAATAATCCCCCTTAGATACGGTTTAGTATTACTTTTTAATATGACACCGTATCTGATCTATGATCTTTACTCTTCTATTATTCCCTACAAACACCCTATAAGTTACAACGTAACACTTTAAAATAGTTTAACATTTCCACACATCACCCGTTAAAATAAAAATTCAGCCTCTTTTTTGTGGTTATTTTTTAATCAATAATAACTGTGTTTATTGATTTTGATGATCTTGCTATTTTTCGCTAAGTAACAGATTTATATGGTTTTAATTTATCAGTCTTATATAATATCTCTTATAGCAGATCAAGAATAAAGATTATAATCAATGACGATCGCCCCTTCAAACGCGCTAGTACATAACGACTTTAATCTTAGGCCGGGAACACTTCGTCAACAAACAGCTGTTGGCCAACAAATCCGTCAAAGGGATCAATTTATAGCTAATCCAGCATTGGCATATATAAACTCATTGGCTGCGACAGATACGACCGGTGGTCAAGCAAATGCTCGTTACACAATAGAAAGATTTGGTCGATTTATGTTGGGATCAACCTTCGATCGAATGGATTGGATCACACTATTAACGAGCCCTACTCTTATTGAAAAAGCAATGGCCGCCTTTCTTATCCATCGTGCAAAAAGAAAAGCTCAGATGAAGGGGCTATTTTATGATCCACAGCGATCACTAAAAAACTTACACATTAATCCCTTAAAAAAAGCACTTTTCACTGTGGGTGATTATTTTTATCAACAGCAACAGATTTCAACAGCCCAATACAAAACCTGGCAATATGCTATCAGTAATTTTTCAATTAAAAACCACCCTTCTATTAATTTAGAACAAGGTTGGCTTCCTGCTCTTATTACGGAAAAAACATTAGCGATTGAATTTACGTCTCAAGCGAAAATTATGTTGGAAGCATTCAGTTGTTTTTGTATAAGGTCATGTATAGAAAGAATGGATTGGTATAGTGTTCTTTATGCACCCGTATTACAAACATCAATGCAATCCTTTTTATCTTCACGTTTAACCATGAAAAGTAGTGATAGAAAACAAGATTATGCACCGGCTACGGCTGATAATTTATTAAGAATGTTACGTGGTGTTGCTTACCATGCTTGGTTATCGGAATCGATTTCGATTGAAACCTTACAACGAATTAAGGCTATAAAGCTGCCGCGAGGCTCACGGCAATCAAGTGGACGTTATTTAAGTTATTCAGATGTTGACCAAATATCGGCACTAACTTTAACACAATCGAATAAAATAAAAGCATTAAGAGACAATGCCATTTTTTGGTTAATGTATGAATCAGGTTTACGTCGTGCAGAAGTCATTGGGCTTGATATCAATGATATTGACCTTTATTTATGCAAAATACGTGTTATGGGTAAAGGTAATAAAGAACGCTATGTCCCTTTTTCAAAAAGTAGTGATCTTTATGCCGCTATTGAAAAATGGCTTAATATCCGTTCTCAACATTCACAACAAATATCTACTTTCTTTTGTGGTGTTAATCGGTACCAGCAATTAACGTCACAACGTTTAACAACTCAAACTTTAAATGATCTTTGTAAACATATTCATCTATTGGGGTTTTCTCGTCAAATATCCCCCCATGATTTTCGTCACTCAGTCGCAACGAATTTATTACGCTCAGGGTATGATTTATTATTAGTTAGTAAGTTTATGGGACACAGTAGTATTACAACAACCCAGCGTTATGACCGTCGAACTGATGATGAATTACAAGGTGTAACTCCAGGTCGTTAATACCTCACACTATAGACATTTTGTTTCAATATTTATTGTGAAAAATTGATCCTAAGTATAATAACAGCATCATATTCTGCTATATATTAAAAGAAATGTTATCGTGTAAAAAATAACAAATTGGATTAATTATGTTGATATTTATACGCACATTATTATTGATGTTGTTCATTATTTTCACGGCATCAAGCTCGGCTCTAACACTTCAACAGTATACTCAACAATATGCTCTATTACCTTGTACAGGGTTAGAGACTCGAATAGATAGCTTTAAAAAAAGGTTACCAATGATGTTATCGACAGCATCAAAAAGAGAATATGAAGATTTAAAACGAGAATATAAAGCACTTAATGAATTATATAAGAAAAAGAATTGTCATAAAAGAAACTCCCGCTAATAATATTAACGGGAGCTAACAAAGGACTTATGATTGTAGTTTTAAGCGAGTAATGTATAACTTAAATATAAGTTTAATGCTAATACAATAGCGACAATAACTAAGCCTAATATAGAAACAACCTTATTATTTTTGTATTTACCCATAATGACTTTGCTGTTAGTAAAGTATAATAATGGAATGATTGCAAGTGCAATACCAAAGCTAAGCACCACCTGGCTCATGACTAAAATCTCAGTAGTATTAACCGCTAGAGCGATAACGACAAATGATGGGATCATAGTGATTGAACGACGCACCCACATTGGAATACTAAATTTAACAAAGCCTTGCATTACAACTTGACCAGCCATTGTGCCGACAACTGTTGATGAAAGCCCTGATGCTACTAACGAAATACCAAATAAAACTGATGCTGATTTACCCACTAACGGTGTTAATGTTTTATATGCTGTTTCTATTTCAGCAATATCTTTATTACCAGAATAATGAAATACTGCGGCGGCCATTGCTACGATAGCGATATTAACAAACCCAGCAATAACCATTGCAATTAATACATCATATTTTGTTGAGCGTAACCGTGTTGAAACTTTTTCGCCGTACGTATTTTTAAATAATGCTGAATGTAAATAAATAACATGTGGCATTACTGTTGCACCAAGAATACCTGCGGCTAAATATATTTGGTGAGGACTATTTAATGTTGGAACAATTAATCCAGTAACTAAAGCATGTGATGCTGGCGGTGCAATAAATAATTCAAATATATAAATAACGGCAACTAATAATAATAAAGCACCAATAACGACTTCGAGCGGTTTTTGGCTTTTGTTATTAAGCATTAATATCATCATTGTTGCAATTGCTGTGATAATAGCCCCTTCCATTAAGCTAATACCAAATAATAATTGAAAACCAACAGCAGCACCAATAAACTCGGCAAGATCGGTTGCCATCGCTATTATTTCGGCTTGAATCCAATAAGGACCAATTGCCCATTTAGGAAGATGATCTCGTAAATGTTCGGCTAAATTTTTACCTGTGACTATCCCTAATTTAGCTGACAGATATTGAATCAACATCGCCATTAAATTAGCCCACAGAACGACCCATAAAAGTTGATAACCAAAGGCTGAACCCGACTCAATATTTGTAGCAAAATTACCTGGATCAATATAACCAATAGCAGCAATAAATGCAGGGCCTAATAAAAGTAATTTCTTTTTTAACTTTAAGCTAAATGGGGTTGGCTGCATATAAAGTGCAATAGATGCTTTATTCATAAGTGACTCCTTTGTCTTGAGCCTACTTTACTTAAGATGCAAATGAGAATCAATATCATTTAATTAATAAATATGAGTGCTTATGTTCCACTTATGGTTTTTGCGATATTAATAGTTAATACCTATTGGTATGATTGCTATTTTAATTTGAGATTGTAAATTTTATCATTTTTAATGTTAAAAATGTCATCAACATCAAAAAATTGTGATCATTTGTCAAGAATAAGTATTAGAGTGTTTTATCTTTTTAAAAAGATCGATATTGTCGTCTTGTTGATTTATATATCCTTAACGCATTATAAATAGAAAATATTAATGCTTATCAAATATATGTTTGTTTTATTATTTTAAATAGTCATATTTTTGTAAGGTTATTTATTGATAATAAACACGACAGTATACGCTATTGCTACAACTATGATGCGAAATGGATATTTAAAAAGGGATGTAATATGGAAGCTGAAGTAAATAGTAAAACACATGCTTTTGAAAATGATGTTATTCAATTATATCTTCGTGATATCTCGATGAAACCACTTCTCTCTAAAATTGAAGAAATTCTTTATAGCCGTAAAGCCCTAACGGGAGATAACAGTGCTAAGAAGGTAATGATTGAGAGTAATTTACGTTTAGTGGTGAATATTGCTAAACGTTATCGTGGTAGCTCTATTCAATTTAGTGATCTGATTGATGAAGGTAATATTGGCCTTATCACTGCGGTAGATAAATTTGATCCAGAAAAAGGATTTCGATTTTCAACGTATGCGACATGGTGGATTAAACAAACGATAGAACGTGCAATCCATAATCAAAGTCGAACAATTCGTTTACCTGTTCATGTATCAAAAGAAATCAATACTATTTTACGGACGCATAAAAGTTTATTGCATAGTCAAAATAAAGAGCCAAAAGATGAAGATGTCGCGAAAACGCTAAACCGTGATGTTGATGATATTACCACCCTATTATCTTACGATGCTCCGATTATATCTTACGATCAAACAATCAACGATGATGCTAATTCACAATCGCTAGCTGTCTTTCTTGCTAATGATAAAGAATTACAGCCTGATGCACATTTAGATGAGATGGATATTAAGCATATAACTACCTCTATTCTTGATTCCTTACCACCTCGAGATAAGGAAATCATTTGTCGTCGTTTTGGATTGCTGGGTTACGATTCACAAACACTTCAAGAAGTGGCTGATGAAGTAGGATTAACCCGTGAGCGTATTCGTCAATTACAAGTTATTTCATTGAAAAAACTCCGTAATTATTTACAACGGGATAATTATGATATCTCAATACTATTTGCTGACACAGCATGATAGATTGTTTACTATTATTTAAAAGAGCGCATCAGGCGCTCTTTTATTGTTCTAGTTAAGGTTTGTTATGCATTTAAAATCATTATTGGTTGCAGGTTCTGTCTTATTCTTTTCAGGTTGTGCTAGTTACGGTGTAACTGAAAATGAAATGCAATCTTACTTAAATAAAGAAACCCAATTTAATCATTCAGTTGGTATTCAAGGGTTAGCTTATGCAACGGGCAAGTTTGATAATATTAAAGTAGGAATTGGACGAGTCGCTAAAAATAAAGTCAATGTCGCAGCGACGGCAACGGCTGATTTAGAGTTAATGGGACAAGCGACTCAAAATATATCAATTAAAGCGAATTTTAGTGCTATCCCCTATTACAACCAAGATCAAGGTGCTATTTACTTAAAAGATCTAAATATTGAATCATTAGATGTTACACCGCAGAGGCTAAACAATGTGTTAACCAAACCAGTTATCACGCCTATTGTTTCTTTCTTAAGCCAAATTTTATCGACAAAACCGGTGTATAAACTGAATGATAATGAAATAGAACAAGCACTTTTGAAAAAAACCAAACCTGAATTAGTGATTGAAAACCATAAATTAGTTTTAGATTGGTAATAAATAACTGTACATATAAAAAGCTCTTAATATAAGAGCTTTTTTATTGACTATTTTCTGATTGTTTTAAAATATGCTGATTTAAGGTTTCATCCATCATTTTTACTGACTTTTCTGCTTCAAAAGAACGCTTCATTGCTTCTGCTGCATAATCCCTCATTGACGGCGTTTGACTAGTAATAATAAGCATAAGAACAAATATAATTGTAGCAACTGACAAAATAGCGACGATGTATATTCGTCGAGTAATACGAGCTTCACTTTGTTTAATTTCTGCTTTTACTGCGCGTAGTACATCATAGTTGGTGATGTTTAAACGTATTCTTTGATTTTTATCCATTTTAAACATTCAGTTTAATTAATAACAGGTTATTTTAACAAGCTAATCTGAATTTAAGCTTACGTAAGTTTAAGTTTATGGATGATGGTATATTTCATTTAAATTATAAAGTTATAGTGCGTTAGATGTTATAAAAAAAGCAGAGCTATTACACTCTGCTCCGTTATCAAGAAGCTATAATTACAAATATTAATAATAAAATAGCTAATAGCCACACGGGGCATTGATACTTTTTAATTAAAATATACCCTATAACAACGGCGATAACGTCAGTAATTGATTTAACTGAACTCGTTACTACCGGATTAATAAGTGCACTTCCCAATAAACCCACCACACAGGCATTTATTAATAAAATTGCTTGTATTAAACGAGGATGACTAAATAATGCTTTCCAAGCAGGAAGAAAAGCAAATAGCAATAAACTACCTGGTAGAAAAACCGCAACAGTTGCAATGACACTCCCCCAGAGAGGCATTGCTGGCATAGCTGAAGCACCTAGGTAACTGGCCATCGTAAACATAGGTCCAGGTACTAATTGTGCTGAAGCATAAGCACTTAAAAAGGTATTATCTGTGACCATACCATCAAGCATTGGCTGTAATAATGGTAACACCACATGCCCACCACCAAAAACAAAACTGCCCGCTTGATAGAAAATAGAAAATAATTTAATACTATCGTTTGTTGCTGCAATAAAAGGTAATAATGCTAATAACCCTAAAAAAGTTATAACTAATCCAATATGTGGTCGAATGGGCTTAATTAAATGCTTATTAACTACTGGCTGTGTTTTAAATGACCATAAATAACCCACTATACTAGCAATAATAATAGGGAATATTTGACCGAGTAAACCATCACTGAACATTAACCACGTCATGGTTAATAATGCTGTTGTAATAGTTGGGATAGAAGTTAAATTCTTTTTTATCATTCCCCATAAAGCATCAGTAACAACCACAACCGCTAATAATTTTGCAGCGGTAATAATCTGTTCAACAATAACAGAGCTACCAAATTTATTATTTGCAACAGCAAGGAAAGTTAATAATGCAAACGATGGTAAAGTAAAACCAATAAAAGCAGCAATCGATCCTATATAACCTGCTTTTTTATATCCAATATACATTCCAAGCTGGCTACTCGCTGGGCCGGGTAAAAACTGACATAACGCAATAGCTTGTGTGAAATCTTCATCAGTAAGCCATTTTTTCTTAACGACAAACGCTTGCTGAAAATAGCCTATATGCGCTGCGGGGCCACCGAAACTACATAGCCCTAACACTAAAAACTGCCAAAAAACCGTTACCATTAATCACATCTCCTATAGTGAAGTCATGATTGTAACGATTGTTCTTCTATTACTAAAATCGTTTGTACAGATACATATCATTAATATAATCGATGTTTAATTTCTTTATTGCGTCATATCATTTTCATAATGCACATAATCCTCTATGATAGAAATCATATTCTTCTTATGTAATAACAAGCAAAGTCATATACAGTTCTCCTACTTTGCTTTTCTCTTCAAGAGTCGATGCTTATGTTAGAAAATCTTCAACAAATGGTCATCTTGGCAGCTATCGGCCATGAACAAAATTTCACTCGAGCAGCAGATAGATTAGGCATCTCTAAATCTCAAGTCAGTAAACAAGTGCGCTTTTTAGAAGAACGCTTAGGGTGTCAGTTAGTTCAACGCAGTACGCGCACGGTTGCGTTAACTGAAATCGGTTTACAATATGCGGATTATGGTCAGCAGTTGGTTGATACTGTTAATGAAGCTGAAGCAATGGTCGCAGGCTACCGTAATGAGATTAAAGGCGTGCTTCGAATTGGCATAGCCCAATCTTTTGGCAATATTCACATTACCTCCGCTTTAGCTGAATTTCAAAAAAGTAACCCTGAATTAGAGTTAGAAATTAGTCTTTTTGATCATCGTCCTAATCTATTAGAAGAAGGCTTTGATTGCTGGATAGCCATTCATGAGCATCCGCCTGAAGGTATGGTAGCCAGAAAATTAGCGACATGTGAGTTTGTTGTAGTCGCATCACCCGATTATATTGCTCAACATGGCCAACCAGAAACACCCAGTGATTTGCGTCGCCATAACTGTATTACTTATCAAAGCCGTGAACGTAAATATGTTAACTGGGCTTTCTCTCGTGATGGCGTACAGCAATCTATTCGTGTTCGAGGGAATTACCGTATAGATAATGCCCCCGCAGTGTTAGACGCTGCGGTGAGTGGCTTAGGGATTGCCTATTTATCGACTTATCTAATGACTGATGAGCTGGAGAACCATAAATTAATTCAGTTACTTCCCGAATGGAAAACAACGGTCGATTTACCTATCTATGCTGTTTATCCACGTAGAAAGTATTTAGCACCTAAAGTACGTTGCTTTATCGATTTTATGGCAGAGCGAATGGCACAAGCTCCGTACAAGAGTCCACGAGTGATATAAAACTTATTATGTTTTGATGATGCTATTACAGTTATCGAGAAACAAAAAACGCGACCGTGATGGCCGCGTTTTTATATTTAAAGGAACGTTATTCTGCTACTGTTTGTTTCTTTTGCGCAGGTAAAGCATACATTCGACGTAATATAGCCTGTACACCTTGAGGTTGATCTGCCAGTTTCTGGGCAAATAATTGCTCTTCTTCTGCCGTTACTTGATCAGATTCAATCTCTGCTGCGATATAATTCGATGGAAATAAATGATAATTTTCAGTTATTTGCTTATCAATTATAGCTGCAAGTTCATCCGGTGTTTCTGGTGCATCAGTGATTACATCACCAAAGCTGATATGAATACGGCGTTTCTGACCAACAATGCCTTGTACGATACTTTCAATATCTTCAAATTCAGATTTTTCATAAGTACCAGTGGTTTCTTTTTGGTAAAGCTCTTGGGCTTTAGCTAAATCACAGGGATCATTTTCATATGAAATAGAGACAGGAACAATATTTAAACCACTCATAAACTCAGCAAAAGGTAATTTTTGCTTACGTCCTTCCATAAAAAACATTTTTAGAATGGCTGGATCAGTTTTATCATTGCCGTCTTTTGCTCGACCTTCCTTTTGTGCAATCCAAATATTATTGCCCGTCATTAAGGAATGTGAAATATAACTAGAAAGTAGGCCTAATGACTTCATTAATTCACGCGGCCCCTTTGATGAACGTTTCACAATAAAACTCTTGTTCAAACGCATCAATTCAGTCGCACATGGCTTTTTAAGCAGGTTATCGCCAATTGCAATGCGAACAGTATTGAAGTTCTCATTGAATAAACACCAGTTCACCATCGCAGGATCCATCGCAATATCACGGTGGTTAGAAACAAATAAATAAGCTTTATTTGGATCTAATTTATTTAATCCTGTTGTCGTTACACCGTCACAAGAATGAGCAATGGTTGCACGCATATACTTAGCAACATAGTCTTGCACATCTTTAACACTTGCAACGTTTGACCACTTTTTAACAAGAAAACGTTTAATTAACGGAATAAGTAGCCAGCCAAACATACCGGATGCATGAGGAAAGCGGTATTTTAAAATAGCATTGATAAAATCTCTATCATCAATAAGGCGTTTGATAGCCCCTTTAACTTCGTTATCGTTGTAAGGGCGGATTTCTTTATAAATATCGTTATCTATACACACAATAATGCTTCATCTTGAAAAAACTTGGCTATTCTACTGATAAATGTTGTTTTACCAAATAACCTACGTCAATAAGGGAAATGGTTGGAGGTCTAACCACATGATGTCGTTGAAAATTCAACCACTATTAATTATTAAAACTACAATTTAATGCAAAAGTGACTAATCATACACTGATTTTAACTATTGTCGCCTATGTGTTGTTGACGAGGTAATAAAAACAGCCGAATATGTGCAAGATATCGAGCTAGAGAGACATTATGAAACAAGCCATTGAGTTTTCTAAAAACGAACACCCTTTTCTTTTCGTCGGTTCTCGTCGTAAAAGTAACAACGCCTATTTTATTGTTGTTACTAGCGGCAGCATATTAATACGGTTGGGTAAACATGAACACCTCGTATCCAAAGGACATGGCTTTTGGGTTCCCTTTGATTGTTTACATGCGGTAACTATTTTACCTGGCACGCATTTTTTCAACGTTGCTTTTTCAATTCGCCTGCGACAGCCTCTCTGCCGTGAAACGGGCTTCTTTGTGGTTACACCACTACTTGATGCTCTGCTAATTGAACTGGAAAAACAGCCAGCAGAAAATCACGACTGGGATGGTGTAGAAGGACGCTTACTTAAAGTGATAGCGGATCAAGTATCCACCCTATCAGCGTCAACACAATCGTTATCACCAGCTATCAATAAACAGTACCATAGTGCATTGGCATTATTATTTAATGGCAATAAAGTCACTGAAAAATCGGCTGTTCAAGCAATAGAGCCGGTATTAGGGATGACCTTAAAAGAATTTGAAGCTTGTATCACTATGCGTGAGACAGTGAAGCTAATCCGTTCAGGAAGAAAATTACCGCAAATAGCAGCCCAGTTAAATACATCCGAAGTCCTACTGGACGCTCTTGCAATGGCGATTTTAGGTAAACCCTTTCAAAAATAAAACTGACTCTACAAAATAATGCCCATTATCGTAATGGGCATTATTCATCACGTCGAATGACGCTAATCAATGGTTATAACGTAAGTAAACATGCGTCTAATTAAGCGGCACATGAACCTGTACTGAGATGCCATCATCTACACTACTCTTGGTATGCCAGCGATAATCCAATCGTACACGTGTACTATCATCATTGGGATCACCAAAACCTAAGCTCATTTGAACGCCATGGTTAAGTACCCACTGTTCGGCATCAACAATATCTTCAACGTTTTCGTTGTCATATTGTCTTGGTAACCAAAATCCCAAGCCATAATACATTGAATCATTATATTCAGTAAAAACAGGATGATCAGCAAAGTCGTCACTCCAGTGATTCCAAAACTCACTGGTGTTATCAACCTGATCTTGTTTCCAATCATTAAACCGTTGTGATCTAGAATAAGGATCATCTTTAACCTGCAAGAAAGGGATACTATCTGCATTATTCGATAATCGACATACGGAATGATCAAACTGAAACAATTGATCTTCTGTTTTTATGGTGTTATTTGCCGTCAAGTCACATGGAAAAGCATATGCAGATGATGAATAAATTAAGTTACTCATAATAATAAGTATCAATGCTTTAATTTTATTCATATGCAATATTAATTATCCATCCATTAATCAGTAAATTTAAACCGCTCATCATTCATCAGCATCATTTTCACCGTAGGCGTCGTGTACTGAGTAATATCATGATTATGTGCCAATGCCTCTCGTATAACGGTACTACGTACCGGAACCGTTTCAGGACATGCCATTACTTGCCAGCGTTTAAGAATTTGCTCTGCTTTATAAAAGCGATGAAAACTCATAAAATTATCTGGGCCAATCACAAAAGTAATATTTGCCTCGGGGTACTTTAATTGTAAAGCTTCAAGTACGGCAAACGTTGTGACTGCATTATCATCAACCGCTATTTGTTGCTCTAATGTAGATAATTCTAGATTACTTTGTCCAATATCACTGATGAATGCACCCACAAGATCACATCGAGCCTTATAGTCGAGCATTACTTTTCCCCAAGCATGCTGATAACTAGGAAGTAATAACACCTTATCAAACTGCCCTAGTCGCTCTAGCACCGAGCGGTGACCTATACTCGGAGGATTAAATGCGCTTCCAAAAACTGCTAGTGTCTGTTTCATATTTCAATCAACTAACCTCTTATATTGCAAAACCAGCCAAATACTATCGCTATAGCGAAATGTTCCTTAGTATCGTACTGTTTTAACGCTAAACGGGATTATTTTAAATAATTTTACGCTTGAGCATTGATCCTTAGTTAGAGTTATCGCATGATTTTGGTAAAGGTGTAATGGCTGAGTTCTCATTTTTCCATTATGCCGTTTTAAGTGATTAATATTTGGGCAAAAGCCTTAAGGATTCATTACCCATGGAACAACTTATCCGTGAACAAATGCGCGTACTTCCTACTATCGATGTTGAGTTTGAAATTCAACGCCGTGTTGCTTTCATCCAGAAAAAACTCAAACAGTCTGGTTGTAAATCTCTAGTACTCGGTATTAGCGGAGGTGTTGATTCAACAACTTGTGGCCGTCTAGCACAACTTGCTATCAATGATTTAAATACAACAACATCGAGTAATGATTATCAATTTATCGCGGTTCGTTTACCTTACGGTGAGCAACAAGATGAAGATGAAGCACAACAAGCTTTAAAATTTATTCAACCTAGTCAATCTGTTAGCGTAAATATCAAAGCAGGTGTTGATGCACTGCATGCCAACGCATTATTAGGATTAGAAGGCACAACTTTAATTCCAACAGATGCGGCTAAAGTTGACTTTGTAAAAGGCAATGTTAAAGCGCGTGCACGTATGATTGCTCAATATGAAATTGCAGGCTTAGTTGGTGGGCTTGTGATTGGTACCGATCATTCAGCAGAAAACATTACAGGCTTCTACACTAAATTTGGTGATGGTGCTTGTGATTTAGCCCCTCTTTTTGGTTTAAATAAACGTCAGATTCGTGCTATTGCCGCGACGTTACGTGCACCAACCCATCTTGTAGTAAAAGTACCAACGGCTGATTTAGAAGAACTAGCACCACAGAAAGCAGATGAAGAAGCGCTATTGGTGACTTATGACCAAATTGATGACTTCCTTGAAGGTAAACCTGTTGATGATTTTGCTCGTGAGCGCCTAATAAGCATTTATCGTGCAACGCAGCACAAACGTCAGCCTATTCCGACAATTTATGATATTGATTGATTCAGTACTCACTGCGATAGTTCGTTGAGACAAAAACAAAAGGCCTAACAAGATGTTAGGCCTCTATATTGCTGAATAGCGAATAATTTACTTACATGGCTCAAGTTGAGGTTGATCGATAATGAGTGCATCCAGCTCTCTCCATAAATCATCACAAAGATTAGGGCGGTATACCGCTTCTTTAAACGCAGAATGCTCGTGTTGATACATTTTATAATGGCGTGGTGAACTTTTTCTACTTGAGCGCACATTAGACAAACGATCACAAACTTTCACTATTAGCGCTAAACGTGCAGCATCATCTTCAATATTTAAAGCGGATAAGCGTTGGTTAATTTCTAATTTTCTTTTCGCGCGATCTTCTAATTTCACATCAGTAACAGAATTAACTGCATCAGCAATAGTAAAACCAAAACGATCAACCAATTCATTAAAATTAGTATCCGTATCTTCGATTACATCGTGTAATTGAGCTGCAATCATTGCATCAACGCCAAATGGCTGTGCAAGTTCTGCTACGGTATTAAGATGAACGGCGTATGGGAGTTCGCCATATTTTTGGTCACCATGGCGTTTTTTTGCAAATTCTTGTGCAGCTAAATAACGACTATCCATCACTTTATCCTCGGTACTTTCTTATTATATTGACTCATTGTAGAAGTAATACATTCCTTGTTACTAGTCATTTATTTGGAATAAAATAATTCAAAAATAAAAAAAGAGCCTTTCGACTCTTTTTGTTTTTTAGATAGTTACGAATGATAACTCAGGGTTATTCTTCTTCATCTGCAGGAAGTTCGCCCGCAGCCTGACGACGCTTCATATCCGCTTCACGAATCTCATTAGCAACAATCATGATAGCTTCGCCGCTACTGATACCTGTAGCCATAAGATCATGAATACGCTCTGCGGCTACTTGCTGCTCTGAGTGTGTTAATGTCGGCGTGTGATTATACATATCATTCTTCTTAACTTCGTAAACGGGTAGGTATTCTAGGAGTAAAGTGAAACAATGTCACTGTTTATCCTCACTGAATACAAATTAACCTGGATGACCATCAACACGTGTTTTGGTTAATACTGGATAATAAACGATCGTAAAAATAGTAAAGGCAATCACCCATAAAACAGCTGAAATAACATACGCATCCATAGTCGCTATCGGCATAATCACCACTAATAATGTACGCGCCAATAATGAACCCAATAAACTTATAAAGGCAATAACCATCCAACGACCAACCTGCAACTTCCTACCAGTATGGCCTAATGAAACACGTGCCATCATTGCCAGTATCATCGCACCAATGCCACCAATAGCAATAATATGAATGCCTATTGTTGGATTCATATTATGGTTAATATAACTTCCACCAAGCCATGCTAAACCAATGATCATTGATAAGTAAGCCCCATGTAGCGACCATAATAATGGTACTGTTATTGTTTTATAACTACGCCAGCGGCACATGCGAACTAAATTAGTTACCGCTGCAATAAGATAAGTTGCCGCTAATATAGATGAAGGAACCGTAACCGGGAAAAGTGTGAATATTAACAATATCCAAATAGGTATTAAGGCTGCATATTCCAACATTGATATACGAGTAATTGTTTCCGTTTGTGTTCCTCGTGAAGTGAAAAATGGAATCACTCGACCACCAACGACAATAACAACCGCAGCAATAATAGTTAACGTTGTTAATGCGATTGCTTTTAAATCATAAGGAATAACTTTGAGCACCATTAAATGGTATTTGACGTTGAGTAACGTAAACATAATAAGAACAGGGACAAAGAACACGTTACGCCATTGCTTAACCTTGAAGATAGGTTTTGCTAAAAAAATTGTAGCTACAATAATCCAAGCACAATCAATAACCATCCATAAATAGCTTGGTGTTGCAAACATAAGCCCTAAACGCGCAATAAGCCATAATCCAAATAAACAGGCCAGCTTTGTTCCTTTAACACCAGTCTGCCCTGTCCATGTCTGTACTGCTGTGAGTAAGAAGCCAACAATAACCGCACCTGCAAATCCAAACAGCATTTCATGGCTATGCCACCATAGCGGGTTACCATACATAAATTGACTAATATGCGTATTACCAGCCCATAACAATCCCCACAATGCGATTGAAATAACGGCATAAACAGCTGCACCGATAAAAAATGGACGAAATGCGAGCCTAAATAAAGGGGGGATTTTTTCTTCTTTTGCTCGATCGATAATTTGCATCATACTACCTCACTATAAACATGCATAAATTATACATGTTTATAGTGCTATTTCTATACTTTCTCGAATTAGTTTTATTTATATGAAATTAAAGTAAAAAAAATGGCTACCACATTACTGCAGTAGCCATTTTATTATCCATTATCTTCATCATCATCGCCAACATAGTCAACAGGGCGAGTGATTCGTTGAATGTCGAGGATCGAAATTTCACCTTGCCAGCGTGTTTTTACAACGCCAACACTGAGCCAATAACGCCCTTCAGGAAAGTTTAATTTCGGTAACGTTGTCGGCCAATCGGAATCTGATTCTTGACTCCAGATAGCGTGCCATGTTGTATCGTTAAGATCATACAGCTTCGTGCTTAATGTCGGTGCAGGACAATTACCACTATTCTTATTAATATTATCAATACGCCATGTTTTACTGTCTTTCCAACTGATCTCTTGTTTATCTGCTGGTGTGGTTAAAACAATCCATCCAACCCAAGCCGGTTTATTCACCGCTGTAATTGAGAGTTTATATAACCCCGCAGATACGGGTTCATCTAGCCGTTGTGACTCAACAGAAAAATAGCCACCATCATCAATAAATGGTGCACCTCGTAATAACGGTTTATTGGGCCATTTAGTCAGACTAATATTGGTGATATCACTACGTGTAAGACCAACAACAGATATCTTCAGCAGTTGCTGATTAAGATTTTGTTCTGCTTGGCGTTCAATCGATAACTTAGGAAGCCATGTTGGTAAAACTTTACGTTCGAGGCTATGGCCACAGTCTTCACTAATGGCTAAATTAAGTAATTGATCAAGATTATTGGCTTCAACACTATTAGGCGATTGTTGCCATGCTTGAATGATGGTTTGAAAAACAGCCGCGGTATCATCTTCAAGTAATTCTTTATGCGCCATCGTATAAAGATCTTTTGAAATGAACCAATCAGATGCAGCAAATGCACTCGATGAAAACAACGTCGAGTGCACTAACAATAACCCCATAAACCAGCGTTTTGGCTTATTTATTCTCATGGAACGCGGTACCTAAACCTTATGGTTTCATTCGATATCCAACACCACGTAATGTTTCAATCTCGATATCAGGCAATTTTTGACGCAATTGCAAAATATGAGTATCAACAGTACGGGTTGTTGGGTAATGATTGTAGCCCCACACTTGATCTAATAGTTCATCACGAGTAAATACACGACCTGCATTTTTAGCTAGGAACACTAATAGTTCAAATTCGGTACGCGTTAATGTCACACTCTCATCACCGTGAAATACTTCACGACTTTCTTGGTTAATACGAATATTACCAACAGAGATGATATTAATGGCAGCCATATCGCCATCTTCACCACGTAGATGCACACGCACTCGTGCTAAGAGCTCTTCTTCAGCAAAAGGCTTGGTTAAATAATCTTTTGCACCTGAATCTAACCCGATCACTTTATCATTGATAGAAACCATTGCTGTTAATAGAATAACAGGAACATATTTCTTCTTTAACCAACCTGATAAGTAGTCAAGCGAATCACCTTCTGGTAATTGACGATCAAGTACAACAAGATCTGCATCACGCCATAATGCATCAACTTTAGTGGCACAATCAGCATATAAGCAATTGTATCCAGCTTGCTTTAAGCAATCGAGTAAACCATCAGCAAGGTTCCGGTCATCTTCAACCAGCAGCAGAGTTTGATTCACACGGAATCTCCAAAATAAACGTTGTAGGTGGACCAATAAGTTTCATTCGCCCCCCCATTCTATTAATCATCGATTCAACAATTGTTAAACCCAGACCTAAGCCTTGAGAACTAACAAATGGTTTTCTTAAACGGGACCAATCTTTTGCACTTAGTTGCCCTTCATCTTGAACAACTAATTTCAAAGTCCCATTTTTATACGATGACGATAAGCTAACAGGCACTACGCCATATTTATGAGCATTGGATAGTAGGTTATCAAGACAGGTTCCTAGCCAATAAATATTAACAAGGACACTTCTATCTTCTTCTAATTTTAGTATAACGTCATATTTTTCAGCAATATAACCTAACCATTCATTTAATGACTCTACGTTTTGAACACTTAACTGTTGTTGGTTTGCTTGAAGGTAATCTTTACTCGCTTCTGCCAATTGACGGAGTCGACGAGAATCTTCAGTTAAACGGCGGAATTCGTCATATAACCCTTCAGGCAATTCGTCAAAATGACGTCTAAAACCTTCAACTGTCATTGCTAAACTTGCAATAGGTGTTCGTAATTCATGCGTTAATATTTGTAATACTAACATACGATCTTCCATCGTTCGACGACGGATGCGGAATCGATAAATTACCCAACTCAATAGCAAACCAGCATTCATCACAAGTAAACCTATTAATAAATAGTAAGTTACATGTGATTTATTATCTTCTCGCCAACAAATATTGCCATTTTTCGCAAGACAAAAATCATTTTCATCTAAACGTTTAAAATGTAATTGATAGCGATTAAGCATTTTCGTCCATGTTACTTGGCCAAAAACACGGTATTCATTATCATTACGAACCCAAAGTTCGCCATTTGATATAAAAAATTGCGCACCAGAAATAAATGCATGGATCTCATCATTATTCATTCGCTGCAATCGGCCTAAAATCGTTGTTGCCGCTGCAATTGGGCGTTCTTTTATATGCAAATACTTACTGTATTTTATCGCCATATCCGGATGTTTTTGAATATAACGGTAAGCATAACTACCACCACCGGGGTGAATGTACCCTGAACGTACAAACCAACTCGACGGTAATTTTGTTTTAAAACAGATAGCACGAGTAAATACGACTGGCTGAGTAACCAATGGTGATAACGGCCATGGTCCCTTACAATTTAATGAATTATGGTACAACTGACGTAATGCATTCAGTGGATATTCATTCGTTTGCGGTAATAACGTTTCAGGTACTAGTAAGGGTCCTGGGTATAAGCTCTGAAGTTTACGAAAATCGTATGTTGCTAAAGGCTTATGTTTCAATAGATCAGAACGAACCGCATTTAACCGTTCTGGAAATGTTTGGGCTTCCGCGAATGATGCAGAAGAAAAAAATAAAGAAAAGACTAACACATACGTTTTCATGCTTGTAGCTTAACATTGTAGAACCGTGTTTTGTCAAAAAAATGTCAGAGCAACAATTACTTAAAACACTAGCCTTTGCTTATAACATTTAAATTTAAAATACATTCTATTATTTATTGAAAAAAAAAAGCCACTCAACCCTGAGTGGCTTTAATTATAGTACGGATATTTTTATAAATGTTCAAGAATAGATAGACATGACGCTTTCGCATCACCAAATAACATTTGGCTATTTTCTTTAAAGAACAATGGGTTTTGAACGCCCGCATACCCCGTATTCATTGAACGTTTAAATACAATTACATTACTTGCATTCCACACTTCAAGAACAGGCATGCCAGCAATTGGACTATTTGGATCATCCATTGCCGCTGGGTTTACGGTGTCATTAGCACCGATAACTAATACCACATCAGTTTTAGGGAAATCATCATTGATTTCATCCATTTCTAATACGATATCATACGGTACTTTAGCTTCAGCCAATAATACGTTCATGTGACCAGGTAAACGTCCTGCAACAGGGTGAATACCAAATCGAACCTCTATACCTTGTGCACGCAGTTTATCAGTGATCTCATGTACAGGGTATTGAGCTTGTGCAACCGCCATACCATATCCAGGAGTGATAATAACTGACTTAGCATCTTTTAGTAATTCAGCCACTTCTTCTGCTGTTGTCTCACGGTGTTCACCATATTCTTCATCTGACGCAGGTGCTGCACCATCAGAACCAAATCCTCCGGCAATAACACTCACAAAAGAGCGGTTCATCGCTTTACACATAATGTAAGAAAGGATGGCGCCCGAAGAACCAACTAATGCACCCGTTACAATCAGAAGGTCGTTTGCAAGCATGAAACCTGCTGCTGCTGCTGCCCAACCTGAGTATGAGTTAAGCATTGACACTACCACTGGCATATCTGCACCACCGATAGAGGCAACCAAGTGGTAACCAAATGCAAATGCAATCAATGTGACTAGGATCAATGCCACCATTGAGCCTTCAGCTTTCACAAACCACACTAGCAATGCAGCAGAAACAAGTAATGCTACAAGGTTAAGTTTATGGCGATGTGGCAACTGAAGTGCAGATGATGACACTAAGCCTCGTAACTTAGCAAAAGCGACCAATGAACCGGTAAAGGTAACTGCACCAATGAATACACCAAGGAATACTTCCACTAAGTGAATATTAAGCAGTGCGCCTTCTAGCGGTTGATGGTGTAAAAAAGTATTAAAACCAACCAGCACCGCTGCCATACCAACAAAGCTATGAAGCATTGCAACGAGCTCTGGCATTTCGGTCATTTCTACTTTTTTAGCGTAGAAAATACCAATTGCACCACCAATAATCATTGCCAGAATGATCCAAACTGTCGCTTGCGAATCTGGTCCAAAAATAGTGGCTACTAATGCAATCGCCATACCCGCAATACCGAAGTAATTACCTTTTCGTGCGGTTTCTTGCTTGGACAGTCCAGCAAGTGACATGATAAACAATACGGCAGCAACAATGTATGCCGCTTGTACGATTCCTGCAGACATGTATTACTCCTTATTTATCTTTACGGAACATTTCTAGCATACGTTTAGTGACGGTAAAGCCACCAAAAATATTGATACTAGCAATGAGAACAGCAACAAAAGCCAACACGGATACGATTCCGGAGCCTTGTCCTATTTGGAGTAATGCACCTACAATAATGATGCCTGAAATTGCGTTTGTTACTGACATAAGTGGTGTATGTAAAGAGTGGCTAACGTTCCATACAACGTAATAACCAACCACACATGACAATACAAATACAGTGAAGTGAGCAAGGAACTCAGGTGGCGAGTAATGACCAACCCATGCAAATAATGCAATACCTGCTGCCATCATGCCGTATTTCTTTATCGGTGACATAGGCTCAGCTTTTTTAGGCTGTACTTTCTCTACCGTTTTCGGTTTTTGCGCAACTGCAGAAACTTTAATTGGTGGCGCAGGCCATGTGACTTCACCCGCTTTAATAACAGTTAAACCACGTAAGACTTCATCATCAAAGTTAATATCAATCGTGCCGTCTTTTTCTTTACACAGTAGTTTTAATAAATTAACTAAGTTAGTGCCGTATAGTTGCGACGCTTGTGTCGGTAAACGGCCAACCATATCGGTGTAACCAATAATTTTAACGCCATTTGCAGTCGTAATAACTTTATCGGCTTCAGTGTAAGCACAGTTGCCCCCATTTGCTGCCGCTAAATCAACGATCACACTGCCCGACTTCATCGAGTCAACCATTTCTTTAGTGATCAATTTAGGTGCAGGACGACCAGGAATCAGTGCTGTTGTGATGATAATATCAACATCTTTCGCTTGCTCTGCATATAAACGCTCAGCCGCTTGGTTGAATTCATCAGACATTTCTTTAGCGTAGCCATCACCCGTCGAAGTATCTTCTTTAAAATCGACTTCGAGGAATTCTGCGCCCATTGATTCAACTTGCTCTTTCACCTCAGGGCGAACATCAAACGAGCGAACAATCGCACCTAAACTTCCTGCAGCACCAATAGCAGCAAGACCAGCAACACCAGCACCAGCAACTAACACTTTTGCGGGAGGCACTTTACCTGCCGCAGTAATTTGTCCTGTAAAGAAACGGCCAAATTCATGTGCAGCTTCAACGACAGCACGGTAACCTGCGATATTTGCCATTGAGCTTAATGCATCTAAGGCTTGCGCACGTGAAATACGTGGCACTGAATCCATCGCCATGACATTAATGTCTTTAGTGGCTAGCTTTTCTAATAATTCAGCGTTTTGCGCCGGCCAAATAAAGCTAACTAGGCTCGCACCCTCTTTTATTAAATCAAACTCATCAATGCCTGTAGCTGGATTCACCTGTGGAGCATTCACTTTTAAAATAAGATCAGCTTGCCATACGGCTTCAGTTGTTGCTAATTCAGCACCAGCAGCTTCAAAAGCGGCATCATCAAAGCTCGCTAATGCACCCGCTCCATGTTCAACAACAACGCTGAACCCCATTTTTAATAACTGCTCAACCGTTTTAGGTGTGGCAGCAACTCGCGTTTCATTCGCGAGGACCTCTTTTGGTACACCAATCTGCATTATTATTCCCTGAACATTGGCTATAGATAAATATTTTGTATCGAACCTTAAAAGCAATAGCAAGCTTTTTACAGTTAAAAACAAAAAATTCCACAAATTTCATTAATAAATAACATTATTGTCATTTTTTCATGAAATATAAGCACCTTTTCATCCATGACAAAGAGGTTAAAAAATATGTATTACATAATGTTAGTCATATTAACTAAGTCAAAAAAACAACTCAGCAAATATATCTATTAATCTTGCTTTAAACGTATTAAAAACAAAATATATTTAACAAAATAGCAGCACTTAGCTACTTATTTTTAGTGCTAAAAATAAGATACCCAGCAACAAGCACGATTGCAATGAAATATGTTGTATATGTGGATTTATTTAAACATTCGCTCACCCGTTTGATCGATAAACATTTGTGCTTTTTTTAACATAAATGTTTCAGCATCAACACGTGACGGTAAAATATCAGAACGTATAAAGTAGTGTGTCTGCATTGTGTCATTGATTTGTTTACAAATACGCCCAGCAATACGAAACTGCCCACCTTCCTTTTGAGGCTCGGGATAAATCAAATAACCATTATATTCAATGGGTTCAATTGTTGTTTCAGTTGTGGCCTTTTTACCAAATAACCAAGAAAATAATCCCATTACTACCTCATGTTAATTTATCAATCGTCGCTTTATTAATCTAAGGCTATGTTTTATCCATGATACCTCTAGCCTCAAACACACTAACTTCTATTTTTACTTATCAATATAAACTATTTTTATATCATAAAATCAATACTATATGCTTTTATCTTTATCGAACATTAGTTTCTAAATCAAGATAGTATGACACCATTATTACAGGCACAAAAAAACCAGCACATTAGCTGGTTTCTTATTTTCTCTATTCGTAAGCAAAGCAATCAAACTGCTTACCTACTTATACCATTAACCATAAAAAGTAATTAACGGTAAAGACCAATATCTTTTTGAATATGTAATGGTAAATCAGAAACATTACGTAATGTTGGCGTTGAAACTGAACGGCTAAATAGAATATCACGAGCGTGGACGAGTAGGCCTTTCAACGTCAATGAATACGTTTTTTGATCATTCATTACTGCTGTTGGAATAGAATCGAAATCAAATACCTGTGCCATACTGCCTCTTCGGATTAGCCGTTATCAATGGGATTGGCAGCATAATAACGTAATGCTAAAGCGCTTTAACAATGACATTATTTAGTAATTAGGATTAGATAATCTAATCTAAAATACTAAAAACAAATAGATACCACCAGCACAGAATATCTCACTAAAAAAGCTAAAATACGCCATATTAACAGTGATTAATGCGGTTTTTTAACTCATAAAATAATAACTAATAAGGGTCAATTCTCACGGTTATCACATGGAATAAATACCGTTAAATTTTCACTTGGTTTATCAAACGTGCACTGCTGTTTTGCAAAGGCTTCAAATGCATCAGCCATTGTGACATTAAGGGCTTGAGGCTCTGTTACATAATCAAGCAAGGGAGCATATCCTTCTTTACCTGCCGCGGTATACCCTGATGACACAGAGGTATAAACAGCATCATCATCAACCGCCAACCATTGCCCATTAGTGTAATATTCTAAGCTTTCAATCCGTTGACCGCTTGGCGCACCACAACGATACACATAACGTAAATCTGCCACATAAGGAAAACTACCGTCACCCGTTCCTTCAATGTCATTATTAGTCGCATTATCAATCGCACCTTCAAGCGCTTGACGAATACGTAACCCACGTACGCTATACATCATAATCCCAATCGCAAAGGGTAATAATCGTCCCGCTACATCAGCAGGCGTTATCTCTCCTGGATTAAATGAACACCTTACGCCACCAGCATTATGAATACCGAAATCAACATGATGACCAAGCTCTCTCGCTTGCCAAACAAAACTTTTTACCACCCAAGGCGCAATATCACTCGGGCCTTTTGCATCCGGAACTCTAATATGACGAAGAGGTTCATTAATAGACGCGATTTTATCCGTTTGTAATGCGCGCACAGCAGGACGGTAATGTTGATTTAGAATGTCTTCTATGCGTGGATCTTTTACCACAAACCGAATATTGGGCTGATTTAATAAATAATCACGAACTTTATTATGGTTATCATGATCTAAATGTTGAGTCCGCCCTGCATCAATCGTAAATTTACGTCCAAGTAGGAGTTGATTACACCCGGTCGCACTTTCTACACGACCATCAGCACTAAACGCGATGGTTAATTGACCAAGAGCTAACGCATTACAACCAGCTTGAACAACGCAAGTATTATTAACCATGAAGGCATAAGTATCTGTTTTACCATATCCAACATTAGTAAAATCGCCTTGCATCGTATGAGAATGACCGCCAATAATGGCACCAATACCCTCAACCTCTTGGGCTAATGATAAATCACGGTCGTAGCCTAAATGACTTAACACAATAATTTTATTAATGCCTTTTTCTTTAAGCAATGCAATTGTATTTTTAGTCACCGTTGCTACATTACAAAAAGATGTATCAGGATCAGGATTCGCTATTCCCGCCATATTTTCAATCGCTAAACCCAAAATAGCCACGGGCTCACCATGCACATTCTTTATCAAATAATGCGCTGATTGTGTCGCATTATCATAAGCATAAACATTGTCTTTATTACGCAGAGGATTACGCTTTGTTTGATCTTCTTGCGATAAATCCCAATTGCCAGCTAATAATGGAAACGCCGTATGATCAAGAAAATCAGCAACAATGTCATTGCCCATATCAAGTTCATGATTACCTAATGCCATTGCCTCAACACCAATAGCATTGAGCAAAACTGCATTAGCCATACCTTTATAAAGCGAAAAATACAATGTGCCTTGAAAACAATCACCCGCATGTAAGAACATAAATTCACGTTGATGAAGTAATGCTTCACGCTTAATTTCAGTCACCGCAGAACAAAGACGTGAAAAACCGCCACAACTGGCATAAACCGATGTCTCTGAATTTAATACATCAGGTGAAAGTGATAAGGAAATCGCAGAAGGCTCAAAATTAGAGTGTGTATCATTAATATGAGCAAAAGTGATTGTTGCTGCGTGATTAACAGTCATAATAATTTCAGTTCCTCCAGAACCATCGGTATTACCTAACGACTGATTTATAACGCTCACAGCATTACAAAAATAAAGTTCGTCACTAAATAAGAAACCAAATTACATACAATGACATAAATATGAGATCTTTATCAAAATATACCATCTTTTCAGGAAAAACACTGAGTGAATAGCCTCTTAACACAATAGTGCTCATTTTTATTCACTCAATGAAGATAACATTCTCAATTATTACAGGTAGCGACCATGGCGTTGTAGAAATTCAATTTTGTAACCGTCAGGATCTTGAACAAAGAAAAATTTAGCCAATAAAACACCATCTCGAAAAAATTCTTTAATTTCTGCAGGATTGTAAGCTAATGCCACCAAGTTTTGATGCTCAGCTTCAAGATCATCCACAGCAACGGCAATGTGACCATAACCTGTACCATGTGTATAAGGTTCCGTTGTCCCCTCATTCCATGTTAATTCAAGTTCCATGTCATTTTCATCATTGCGTAGATACACCAAACTAAAACCATCAAAATCTAGTCGTTGTGCAATATCTAAGTTTAATGCTTTTTTATAGAACTCTAGTGATGCGTCAAGATCAATAACACGAATCATAGAGTGAATAATTTTAGCCATCTGATCGTCCTTTATAATTGTTTTCGTTAAAAATTCATGCGGACTATAGTATCTTTTTTAATTTGAACATTGTATCAATAATGTGAGCAAAACGATCCCTTTCTAATAATCTCTGCGCTATGTTGTAAAGAAAGAAGAAGGAAAAATCATGCATTTAGAACGTATTGAAATCGCGGGTTTTCGAGGTATCAAACGATTGTCACTGTCATTTGATGAATTAACCGTTCTTATCGGAGAAAATGCATGGGGGAAATCATCACTGCTGGATGCGTTAAGCTTGGCCTTATGCCCAAGTGCTGAATTTTACGAAATGAAGTTCTCTGACTTCCATATTGATCATGCTATGGGCCATGAGCGTACATCTTCCCTACAGATAGTTCTTCGTTGGCATGAAGATTATCAAGGTGAATACCGTGCTCGACGTTATCGTGCTTTTGATCCTTTCTGGAATGAACAACATCATTTAAAACATCTTTATGTTCAGATCGATAGTCACATCAAAAACGATAAAATTATCACTCACCGTCATTTTTTACATACTGATGGTCATATTATTCAACATCCAGATACCGATAAGTTTTTACGTCAATTAATGGTCTTGCATCCAATCGTAAGAATTCGTGACGCGCGCCAATTAGAATATGGTAATACCTCTACAATTCCTACACACAATGCTACCACTGTACCACCAGCAAAAAATCGAGAATCCGAACGTATTCAACGCCGGCTTGATAATACATGCCGCCGTTTAATGACACAGCCTGGGCATGTGAGCGCGGCTGAAATAAAAAGTAGTATTAACACATTACGTTCATTAGTTGATCACTACTTTGCCTTTGCACCACATACCCGTACAAAAGTCGAGCCTCATACTTACTATCCATTAGAAAATCAATATGACGATCAATGTCTCAATCCGTTTGATCAACTTGTACAACCTAGAATGACCAAACAAGCGAAATTAATTTTAATGGGCCTACTTAACGCTTATATTCGTGCCCGCGGTCCCGTTGATCTAAAACGTATATCGCGCCCAATCATGATCTTAGAAGATCCTGAAGGACGATTGCACCCTATCATGCTCCATCAAGCGTGGGCATTTATACAAAATATGCCGATGCAAAAAGTATTAACAACCAATAGTCCTGAACTATTAAGTGTCGTTCCACTAACAGCCATTAAACGTCTACAGCGAACACCACAAAAAACGGTGGTGCATGGCGTAAATAATGGTGAACTTAATAAAGATGATATTCGTAAAGTCACCTTTCATGTCCGTATGCATCGCCCGAGTGCGTTTTATGCACGCGTCTGGCTTCTTGTTGAAGGAGAGACGGAAGTATGGCTCTTTAATGAAATGGCACACCTCACTGGACATAACCTTGTCGCTGAAGGTATTCATGTGATTGAGTTTGCTCAAAGCGGGCTAAAACCACTGATTAAGCTTGCTCGTTTATTAGGGATTGAATGGCATCTTGTCGCTGATGGCGATCCTGCAGGACGAAAGTATGCCGATAAAGTGAGAGCATTATTGAATAATGACAGCGAACGCGAGCGTTTAACCGTGCTCCCCGCGAAAGACATTGAACATTTCCTCTTTAAAAAAGGTTACGAGCCCTTATTTCGCCAACTTGCTAATATTTCAGATAATGACCAAATACCCATTCGAAAAATCATTTATCGCGCCTTAAAAAAACATGCCAAGCCTGATGTCGCTTTAGCTATCGTACAATATACTCGTGAGTCAGATTCAGACAAAATGCCATTATTAATTCGTTGGGTGTTAAAAAGAGTAATAATAATGGCAAGAGGTATAGTTTGAATGAATGAATACACTTATATTAAATGAATATATATAAGTTATTTAATGATAGATCACGAAATAAATATAATTATAAATAAATAGCATTCCTATTATTCATAATAATTAGTATAGTATGTTTCATAAAGGGATTTTAATTATTAATTTTATCTATACCATTAGGAATATAATGTGTCAGCTGAATTAATTACAGCATATCGTTCATTTAACAAAATACTGAAACGTTTACCGGTAGATAAATCACTGGCAGACATGCTATCTCAAGTCATTGAACTAACAGAAGAAACATTTAATAGTCGTCAAACATCGATCTTTCTTTATGATGATAATGAAAAAAAATTCACCCCATTTATAAATAAAGACAGCCATTCAATCTGTAATGAACGTTTTATGGTTAATCCGGCTCAAATACATTTTGAACACATCTGTGCAAAAAATAAACTTATTATATCCGAAAACATAACTAACGCTAATGAATACCGTGAATATTACAGCCTTAAGACTATTAATAACTTTAATTTTTGTTACGGCCAACCTATTTTATCATCACAAAATAAAATTTTAGGTATTATATATTCTCATTGTCCTCATCATTCTTCAATGACAGATAATGAATGTGAATTGCTTGATATGGCAGCAACCGTTTGTTCTATCTCAATAGAGAAAAACATAAAAGAACAAGAGCTTGATTATCTAGCTTCATATGATTTTTTGACTAACATTTGGAACCGTCGTGCGTTTTATCATCAAATAAATCAAGCTATTATCAATATAAAACGGAAAAATGAATACCTTATTATTTTCTATCTTGATATCAACAAATTCAAGATGATCAATGATAAATATGGGCATCATTTTGGTGATCGCATTCTAAAGAAATATGCTTCTAAGCTACGGAAAATCAGTAATGATACAACCGGTGTGGCTCGTTTAGGGGGCGATGAATTTATTGTTTACAGTGAAGTAAGCACTCTGGTCGATGCCAACATAAAAAAAAGAGAGGTTTTATCTAAATTACAACAAATAGAAATAGATGGTGTTTCTATTACGGCATCTATTGGTTCATATTGTATTCATTCAAAAAATATAAATAACACTAACATTGACAGTCTAATTCATAATGCAGATATGTCTATGTATAGCAACAAACATTTATCACGGCCATGTTAACTCATTCATCTATCATATTTAAAAGTACCACCAGAGCCGTATTATTTTATTGTCTCTCTTTTCGTTTTTATAAAATAAGGGGGTTATTATTTTTGAAAAAACAATGTCACAGAACCGACAGTGATCCCCCATTTTTTCATTTTAGCCACATTAAACAGCTGATTATTATCTTGATAGAACATCCAATCTTCAAAGTTAATATGGTATGTCGTGCCGTCAATATCCATCGCTAATACATATTGCCAATGTAAAGCATTCCCTTTCTCATAACCAACGGCTTCACCGACAACATCATCAGCAGTACCAATATACTGACCATTGGCTTGTTTCGTAATCGTCCATACCCGTTGTTGGGTTTCTTTATCATCAAAAACAAAATCCTCAGTAAGCACCAGTTTATTGCCAGTAATCACACCATTGAGTTCAACACTAAATCGGCGTACTTGCTGCCCTTTATAATCTTGCACCATTCCCCAGGCTTGACTCCGTCCTTCAAAGAACTGAAATAAATTAAACTTAGGTTCAGCATGTTCGTAATCTTCAATCGAGGCAGTACACCCGTTGAGTAACAATGCTAATACGCATCCAAGTAACCACTGTAAGGTGATGTATGAGGTCTGATAAATAGAATGAGAAGCCATAATCTGTTCCTCTTAACTTGCTATAGTCAATAATCAGTGTATATAACCTAGGCTTACTGACCAATGAGCTGCAAGCGTAACTTAGGGTATGCAGTGTCGGTTGATAACCAAATTCCAATAAAAGCGTTACTTAATGCTGTAGACAGTGGTTTACCGAGCGGTTTTCCTGCTTGATAAAAACGGCCCTCGGTCGCATTTTTTACAAACACTAACCTATCGCCCTGTTTTACGTTCGGCCATTGTTGCGCTAACTGATTAAGCCATTGCTGTCGTTGTTGTGACGAAATACCTAAATGTTGCCATTGCTTATCTGTTGCAATAAGAAGATCTTCTTTATCAATATCGCGTAAATAACGAATAATCAGAGCCAAATTTGGATCACTTGCAACATATTTACCCGATGGGGTTTTAAGTTGGGCGATATATATCTGCCACCAGCCCCATTTGAGTGTTGATTCCCCCACCGTCGGCCATGTATACCATGCTGAAGCCTGCACTGATGAGCAGAAAAAAGTCGTCATCAACAGTAATGCCATTAAAGAACTTTTCATACTGATCCTCTTTTGCTCATTCGCCGTAATAACCACAGTAAATAACCACTATAGATGCTCCAGACAAGTGCAATACCGATAAACGTAACAAGTTCACCATAAGGCCATATCACCGCACCTAATGTTAATCCCGTCCAATAACTGACAGCGCCACCAAGACTACCGCCAATAATCACGCCCCATAGTGGTAACCTTTGAACTTGCTCACGCATAATCCACACCATTGAGGTAAACCCTAGCCATAATAAGATTAGCCATAACGGTATAAAATAGCCAAAAGGTGCAAACAACGGATCAGTAGGCAAAGGAAATTGCATCACTCCTAATTGAAACAGAATGTAATCGCCACCAATACCAATAACACTTGCCAATAACGCGTAAGGAAAACAGCGACGATAGAATAACCAACAACCAATCAGTAGTGACATCAATAGCGTCACATACTGGTATTGCCCCCATACGGCGAGTAACCAAAACAGATTAAACCCAAGGCCTATCGCAAGATATTTCATTATTCACGCCACTGAGGACGACTAGCAACTAACTGAATGGTACTGATACTGCGTTCCAGAAATCCCCCTTCGCAATAACAGAAATAGTAGCGCCACATACGCATAAACCGTTCGTCATAACCGTAGTGGTGTAAGACTTCACTGTTTTTATTAAACATGACATGCCAATCAGCTAATGTTTTCGCGTAATCTAAACCAATATCTTTAATATCACGTGTTACAAAATCACTGTGTGATGTTAATTGTGACTGTAATACACTAATTGATGGCAGGAACCCACCGGGAAAGATATGTTTTTGAATAAAATCAACATCTTTGCTATAGCTTTTATAACGTTGATCAGCAATGGTTATGGCTTGAATAGCAAACAAACCATTAGGTTTAAGTAATGATTGGCATTTCTTAATATACGTGGATAAGTACTGCTTACCGACGGCTTCAATCATTTCAATTGACACTAATTTGTCATATTGACCCGTTAAATCACGGTAGTCTTCCAATAATAAAGTGATCTTATGCTCAAGACCTGCTTGTTTAACTTTCTCTTGCGCCCATTGGTATTGTTCCTTAGAAATGGTCGTAGTAGTGACATGGCAACCATAATGCTGCGCCGCATAAATTGCCATTCCCCCCCAACCCGTGCCTATCTCTAAGAGATGATCATGCTCTGTCAGCCGTAGTTGATCACATAATCTTGCCATTTTATTAATTTGAGCCTGAGCAAGCGTATCTGATGCAGTTAAATACACACCCGCGGAATATAGCATTCTGTCATCAAGAAAATGTCGATATAAATCATTACCTAAATCGTAGTGCGCCGAAATGTTATCTTTCGCATTATCTTGACTGTTTCTGCGTGAAAAATGGTGAAATTGTTTAATTAACCGAGTTATCCAACCAACTTTAGCTTCTATTTTATCTAGCGTCGTCATATTGCGAGCCAGAATACGCACCACATTGGTTAAATCAGGACTATCCCACCAACCATCAATATACGCCTCACCAGCGCCAATACTGCCATCAGTTAATAAACGTTTATAGAAATGAGGGTGTATGACTGTAATACTCGATTGCAAACTTGCTTGCTTATCGCCAAAGAAATGGGTATCTCCGCCTTGTTCTGACAATGTTAACCCAACATCTGATAGCTGACGTAATATCGTAAAAATTAATCGACGTGACCGATCATGATTAAATAAACCTGTTGATGTTGCCGGCTCTAACTCACTTCTAAGCATAGTTTATTCCCTTACTATTCATTGTCATGATGAGGATGATCATAAATTGGTGCCCCTTTACGCCACAATTTAAAGGCTTGCCAATATATCCCTACCACTACTTTAATCGTCATCATTGGTGTAACGAACAAATGCCGTAGTAAAATTGCAGTCGTAAATGGCTGCTTTTGCATCGCTAATGTGGCATCAAAGACTTTTGTTGGAACCTCAACGTTATGATTGCTATTTTCATCAAATCTTTTTTCACCCTCCCGATGAAAGCTATCTTTTTTAGAATGTACCTCCAAGTGAATCTTGACAATGCTATCAGGGATGGACAACTGCCAAACATAATCTTGATCCATAGGATTAAACGGGGAGACATGAAACGCTTTGTCATCAATAAAATGCTTTTGTTGCCAATATTGCTTGGCGGGGATCGCATAATAATGACGTTGATTCCAAGGTGTATTACTCACTTCAGCGAGAACATATTGCCAACATCCTTGTTGGTCAAAAACGTAATACATATTCAATGGACTAAAATACAATCCACCATAACGTAGATGACATAACATGCTGACCTTGCCACTGATACGTTCACCCGTCAGTTCAAAAATTTTATTCTCAACTGACAAGTTAATATTTTCAGCACCACCAATATAGTCTTGACGACGAAAACGAGCAAAATGAAACCATGATCGCCCAAAACACGTTACCCTGTCACATAATGTATCAATTTCATCAACGTCGAGATACACCATAAACATTGAATAGCGAAAACGGTGCAATACGGGTGTAAAGCGTCGATGCCTAACATGGCCACTATAAATGCCACTATTGATAATAGGCACAACCTTACTCATACGCATTTACACCATCAGCATGTGTTATTGCCTCAATAACATCTAACGCACTTTTAACGCCATCTTCATGAAATCCGTTATACCAATAAGCACCACAGAACCATGTATTATCTAGACCATTAATCAAATGCCGTTGTTGTTGCGCTTTAATACTACTGAGATTAAACACCGGATGAGCATAAGTAAATTGGCGTAATATCTTACTGGGATCGATAGCTTGCGTTTGATTTAACGTGACACAAAATGTTTCAGGAGCATCAATACCTTGTAGAATATTCATATTATAAGTTAAGGCAGGAAGCTGGTGGAGTGACCCATTATCCGTTAATGGTAAATGATAATTCCATGAGGCCCATGCAGCTTTCGCATCAGGTAAAATGCTGGCATCTGTGTGTAAGACAACATCATTATCTTGATACGCCATGGCTGATAACACCTGTTGTTCATTTACGGTACTATCAGCTAACAGCGCTAATGCTTGATCGCTATGGCATGCAAAAATAACATGATCAAAAACGTCCACACTGTTATTAACGGTGATGTGAATTTGCTCATTAATACGACTCACCTGCTGTACAGGAGAATTTAATCGAACGCAGGGGCCAATTTCTAACAATATTCGTTGCACATATTCACGTGAGCCACCAGGAATGACATACCACTGTGGACGATTAACAATATCAAGTAAGCCATGATTTAAAAAAAAACGCAGAAAAAAACCTAATGGTATATTGCGCATATCGGCCAATGATGATGACCAAATTGCAGCGCCCATCGGTAAAATATAATTCTCCGTAAAATAATCACTCAAACCATGCTGTTGTAAAAAATCACCTAACGTTTGCTGTTGCTCAATATCTTCATAAGCCGTTTGTTTTGCCAAGCGATTAAATTTAGTGATTTCATATAAGAAGTGAAAAAACTGTGGTTTAAATAGATTCTTTTTCTGAGCAAACAGTGAACTCAACCCATGACCATTATATTCCAAGCCATTATTTTCATTATGAACACTAAAACTCATTTCACTGGCTTGTCTTTCAATATCAAGCTCTGTTAATAACTGTTCAAAATTAGGGTATGTACGATCGTTAAAAACAATAAACCCCGTATCAATGGCGTATCGACCACTCGCAACCTCAACATCTACTGTTGCTGTATGCCCACCAGCATAATCATTGGCTTCAAATAGCGTAATACTATGTTGATGGCGTAAATACCATGCTGAAGTTAACCCTGAAATCCCGGATCCTATAATTGCTATTTTCATGACGCATTCCTTGTCATCCGTTGAATAATAATTCGCTGTAAAGCAACAGGAAATAAAGCAATCGCTTTCAGTAATAAGGTGAATTTTATCGGAAAATGTATTTCTGCTTGTTGCTTCTCAATACCTTGACGTATCTTAAGGGATGCATATTCACAGCTAACAATCATCGGCATTGGAAAGTCATTTTTATTGGTAAGTGGTGTTGCAACAAATCCTGGGTTAACCAAAGTAACCGTCTTAACCTTGTCTTTTAAATCTATCGCTAATCCATTAGCTAAGTAAGATAGAGCTGCTTTTGAAGCGCCATAAGCTTCAGCACGGGGTAAAGCGGTATAAGCGGCAGATGAACTAATAAAGACCAAATGTGTTGTAGCGGTAAATCGAGATTGCATTGCATCTAAACAGTGAATAATGCCAAAAAAATTGACCTCAAATACACGCTTAAATACATCACTCTCAATCACACCATTATCGATATATTCACAAGTGCCAGCATTTAAAATAATGTAATCAGGTAATGTTTCAATTTCGGCTAAAACTTGCCTTGTTTGCTCAAGATTGGTGACATCAAAAACTAACGGGGTTATTTTTCCTATCGAGGTTGCATCAAGGTTAGTGACTAATTGTTCAAGTCGTCGTTGATTTTGACCACAAGCATAAACATGCCAACCACTATTCGCATAATCTGTTGCTAACTGCTGACCAATGCCTGAGCTTGCACCGGTAATAAGTACCTGTTTCATTGGCCTAACCTCGTTTTAATAGACGTAATGACATAACCAATAACAGGTAGCCCTTCATATAGCATCGCCCCTAAATCAAAAAAATCACGATGATAAATGATCTGTTGCTGTTTAATGGTTAGCTGAGTACAACCGTCTAAGGTGCGTTGCTTCCCTTGCTGTAACTTTGGATGAGAAAAAATCATTGTCCATTGTAAAAACGCACAATCGCCATCAACAACCGCTTGATTTATAGTAAAATTACAATAATTAATATTACTGTAAAGCGTGGTAAAATAATGCTGCAATGCGTCAATACCAACAACATGGTGGGCAGGATCTTCAAATACAATCTCTGAGTGATAGACATCATTGAGCAGTAATAAATTGTCTTTATTAAGCTGACAATAAACCTCAATAAACCTATTAATTACTGTGTTATTGGTTGTAACCATAATAATGTCCTTATTATTATTCTATTTATGCCTCACGCTGGTTGTCATACTCAGTTTTAGCTTGCTTATAACTCTCAATCGCTAACAACCGCATTTGTTTATGATCAACAATCGGCAACGGATAATTCACACAACCAAAACCAGACCATAATGATGGTGCATGGATATATTTATCAGGAACGGATTCAAGTTCGGGGAGCCATTGGCGAATAAACTCCCCTTTGGGATCAAACCGTTCACTTTGCGTGGTGGGATTAAAGACTCGAAAATACGGTTGAGCATCAGTTCCCGTTGATGCAGCCCATTGCCAGCCGCCATTATTTGAGGCTAATTCACCATCAATCAGCTGCTGCATAAACCACTGTTCACCAATGCGCCAATCACACAACATATCTTTAGTTAAAAAGCTTGCGGTGATCATCCGTAATCGATTATGCATCCAACCTGTTGTTGCCAGTTGTCGCATTGCTGCATCCACCAGCGGAAATCCGGTTTGTCCTTGTTGCCAAGCATGAACATGATCGCTATTTTCTAACCATTGCACATTATCTGTATATAACTGAAAAGGTTGGTTTTTACTTAAACGTTCATCACTATCAAGCAAGTGATTGTAAAACTCACGCCACACCACTTCACTTAACCAGACAAAAGCACCGTTATCTTTATTTATTTCAACACATTGCGGTAAAGTTTGTAGTAAAGAAGCTAAACACTGACGGGCAGACAAAGCACCAATGGCCAAATAAGGAGATAAACAACTGGTACCATCAATGGCAGGAAAGTCACGTTGTTGCTGATAATATTCAGCTTTAGTTTCACAAAACATCTGTAATCGTTGTTGAATAGTTCCTTCATCAACCGGCCATAAGACACTGTCTTGTTTGAGGTAATTAAAGGTTTGAAGATTACAGTTAGCGTCAATATTGCCCGCAAGAAGATCAGCACATTGCGCACTAGGGGTTACGATGTCACTATTAGTAACGGGCTGATAATTATGCATTAAAAACTGTGTTAACCATGCGTTTCGGTATGGTGTAAAAACCTTATACATTTGTTGTTGTTTCGTAACCACGCTACCTGGAGGTAAGACACAAAAATCATCACTGCAATACCACTGTTTATTTTGCATTAATAAAGCATGCTCTACCGCACGATCTCGTTGTTTTTCATTCCAACCATACTGGCGATTACAATACACTGCATTAATTTGGTATTGCTGACACAAGTTAAGAATAATGTCAGTTGCCGCAGAAAAATCATCCCCTTCAAGGATTAATAATGGAATATTGATATCATTAAACTGTTGCTTAACAACTTGCAATCTGCGCTCAATTAAATCAATTTGCCGTCCTGAAACATAATGTTGATACCACTGCATTGGGGTTGCAATATAAACTGCAATAATAGGTAAACCAGACGCTATGGCCCGATTTAAAGCGGTGTTATCCGTAACTCGTAAATCAGCCCGCAGCCATACTAATGCATGACCCGTTATTGTTGATAATTGAGGCTCAGTATTCATTCTATTATCCCTATGGCATGTACTATTACAGTCCGTGAATTATTTTTATACTGCCAACAAAATACAGCTTCACGCCTGTTTCTTGTTGCACCATGTCAATATCAGCCAGTTGACGTCGACTGAGTTTAGTCTCGCCCACGATCACAAGATTAACGATATTACGTTCACGTATACACGCAGAGAGACCCGTTAATCGTCCTGATAAATTTGGCATAATAGTGACACCGTCACCTTTATAGCACCATGCTAGCCCTTGTTGCCAAATCTTATAACTGTTGCATTTATCAAAACTAATCAATAAGCACGTTAGTTTCTTTTCATTGTTTATTTTGGTAATAACATTAATAAAACAGACAGTTAAAACAGATATCCACAAACTTTTTTGTATTGAATATAAAGGATTATCTTGATGCTCAATAACAGCACTCACCTCGGGTAATAAGCGCTGTTGAATCACCTCATAGGGATAAATTTTTAACGCTTCATTAATTAAACGTTCTAATTTAAACCCATTTAATGCTTGTACTGCGGCAATAATATCGTCCGTAATGTCTAATACTTGCTGTCGCTCTAATATTGGATCAGCATCGCCAGCTAACAAGGGTTTCACTTTTCCAATAGAAACCCCTTTAGCTAACCAATTAAGGATCAATTTAATTTTACTTATATCGCTTTCAGTGTATAAACGGTGACCTTGAGAGGTACGTTGAGGGACCAAAAGACCATAACGACGTTGCCATGCTCTTAATGTTACAGCGTTAACCCCTGTAACATCAGAAACCTCACTGATTGTAAATAATTTAGTATCTTCAGTAAGATCACCCATAAAACCTCTTAAAAATAATTACAACTATCACTAATACCTACTGATTTTACAATGCATAACGTAACTTCAAACTTTCAGGATAAAGATCTAAATATGCTTGATCAGCGAGATAACTATCAGGATAAACCGTTAGGTGGTGGTTAATCAGAGTTAATGGTGCAATTAATGGTAAAAGCCCTTCTCTATAGCGCATAATGACATCACGCAATTCGGCTTTTTGAGGTTTATCAAGATCACGCTTAAAATACCCCTGAATATGCATTAATACATTGGTGTTATTTTTACGGCTAGCTCTATTTTTTAATGCATCCATTAAGCGTTGGCGGTATTCAACAAAGAAAGCATTCAAGTCATCCCACTTATGAATATCAGAAACAAAAGGGCCTAATACGCGATAAGATTGTGGATCATGCGCCATCAAACACAATTTATAGCGAGAATGAAATTTAATAATATTATCGCGTGTTATTCCCCCTGCAATAGAACGGTATAAATCATCAAGCGCATAAATACGGAAGATGAAATTTTCACGTAATACAGGGTCTTGTAAGCGACCATCTTCTTCAATCGGTAACCACGGCATTTTATCCATCAACCGCTGGGTAAAAATACCGACGGCTCCCCCTGGGATTGAATTACCATTATCTAGATATAATTTCACTCGCTCCATACCACAGGTTGGTGATTTAGCACAAACAATATAACCGCATAAATCGTTAAAGCTGGGGATTTGATTATCTGCAAATGCAACCATATCATCTGTATAATCAAGGGTATGATCTTTAGTACCAACCAAAGCAATACGATCACCGTTATCTTGTAAACGAATCGTAGGTCGTGGAACGGTCATTCCAATACCAACCTCTGGACACACTGGCTTAAAGTCAAAATATTCACTCAATTCTTCGTCAGCAAAACGGTTACGCTTATGCCCACCATCAAAACGTACTTTTTGTCCCAATACACAAGCACTAATACCAACAGGAATTCCCATATTGCCTCCAAACCAGTACAACAAAGTTGTACAAATGTTAAAAGTTGTATAGTTAATGTAGCCAAAATAAATTGGTTGTACAACTTTTTTTGTTGTACAACTAAATGACAAAAGTATTAGTAAACAATAACTCTAAATTACAGCCATAAAAAAACGACCATCAGGCCGTTTCATCATGTATTGTTTTTTACTCATTGGCTAAAGACGAATCCCCTCAACATTTAACTCTAATTCAACTATCGTAGACGCGGGACCTAAATCTGTTTCAATATTATAATCTTTCAACGCAATCATTGTTGTACCAACAAAACCTCGGCGATAGCCGCCCCATGGATCATTACCAGCACCAATATTCTTAACATCAATCGTGACAGGTTTTGTCACTCCATTTAAGGTTAAATCTCCTATCATAGTAGCTTTACCATTACCGAGGTCTTTAAAAGAACGACTGACAAAATTCGCCTGAGGAAACTTATCTACATTTAAAAAATCTTTGCTACGCAGATGCTTATCACGCTCTGCATGGTTTGAATCTACACTTGCTGTTTCAATATTGACTGTCACTTTTGATGCTTCAGGTTGATTTTCATCATAACTAAACTGGCCATCAAATGTATTAAAGCGCCCCACTAACCAGCTGTATCCTAGATGCTGAATTCGAAATTGAATAGAAGCGTGAGAGCCAGAAGTATCTATTTTATAATCGTCAGCTAAAGCGACAGAAGATACACATGCCGCGGCCAATAATGTTACAGAAATCAAAGAGGTTAAAAGGCATTTTTTCATCATAATCTCCATTTATGTTGTGATATGTCTAATCAAATAAATCCATTATTGTTAAGCTTTACCTAGCATGCGCTTTAATGTGTCATCTTTATCTAAAAAGTGATGTTTTATCGCACCAATAGCATGCAATAGTGTTAAACCGATCAGTATACAAGCACCATACCAATGAATAGTACCAGTGATATCTTCTTGATTTTTAATGTTTGTTAACGTTGCAGGCATATCAAATAAACCGAAAATACTAATAGCACGTCCATCTGCGGTTGAAATCAGATACCCACTAAGCATCACTATCATTAACACACCATACAGTGCCCAGTGTGTGTATTTTGCAAGCCATTTCTCCCATTTTGCATGGGTTGAAATAGCCACAGGTGAAGCCGTTAACATTCTAAATATCAGCCTAATCCCTACAAAAAATAGTAAGATCAAACCAATACTCTTATGTGTGTCTGGTGCTGTTTTATACCAAGCATGATAATAATTTAATTCAACCATCCACCAGCCAAGAGCAAATAACCCCATTACGGTTAATGCAACGAGCCAATGAAGCCATATAATAACGGGATGCCAGTTCTTATGCGGTCCACTTTTCACGACTATCTACTCTCTCCAAATCAAAATTCTAAATACGCGATCAAATCCTTGCTTAAATAATAACCAAATTAAACCGTTCTATGCGTTTTTTATCGTTATTTTTATTTGAGTAAAAAAAAACGATCATCAAGATCGCTTTAATTTACTACATAGAAACTCACTAATATTATCTTTGCTCTAAAGGATATGAACGATAACTCCACATTCCATAAACACGTAAAGCATCACGATAGATCCCTAACAACTCACCATCAGTTGGAACTTTAAGTTCTTCTAATGGACGATCGTTAGCAGCATAGGTATCAAATAAAATCCCTTTAGGGCCCGTTTGCCAGCTCGCCACTTCAAATAAAGCTTGTCCTCGACGAACATGACTTGCAGAACTAATAATTGTTGCATGATCAATATCATGACGAGCTAAGGCATAACTGCTGTATAGTGCGTTTTCCACCGTACTTCTCGCGTAATTATCTTCAATAATACGAGATTTTTTTATCCCATTTTTTACCAGCCAATCAGCCATCAACTTACCTTCAGTCTTGTGATTCTTAGGTACGCCACCAGTCACTATGATGTAAGTATTAGGATCGCTTTTCGCCATCGCGAGCGTTGCATTTAATCTATCAATTAAGATTTCATTCATACTACCATCAGGATTTAAAGCATAACCCAAAGTAATAATGGCATTATTGCCTTTCGCTGGTTTTTTAATTTTATTACTTAATGGCGTCGCAACGATTCTATCAATGGTAGACATGATTTTTTTCAAATCAGCAACACGCCCATTATTTAGCTGTTCTAACGCATTTAAATGTTTGGTTACTTCGCTTTTATTACCTTTAAAATTTTGCCAAATAACAAGATATGAATGCGCATCAACATCATCAGGTGCTACATCTAATATTTGAGTAAACAGTTCAATAGCCCGGTCAACATTACTGTTATAAATCTGAGCATTAGCCGCAGAAAATAATAAATCAACACGATAAGGTTCAAGTTTATAAGCATCAAGTAAATTGTTCGTGATCATCTCTACATTGCTTGGCATTTTTGCCGTAAAGCCAGCATGAGAAATACGGGCTGGATTTTTAAATATTTGGTAAGCATCATTCAGTAATTGATCAACCACCTGACGTTGAGAGGTCATTTCGGTGAAATTAGTCTGTGGTTGAACCGCATCTAATGCAGCCATGCTTGGCGCTGAATAAAAAGAGCTAGAAAGGATAGCGACCAAAGAAAGAGTTAAGAATGTGCGTTTCATAATAAATCCAACAGTAAAACAAAAAACATATTTTATGTTCTATAAGGTTGCTTTTTTGTGCATAACATCGTGTTTCTTTTGTCTATTTTATATATCTTTACAAAGTATGAACCAACATCAACATTACGCCATATAATTAAAATATAGACTAAACAACGTCATTTAATCACATTCAATATTAAGCTTTAACTTAAACAGCCATAAAAAAAGCGACCATCAGGTCGCTTATTATCAATGCGAATATATATTACGGAAACGTTATGCCCAGCGTTCTGCTTGCCACTCTGCTTGTTGTTCTTCATTTAAGAACGTCCATGCAACAACACGCGAGATTTTCTGACCTTGTGACATTTCAATGGTTTTCACTTGGAATGCGCTTACTTTTTCAAGTTGCTTATAAAGCACACCAAGGTTTTCTTTCTTAGAAACAAGTGTTGTAAACCAGAAACATTGTGTCGCTTTGGTTGCACTTTGGTTGATCATCTTTTTAATAAAACCAACTTCGCCACCTGTACACCACAATTCAGCCTTTTGACCACCAAAGTTAAGCACTGGCGTTGTTGACTCAGATTTCGCATTAAATGCCGAAAGCTTATTACTACGACCATGGGCTTGACGCTTTTTATTTGAGTTAGTCGCAAGGTTACGTACTTTGCGCTCAGATCCAGCCATCGCTTCCGCTTCTGAACCGTGGAACGGTGGATTACACATTGTAAAATCAAATACTTCTTCATCGTTGATCATATCAGTAAAGATATTATCAACATTATCTTGAAGACGGATCTGAATAGCGCCCTTTAAGCTCTTATTATTTGCCGCAATAAATTTAGCTGACTTAACGGCTAACTTATCAATTTCAGAACCAACAAACTGCCAACCATACACACGATGGCCAATAATAGGATAAACACAGTTTGCGCCGATACCGATATCTAAACCGCGAACACCTTTACCTTGTGGTACGGCACCACCATTAGATTGTGCCAATAAATCGGCAATGTAATGAATATAATCAGCACGACCAGGGATCGGTGGGCACAAAAAGCCCGCAGGAATATCCCAGTAGTCAACATGATAAAAATGCTTTAATAACGCTTTATTCAATGTTTTTACTGCGAGAGGATCAGAGAAATTTACGGAAAGATCGCCATAAGCATTTTCACTAACATATTGTGCTAACTCAGGCGTTGCTTGAGTTAATGTCGCAAAGTCATAACGCGCACGGTGTGGGTTACGTGGATGTAGGCCTTGTTTAGGCTGTGCGGCTTTCTTTTGGGTCATCTTTGCTACTCGCAGGAATCAAATATAATTAAGCGGTGCATTGTACATGTTAAAGCTCAATAGCCTTAGTATATTAATGATCAAATGCACAAAAAAAACACAAACATATATACAACACCTTTTGTTATTAATAGGATTAACATTACCATTAACCTATTGATAACAAATACAACCCTTTAATTCAAATTAACAATAACTAAGATTATAACTATTATTAAATACGTATACTTAACAATCACCTGTTTGCTAGGAATGATGCTATGACAATGACGACTCCATCATCTCAGCTATATTACTCATATTTACACGCCTTATTATTCATATCAGCTATGGGTATTTTGACACTATTATCTTCACCAAAAATACAAGCTGAAGAATCAATTAATGATAAAACATTACTCGTGGGTACTTATTCTTGCCCACCTTTTGTTATGATTGATAAACCTGATGATTATCAAGGGCTAACGTTTTTATTATGGGACAATATAGCAACCAATCTTAATTTAAAATACCGTGTTAAAGAGCTACCACTCAAGGAATTATTAGAAGCCGTTGCCAGTGGCAAACTCGATGTCGGTTTATCTTGTATCTCTATTACGCCAGAGCGTGAAGAGTTATTGGATTTCTCTCACTCTTTTTATGAAACTAATCTAGCCATAGCTGTAAAACAAAAAAGCCACTGGGAAACATTCACTGGCATTATTTTTAATAAAAAACTATTGCAGATATTAGCCATTGTTGCGATTGCCGCTTCAACCGTAGGTGGTATTTATTATTTACTTGAACACCGTGTAAATGACAAACTTTATTCAATGCAATCACGTTCAGCACGGTTAGTCGAAGGATTTATACTTGGGTTATTATTTATCACTAAGGGCCCGTTTAATTATTACGAATTTAAAACATTAACCGGACGTGTGGTCACAGTATTACTTGCCGTTTTTACTACCCTATTTATTGCTAGTATTACAGCCGTGCTCGCAAGTTCATTTACGTTAGGCTTAATCAATAATGATATTAAAGGCCCAAATGATTTAGATAATGTTCTAACAGGAGCAAAAAAATCATCTACCTCATCAGAATTCTTAACTAACCATAGTATTATTCACAAAACCTATCCAACCGTATCTGACATGTTAAGCGCGCTAAATAATGGTGAAGTGAATGCCATTGTTTATGATGATGCTATTTTAAGATATCAAATTAAAAAAGCGCAAAGCAAAGGAGTATTTGAACAATTACAAGTACTTCCATACCAATTTGAGAAACAAAATTACGGAATCGTACTCGGTGAAAATAGCCCTTATGATGAAGAAATTAATCGAGAGCTACTACAATTTAGAAAAAGTAATCAATGGAAAAAAACGTTGATCGAATATTTTAAGATCAAATAATACGACATATAGTTATTTAAACAGTAACAACAAAAAGGAGTACTAATGTACTCCTTGTTTTATCTATAACAAATTAGAGACACACTTAACGCCGTTTAAATAAGCGTCCAAGTTGGCTTAATGTTGATGGATGATAAGACCAACAATGATCAAACAATTCTAATAACTCAGGATTGCCATATTTCGATAAATTCACAGCATGAAAACGGTTTTTCTGCTGCTTTAACTTCTGAACTCGCGATTGCATTACTTCAGGTTGGCTTGGTGCAATAAAGTCAGATAATACGACTAAATCAGCGTTTTTATATTTACCCGCCGCCATCAAATCAATTGATTGATCAAGTACTGGTCCTAAATCTGTACCACCATGAAAGGAATACGATAAAAAGTTAACTACTTCATGTAAACCATCTTGTTTTGTCAGTTCGTAAGTGATCTGTTGTGTTGAAAACATAATGACAAAGCAATCACGCTCTTCAACAAGGGCTATTTGCATCAAACCATAAGCCAATGCTTTAGCGCAGTTTTCTGGATAACCCGACATCGAACCTGATGCATCAATGCAAACAATAAAAGGACCTTTAGGTTGATCAACCTGCTTGGTTTGTCGTTTAAAAGCTTTTACTTTTCGCAGCTTACGTTGAGTCCCCTGCATGCGATAATTCATTAACCGTTTATCCGCTAAGTGCTTATAAAAAATCACTTCAAGCTCAGGGTAAGCTAAAAACATCGCTTCATTCGGTAATAGCTTGGTCAAATCATCACTTTCATGGATGCCAACAATATCATCGGTGACATTGTCACTTATTTCTTCCACCAGCTTCATTTGTTCTGATTTCACCCGTTCTTTATTAGGATCATCAACTTCACTGGCCATACGACCTAATTTTTCAGCTATTTCTTGAAGGCCATTATTCTTTTTTAAGAATGCAGCAATTTTCTTCATCACATCAACATCAGTTTTAGTCAGCTTCGCTTGTGCCATATCCCACAAACGTCCAGCTTTACTGACATCACCAGCATCGGTTACTGTCGCCATTTTTTTCATGGTTTCAATACGTTGATACAAATCTTTTAATAACTGATCTTTTTGCTCTTCAACTTCAGACTCTTGCGCTTCTCGCAATGCATGAGCTAAATAGTCATACCATTTATCACAAAAGAAACGTTGAAACATGGGGTTATGTTTACTTTTTTCTGTTGCAAGTAAGCTTTTCGCTTTGAAATAAAAAGCGGATTGCCCTTCTAATTGCTTAACAATTTGCTCTGAGTGGGCAAAAAAATACTCTTTATTCCATGTGCAGACTTGTTGGTATAAATTAATCTCATCACTGAATTGTTCGACAACCGTGCCTTTAGCAGTTTTTCGAATCATTTGGCCACGCCACTTCATGATCTGATTTTTCATCGCCGTTTTGACACCAGGGCTTGCCTCTGCTGCCATAAGAAGTTGTGGCCTAACCATAACTTCATGGACAGCAGTATCAATAATACCTGACTCTGCAAGCATCAAAGCAAAATTTAACCCTTCAGATACTGGCATAAGCATCTATCCTTTACTTTATTTTTCATCACTCATAAAAAGTTGTTTTTAAATTAACAATCATTGTTGTGAAAAATAATCATCCATGTGAGTAATTCTAAAGGCACTCTTTTCGGCCGTTAATTTCAATTCAGCTACTGTATCAACACAGTCATTAAGGCTTTGTTCTATTAATGTTGGAAAATCGCCGCTGATAAAATTATGCGGTAATGCACCATGGAACAACGTCCGCGCTTTAATCACACTATGCTCAGAGTCCGTAATCTTAGCCATTGCTTGATCAACCAATTGTTGCCATTGTTGCTGTTGTGAGCTTGTTAGGCCTTTATTACCAGTAATACCAACAAGAACCGGACGATTAGCAATGTCTTTAATGACTAATTGATTTTCAGCGTCTATCTCAAACTGTAGTCGACATAAATGGGTATTTTTATTTACAAAGCCATAAATATCACATTTTCCTGTACGAATTTTTTTATCAAACTCATCTCCATCAACATACACCCAACGGCTATCCCCCAATTCTTGCTCTGACACCGAGGTATTAGATTGAAGCATAACAAGCTTAATCATGCGGGGATTGTTATTGATATTAAATCGCGTTGCTGTTGCAAAATTATATTTAAACCATTCTTTACGCATCGTACTTTCACGCGTAAAGCTAACGACTAATTGGGTGCAGATATCTTGGTTAATATTATCAATAATCACATGAGCTTCTTTGGCATCAGCAATAGCATCTTGTTGATTAAAAGCATGTTTAGTCGCAAATTCTTTCATAATACTCACAATCACATTACGTGATTCAGGGCTATGCCATAAGCAATCTTGCAATAGCAACAAATCTAACGGATTGATATGGTCACGGCCGTTAAAAAATGCACTCGCTTTTAATAAACGTACTGATTTTTTCCAGCGGCGATCAGAAATATAAAGCTCACTATCCGTTGTTTGTTCAATACTTTCACCAGAACGCGCTTCTATCATTGATTTTAACTGATAAATTTTTTCAAAAAGGGGATCAGTTAATGTCACATCCTCAATATGTGCTTGCCAGCTATGGTATTCATCATCTTTGATAGTTAATGATGGATCAATCGCTGTTAGCGTTGCACCATCACCCATAAGCATTGATTTGAAATTGCGTTTTTCTTGAATTCGGTTAACAAACACGCGTACTAACATACGGTCATATAACGCGTCTAAACCACTGTCTGCATCGGGTAATTCGTTTGATGCAGTAATCAACAATCGCATAGGTATTGGTAAAATATCCTGACCATTTTTAAATGTTCGTTCATTCACTACGGTTAATAAAGTATTAAGAATAGCAGGTCCCGCTTTCCAGATTTCATCGAGAAAAACCACTTGAGCTGTCGGTAAGTAGCCATCAATTAAACGCACATACTTACCATTATCTTTTAATTCCTGAATAGATAATGGTCCAAATACTTCTTCAGGCGTTGAAAAACGTGTCATTAAATAATCGAAAAATTTACTGTCATCAAACGCTTGAATTAATCGTTTTGCAATTAAGCTCTTTGCAATACCAGGAGGGCCTAACAGGAACACACTTTCGCCAGCTAGCGCGGCTAATAGACATAATTTGATGGTTTCTTCACGTTCATAAACACCATTAGAAAGCCCACTGATCAGCTTTTGAATGCGTTCTGATAAAATGGCTTTATTCGGTGCTGCTGTTGCTACTGTAAGCATATATCCAACCTTGAATTCTTTTCTTACCCTACATGGTGTACCGTAAACAGTGTTTAATGGCTGAAAACCACACCTCTACGTTATTGTCTCTTTACCGTTATAGCATGATTTTGTGCGCTGATACATCTTATACGAACTTTTAACAATAAGGTGTCATGTTAAAAACAAGCTATAAAACGAACATTGCTATATAACCACGTTAATATAGATATGGCTTAATAAATTTATTATACAAATCATTGTTATACCAAATTTATTTTTATTTTATATTTCTTTTAATACTAAGTTAAACGTAACTTGAATAGAGTTAAGTTAATAAAATCGCTGTTTGAGTTTCATATTATCGTCATATATACGTAATAACATATTTGCTTATCATTCACCAATGGAGCAAAGCAATGCTAATCAAGGCAACTACCCTATGGGCTCTTTGTACAACACTTGCATTTAGTGCTCAAGCTAACACTACCGTTACCGTGACTGGCTCAACATCAGTCAGTCATATTATGGATATTTTAGCTGAGCACTATTCAATACAATATCCTAATAACAAAATTAATGTACAAGGTATCAGTTCATCCGCTGGTATCGTCGCATTACAAACGGGTACTGCTGAAATAGGCATGAGTTCACGTATAATTAATGCAGATGAGCTTGATGATAACTATACAATTACCCCTATCGCACATGATGGAATTGCATTAGTCGTTAACCCTGCCAATCCGATTAATAATATCACCCACTCACAAGTTAATAATATTTATCATGGCATAACAAAAAATTGGCAACAGGTAGGTGGTAATAATGAAGAAATTGCAGTTGTGAGCCGTGAGAATGCATCAGGATCTCGATTTTCGTTTGAGCACTTTATGCAACTCACTCAAAATGTGGCAGGATTTACCGTATCAGACATCAATCCTGAGGTATTAGTGGTAAACACTAATGGTATGGTCAAAAGTTTAATTGCACGAAATCAACAAGCGATTGGTTATTTATCTTTTGGATCAATTGATAGCTCAATTAAACCATTATCTTATAATGGAGTAACGCCCACTATTAGTAATATCCATTCAGGTGAATATAAGATGGCTCGCCCATTTTTGATTATGTATAAGAAGCAAGGACTATCAGCGAACGCTGCGAAATTTATTCAATTTTTAGCATCTGATGATGCAAAAAAAATCATTAATAATAATGGTTATATCGCAGAATCATCATAATTGCCCCTTTTAAAACAAGCATGGCTTTTAGTGAAAACACCACTAAAAGCCAATGCTAAGTTCTAGTTTTAAATCATAACTCTTTGCATTATTTGGATCGGTTAACGACAGTTATTTCACCACTGGATACTTCTCATTTGCGCCCCATTCTGTCCATGAGCCATCATAAACAGTGACATTGTCACGTCCACTAAGTTGCGCGGCTAGAGCTAAAATACAAGCCGTAACACCAGAACCACAGCTAAAAATAAGTTGTTGCTCGGCAGTACTCAATGCATCAAACTTCTGCTGTAATTGTTCAACGGGCAGAAAATAACCATCGGTTAATAACTCGCCAAAAGGTAAACTTTTCGCATTTGGCATATGACCACTACGAAGCCCAACACGCGGTTCTTTTACAGTGGCGAGAAAACGTGCTGTAGGACGTGCATCAATGATTTGAATACAGGTATCATCCAGTCTTTGACACAAAGTATCGGCATCAATCACCCAACTAGATCGATATTTAGCACTGAAATCCCCAATAGCATTAGTCATTGGTACACCCGTTTGCGTCGCATAACCCGCCGCTAGCCAAGCAGGTAAACCCCCATCAAGCACCGACACATTATCATGTCCCATCGCCTTGAACATCCACCACCCACGTGGTGCTGAAAACATTCCTTGGCTATCATAAATAACAACATGGCTATCATTATTCACGCCTAATTTTGCGACTTCTTGAGTGAATAATTCAGCTGATGGCAACATATGCGGTAAATCAGTATTCGGTGCTGCTATTTGATGGTTAAAATCAAAAAAACGTGCCGTTGGGATGCGAACCTCAATAAACTCTTGTTGCGGATCACGCGGCACATCAGGCATAAATGCACTAGCATCTAGCACTACAATTGATGCTGCCAACGAGCTATTAAATAATTGCTGATGAAGCCAAGCAGCAGACACTATATTATTAACAGGCGATACCATAAAAATCCTTAGGAATAATCCGCAGTTAAAATTTTTAACCTGGGCCACAATACCTGCCACTTTTTGTCTCGAATACGCTGTTGATAAACGGCAGGTCTTGGGTAATGTGGATTGATGCTAACATGTAATGACCAGTTATGCTCTAGTCCATATGCTGCAGTAAAAATTAATTGATTATCAACCAGTAACCGTACCCCAACACATGTGGGAACTTCTACCCAGCGAGATATGGCATCTGCACTATTTTTATAAGGTGAATGTTGATGCTTTAAATGCATTCTTGCTTGGTTTTTAACTTCCCAATTAATCATAGGTAATTGCTGTTGTAGCAATGCGGCATAATGCGCTTCAGTTACTAATGAGCAGTCATTAGGATCAAAATACACCACATCAACATCATTTAATGGTGTCATCGGTAAATGATGTAAGTGATCCCAAATAGCATTACGAACAAACCCAGCAGCTATAAACCAATCTGGTAAATTCAATGTTTGTACAGCACGTAAACATGCCATTCTAAGAGGATCTGCTGCTATGACGATGGCAGTATTTGAGACTAAGTCAGCCATATATTAAGATCCTTTACGGGCGCATGTTTATAAATAACAATAGATATAAGCAGTAACATCTGTACCTAGTAGTAAGTTACGATGTAACAACCTGTTGAATTAATACTGACATACCATCATCATTAGTTAGATCATGAGTTAATGCCATCTGCATGATTTCTTCAGCATTATAGCAATTGCCATCGTAGACAACGACGATACTAGTATCACCCGCTTGTAAAAAATGGCTTTCACCATAGGGTGTATAACGAGTCGCTCCAATGCTGATCACCGCTTGAGTTGGATACTGACTCTGTTCTAATAAATCAGCAATATTTTCAGTCGGTCCAACATCTTGCTGGTGGTTCATTCGTTCAATAATCCAATCTAATAATGTGTCATGAAAATAACTGTAACCAACCACGGCACTGTCTTCACCATAACGATGAATTTCACCGTCACGACAATGGAAACTCGCGATACGGTAACGGTCTAAAACACCACCCGCAGAAAAATGATCGATAGCAATAAGATGATCGCTCATGCCTTTACTATTTATACCCCAGTTTTTCTTTTCACTGATTTTTTTCGCATGTGGTTTTCGAATTGAACAATCGTTATAAGCACCAAATTGACGTGGAATTAAATCTGATACCGTTTGACGGCTATCATCAGCATTAGTCGTATATATAACATCACAAACCAATGCCACTTCAGGTTCAATTTGAAGATTATCAGCATCGTTAGGAGGCGTGATCTGTGTAGAAGATAATGGGTATGCTGTTAGCAATCCAGAATTAATATTAGGAAGATAAAATGGAAAAATAGCTTTTGGCTGTGTCACTTCTTTTACTGCAACCGTAACAAAATCCGCAGCTTCACCCGCCTGTTCTAAATGCCCCGCAAAATTGCCTGCTACACCAAAACCAATACATTGATTAAACACGATTTATCCATCAATAAGCAAAAAATAGTTGCTTATGATAATCAAAATTTACGTCATTTTCCGTTATCAAGTTAACAATTATTCCAACTCAATAAACAACATTCTCATTTTTGATTCAACTTTAGTCACAATTTCATCAGCCAGTTAATCTTCCGCTAACTACACTGAAGATAATGGGAAAGGTAAGATAAGGAAGAATAATGCGTTTACAAATAAAACAAAACATAACCCGTTATTTTTTTATATTCTTACTTATAGTAACGAGCGCTCATCATGCAATTGTATTTGCAGCACAACCTACACCAAAAGCAATAAACAGTAATCCAGCTACGCGTTATGCGCCATTATTATTACCGTGGCAAGCAGCAATAACGTCATCAAATGTAACCTCTGTTTTATGTGGCGCCGTTATTATTGATGAATATTGGTTAATTACCGCCGCTCACTGTACCAAAAATTATATTCGTCATGTTATTGCTGGAACTTCAACAATTCCTCGGCAAAATTCGCAACAACTCGATGCCAAATATAAATTCACCATCGCACATATTATAAATCACCCTAATTATAATAAGGAAATATTTGCTAATGATATTGCATTAATCCGTGTTAATAGCTCTTTATTTACTGTTGCTAAACCTATTGTTATTGCGTCAGTAAATGAACAAATAGCAGCTAATAATATTTTTGATAATAACTGGGTAATACATCAAAACTCAACAGCAAATCTCATTGCATCAGGCTGGGGGAAATCCAATAATGACAGTAAAATAAACTACCCTAACCAATTACAATTAATAACATTAGCCGGTGTTCCTGATCAATATTGCAATGGCCTGCAAGCCAACAAATCACAAATCATTTGTGCTGATTCAAATATTGATGGCCTTCTAAAAGACGTTTGTAGTGGCGACTCTGGTGGCCCTTTAATTTGGCAAAACCAACAACATATTGCTAATAGTGACTTTGGTTTACGTGTACTTGGCATCGTTAGTAACGGCGCTCTGTGTGAACAAAGGCTCAATAATCCAACACAGCAGTACCAACAACTGCATGGACAATATACCGAATTAGCCGCATTGCGTATTTGGATTGAAGACACTATTAAGCAATATGACAACCTGCCCCACTTTTCTTTATCCACACACTATAATTCACCTAATTACAAGTACGATCCATTCATCCTTGTCGATGATTACCCTCAAGACCAAGATCTTAATCTATTATTAGTTTCAACTCAGCCTCAATCTGCTGGAAATATACCAATTAAAGTTTTGATTATACTTGTAGCAATTGCTTTATTTCGAAAAAGAATCAATTTATTATAGAAGTGTAGATCTAACTGTCTATTTATGAATAATAAAAAATACATTATTGTCATCGATAATTATTACGTAATAATAGACCTACATTGATATTTAAATGGATATTATTAAATGGATTTCTTTCCCATATTTCTAAAAATAAATAACAAACAAATCTTAGTTGTTGGTGGTGGCGACGTTGCTTGCCGTAAAGTTGATTTATTATTAAAAGCACACGCAAATGTTACCGTTGTATCACCACAACTACATCCGCATTTGCAAGAGTTATTACAACAGCAACTGATCACACATATCGAACAACCTTATCAGTCATCACAACTTAGTGGTGCCGATCAAGTGTGGGCAACAACTGACTCAGCAGCGCTTAATCATCAGATTTACCATGACGCAAATGCATTAAAAATCTGGACTAATGTCGTTGATGACCCAACATTTTGCGACTTTATTACACCATCAATGGTTGATCGGTCTCCAATTCAAGTTGCCATTTCTAGTGGTGGTGCATCACCCGTGCTAGTACGTTACTTACGTGAACGTTTAGAAACTTATTTACCACAAAATTTAAGTTTACTCGCATCATTCTCAGGCGAACAACGCCAACGTATTAAACAACATTTCACTACCGTAGATGGACGCCGAAAATTTTGGGAACAATTTTTCAGATTAAGTGTGGTAGAAAATGCCCATACAACCGAAGAATTAGAAGTGGCTTTTCAACAATTATTAACTGAGAAGAACCAATGTGGTGGAAGCATCTACCTTATTGAAACGGGGCATGATCCTGAATTACTCAGTCTTAAAGCATTACGATTGATGCAACAGTCGGAATATGTTCTTTACCATGACGATGTAGCTGATGTGTTTGTTGATCTATGTCGACGCGATGCTGATCGTGAACGCTGTGATCATAAAAATATTCAAGCTCTCACTGAAAATCTTACCCAGCAAGGCGTGCGAGTTTGCATACTTGCCACTAAAGATAACCACCGTCCAGGCATCAAAAAATACTGTGCCAGCCATAATGGTATTTTCGTACCCATTTTTGGTTGAAATATTGTCACACAGAACTAAAAACGCAGAACCGAAGCTCTGCGTTTTTGTTATCAATACTTATTCATTGCTATATTCTTAGCTATTTATTTGCTCATAATTCGGTGATAATTTTGCATGTAGCCATATACCCGTTGTTTTCATCAAATAACCAAAGATAACACCAACAATAAGAGACGGAATCACGAGCTGCCAATCACCCGCTGCAGCAAATGTTGCACAAGAACCAATGAATGTACCAGGGATAAAACTTAACCAGTGTTTCTTTGCTTGAGCACACATCATAAATGCGACAAGAGCTGTAATGACATAACCAATGATTTCTATATTAATCATGCTTGATAGCTTAATAATCACCATCGCCCAAAAAACACCACTGAGGTTAGTCGCAATACTTAATCCAACCCCTTTCAGTCCATCTCGTTGCAAAGCAAAGTATGTTGTACAGCCTAAAAAGCCCCCCCAACTCAGTAATCCTAAAGAAACAGCAACCCAGCCCCATATTCCAGAAAGAATACCCGTTGTTAAAGCAATCGCAATAAGCAAAGACATCATTGATCCCGCATCAATTTTCAATGGTGCGTAGTCTATATTAACCAGAGCTGCACTTGAAACGATTTAGATCACATTCAGATAAATAATCTTACATTCAGTTACTATTTAAAGTGATACGTATCACTGCTTAATTTTCTGTATCAAGAACTAAAAAATACAATAAAATCCAGATTAAAAATTGCGGTTATAGCAAACTATGATAATTTGTTCGTTCTATTTGTTTGCTGGAGTGTCTTGATGGGACCTTTAATGCTTGATGTTTCAAGCTATGAACTTGATGCAGAAGAACGTGAAATTATTCAACATCCTACTGTTGGCGGCATTATTTTCTTTGCTCGCAACTACGATAATCGCGATCAACTTCGAGCACTGATAAAAGATATTCGTAAAACAGCAAAACGCCCTCTTATTATTGGCGTAGATCAAGAAGGCGGACGTGTTCAGCGTTTTAGAGAGCAATTTTCTATACTACCACCGGCTCGTGCATTTGCAGAATCAGACAATGGTTTAGCACTTGCAACAACCGGAGGATGGCTAATGGCCGCTGAATTACTGGCAATGGATATCGATATCAGCTTTGCGCCAGTATTGGATTTAGGTTTTGATTGTAAAGCCATCGGCAATCGGGCTTTTTCTGATAATCCGGCCGATGTTATTCGTTATGCCTCTGCTTTTATTGATGGTATGGCAACCGCAGGTATGGCAGCGACAGGGAAACATTTCCCAGGCCATGGTGGTGTAATTGCAGATTCACACCTTGAAACTCCATATGACTCACGTGACAACATCAAGCAACACGATATGACTGTATTCACGGATTTAATAAGCAACAATAAGCTTCAAGGGATTATGCCTGCACACGTCGTATTCGATGCTTATGATGAACGACCTGCAAGTGGTTCTGAATACTGGCTAAAACAAGTACTTCGTCGTGATTTAGGTTTTAATGGCGTTATCTTTTCTGATGATTTAAATATGAAAGGTGCTGATGTATTAGGTACCTATGGTGAACGTGCTGTTGCCGCTCAACAATCAGGTTGTGATATGGTTATGTTATGTAATAACCGTGAAGGTGCAATACAAGCATTAGATGGATTACCACAGACTCAAGTTTCTATCTTAAATTCATTATTGAAAAAACCAACACCTGAATTTAATGCATTAATGCAAACTCGTGAATGGAAACAAGCACACCAATCTATTGCACACTTAGTCGATACGTGGAATAACAAAAATAATTAATTGACTAAAATTATCGCACTTTATTCTTCATTTTAATTGGAGAATAAAGTGCCTTTTAATTATTAACTTGATCTTGTTTGTAATAGTCATGAAATTGTTCAAACTTTAATGGTTCTGAGAAATAGTACCCTTGTTGCAAATAGACACCATTATTTAACAAATATTCAGATTGTTCTTTAGTTTCAACACCTTCAGCTATCATTTCCATACCTGACTTTTTACCAAAAGCAATAATTGAATCTAAAACAGACAGTCTATGATCAAACGTACCTATGGTATCAACAAACATTTTATCAATCTTTAAGCTTTGCAATTTCAAATGTTGTATATAACTAAAACTGCCATAGCCTGTACCTGCATCATCTAATTTGACATTGATACCTTGAGCCTTCAAATAATCAATAACAGCCGCTGCTTTATTAAGATCAGTAAATGACATTCTTTCTGTAATTTCAAAAGCAATTAATTTAGGCGAAATTGATGACTTAATAATTAAATCAACAGCTTTACGCATATGCAGTTTATTTTCTAATTGCTCAGGAACAAGATTAATACTGATAATTCCCGAGCTTTTATTCCAATCTAATGAACTTAACTGTGCTAATGTTTTTTCAAGCAAAATATCAGTAATATGTATAATTAATCCGTTGCTTTCAGCATAAGGGATAAATTCATCAGGAGAAATTAATTCTTTTTTGTTAAACCACCATCGAACCAATACTTCACAACCATACATTTTATTATTTTTAACATTAATAATAGGTTGATAATAAGGAATGAATTCTTTACGCCCTATCCCTTTTATGATTAATGAATGTAAAGATAATTGGTGCTTAGCATAAGTGTTAATGACAAAGAAAACGAGCAAACCAATTAGCCCGCCAATAATAAATAATAACGGTTTTAAATCCATAGATATAAGTGATAACAATTGAGGGTCAACATAATTTTTTAATATTAAACTGTTTTTAAAAACTTCTATATTTAAAGCTTGTTTTGATAGAACATTTTCATCATCATCTTGAGAGTGTAGTGTTTTATTATTATTTGGCATTGAAACTACAGTTAAGATACAGTCATCACAATGTTTATTACGCGTAACCTTTGATATTATTGGTTCAAAATCAATAGAAACTTTACCCTTGGTATCTTCCCATACTAATGAAAGTATTGATTGTTCTTTGTTATTATCAATAGCCCATAACGAGATGTTATCTTGAAGATTTTTAATAAATATAGCTTGAGTGTGATGTTTAGGCTTACCATTAAAACTTGAACAAACAATATTATCATGCGTTTTTATATCAATATTTTTAATATAATATTTATTATATGTTTTTGTTTTTATATATTTACGATCACTTTTACTACAATCAAAATTAATATTATTGACTACATCTGTTATAAGTTCATGATACTCACCAATATTTGTACTGTAGTTATCAACCAATTCACTAGACATAGTGTCTAATTTAGAAGACAATTGTTCTCTCGCAATATAAGGCGATAGCAAGGTGAAGCTTATAGCCATAAATATAATGATGAATATAGCTACTACCATCATAGTACCAGCATAATCCGCTATTAATCGACTTTTAAACCATGATTTTATTTTATACAAGTCACTCATTATATTTATAATGTTACTCTACTTTTAATACTTCCTATTATATTGCAAATATTAACTGATATTATTCTTATCAACAATAATAATATACATACATTTAGAACGGAAAGGAGTGGTTTTATATTAGTTTATTTTATATGACAATGATTATGTATCAAAAATGCATAAAAGTACCATTTGGTACTTTTACCATATCATATTAACGATATTTACCATAAATGTTACTTATATCTTGCGCTATAAACTATCTTTTGAATAGTCGACAGATTTTGAACATTTTTTTCTCTCTTTAAAAATAATATAAAACGCACCAACAATAAACGCTACGGTGAGTATAATTTCCATAATTGACCTTTATATCTGCTAAAACAAAACCAACTGATAATTTCCAGTTCATAAGTCATTGGAATCTGATTATCGCTTGGCTCAAATCCTCCAATAACTTACATGATTGTACTAACAACAGCTTAAATAAGTTATAAAGTTGTGACAATTTACGGTTAAAATTTACGTTCCGCACAACATTTTGCATAAAACTCACGTTATATCTAACGTTATTGAGTATGACAATTCACAACATCATACTTTGCCAAATTTATCGAATTATAAATTCAACACAAACAATATGAACATCAACTCACATTGCATCTATATGCTTAGCCTTGCACGTTATTAATGGTGTGCAATAGTATTCCCTACCTAAATAATAGTCATAGATTCCAATTTATCTCATTGATCATTAGCACAATATCTCACATTGGTATAAAACAACTCTTATTAACTATAGTATTGAATACAATGAAAATCTTATTTTTGATAAAATAAGATTTTATCAGGTGAGAATTAATAAGATTAAATTGTTATTTATCATAATGTTAATAAACAACATTCATATTGATTTTATTATTCTTGGCGAATCAATTCTAATCGCTCAACATCAGTGTAAAATGCCACCATTTTTATACGGCTAATTGCGTATTCAAAGCTACTTTTTTGACACATCAAATGCTGCGATGAAGCAATCCAATCTCGAGGATGCTGTACCCTTTTATTATTATATTGCAGCTCTAATTCAGTACAATTTGCATATCGCTGGCAAGCATCATACCGTTCTTCTTTTAGCGCTAACCAATGGGCTTCAAATTGATATAACGCATTATGCAATTCATTCAGATTATCATTTGTAATTTTACCTTTGAGGGCATTAACTTGTTGTAATTGTAAAGAAATAAAGTCATTAAAATAATCCTTAGTTTGAGGGGCTAAATACGTACCACAATGCTCTCCTTGGCGAATATTGGTACTTTTATTTAATTCAGCAACATCAGCTGATGAACATGCTATAACTAAAAATAATGTACAGAGTAATGAGAATGGCTTCATATTACCCTCCAATAATAAGTATTAACACCAGTATGACTTACTCATTGTTGGACTGCTTTGATTATGCCAAAGTTCTTATAATTAAGATTTTTACATACAAAAAAGCCAGCAATGTTGTTAGCATTACTGGCTATTATTTGTTTTAACACATTATAATTTATTGTGTTTTAAATATTTGTACTGTTTCAAGCTTAGTCATTTTACGAATTTGACGCCAAACAAAATAGAATATTCCAATCATCATGAGCATTGAAGGAATAGCAATAACGGGGTAACTTAATAACGTCATACGACCAAGTTCTTCATTAAATGCTTCCGTTCCAGCCGGACTCGTTACTATTACTGTTGCTAAAATATAATTCATAACAGAAGAAAAAACGAAGGTACTTGCAAATAAATAATTAGATTGAACTAGGCAACGATCAAAAGCTTGTTGTTGATCATATTCCATTAGCTTTTGCTTAATTAAACCTAAATTTAAAATGCCTTCATTAAATATCATTTTAGTGACAATCGGATATTTCGTAAAAGTTGAACCTAGAACAACAACGCCAATAATACCGGGTATTAATGCTTCTTTCACTGCCAGCCATTGTGTATCAAGCTGTAAAATACCAATACCACCAGTAAGTAAAACACTCACAATACCAAGTATTGCTATAAAGTTGAGTTTCTTATTTTTTAATAATTCATAGCTACCAAATGCTACAGGAAAAGCCAAAGCAACTAATAATGCCCCTACGGAGCCTAAACGATCATCACCACTCATTTTCATTAAAATGATTGATGGAACAACAACGTTAAAAATAATCTCATTTAACGGATTTGCTTTCTTTTTAGCCATAATTCCTAATAATTTCCTTTATTCATAATTATGTCACTTTGAATGGAGCTCAACATAAATATGTTAATTCCGTACAACTCTTCTAAAATTATCGTTGGTATTATAGTAATTTTAGTAAAAGCTATAGAAACTGCTCTTTCTTTGTTTTGATTGTTTCGTTTATTATCATAACTGTAAAGCACAATATCGTTACAAATCATTAAAATATTCTTCAATAAAGCAACGACATTAATTTAGTCATCATCAAAAACTACCATTAACCGCTAAACTAGCCATAACAGCTAAAGTACATGCACACGCTAATATTGCTAACACGGGTTTAGTTTTAGTTAATAATGACATTAACCATAGCCCTGTTGCGGCCACCAAGCATCCCACACCTACCATGCGCCAGATAAATGGCAATAAAATCCCGGATTGGGTTTGTTCAACAAGTGTTGCTAAATCTAGACATGCAACAATAAAGACAATAACACTAATCAATGTACCAAATAATGGTAATCCAACATTCAGAGGATCAACTTTATGCTGTGCTTTGATTAGCATTGAATGTGCTAACAGACTTCCGCCAAAACCAACACTGAAAACCGTTGTGATTATATTGCCAATATGGCCATTACCAGCATTAAAGCTTAAAATATCGACAACATAAGCAATACTCCACAATAGCATGACACCGATAATAAGCTTACGCGATCCATCTTTTCCAATTAGACGATTTTCACACAAACTATAAATTAACGTTAAAGCGACAAACACTAAAACAAACACAACCATATTCGCATTGGTGGCAATGCTACTTGATGGTAATGCCATTAAAGTCGCTTCACGTATTAACAATGAAGCAATCAATAGCCAACTAATGAAAGGTAACACTTTCATTACTCGATCATGTTGTCCAAAACATAATTTACCCGACAGCATTACCCCACCAATAATGATGAACGCCCCTATCGAAAATTGCTCTAACACTTCAGACAATAATATTGACCAATTATTCCACTGCATTTTAGCTCCTAACACAGCTTTACTTAGACATAAGATATTGGTCGATATAACCAACGTCATATATCATAACGTATTTTAGTAAATGGCTATTTTGCCTAATTGTCTGAATGAGTGCAAAAAGCTTTGGTACAAAAGAACAAATTTACTCACTAAAATAAGCACTATAAGTATTTATAAAATCAATTAAAGCAGCAGATAACAACAGCCCTATCTATAAAAGCATATAAATTTCAGTTTCCTACCATAAACCTCATTCAGTTACAGGATAAAATTTACTTTTGTATGATCTAAATATAAAAAAAGATAACGATCAGAGAATTTTTAGCATTTAATAGGATAAAAGATTGACGAAGGATGATTGAAACAGGTATCTTATTTTTTATAGTGAAATAAGATTTAACATGCCATAAAAAATCTCATTTCAACCCAATTATTCGGTGCTCTATCTATCATGTGTACATGTATTGCTCTTATTTAAATAAGGCACACTCGATATAGAGTAAAATCACCACTTTGCCTGCTAATTTATCATCAGGCTATAGAATTAAAGTGAGTAATCAGATGTTTGCAATTATTAACACCAACGTATTCGATGGTAAAACTATTCAAGAAAACCAAGCCATCTTTATTGAAAACGATCTTATTTCACGTATTGTTCCAATGTCTGATGTATCAGAAAGTGAATTACCACAAGAAACGTTTGATGCAAAAGGCTTACTCGCATCACCAGGCTTTATTGATGTACAACTAAATGGTTGTGGTGGTGTATTACTTAACACTGCTATCTGTAAAGAAACCCTTGAGACAATGAATCAAGCCAACTTAAAAGGTGGTACTACACAGTTTCTACCTACATTCATTACCAGCGATGCTGAGTCAATGATTGAAGTGCTTGATATGGTTGGAGCAATGGATGATCGCTTACAAAAAGGCGTGTTAGGTTTGCACCTTGAAGGCCCTTTCATCAGCACAGAAAAGAAAGGCGCGCACCGCGAAGAATTTATTCGCGAATTAGACAAAAATACGGCTAAATATCTTGCTGATAATGCAGATAAAATTTGCGTATTAACCGTTGCACCAGAGAATACTTCACAAGAAGTTATCGATATTGTTCGTAATGCAGGTATTACCGTATCATTAGGTCATACTAATGCAACTTACGAGCAAGTTGCAGAGAAGAAAGGTCTAACTATGGCCACTCACCTTTATAATGCAATGACACCACTAGGCTCTCGTGAACCAGGCGTTGTTGGTTACATCTTCGATAAAAAACCACATGCAGGTATTATTGTTGACGGTATTCATGCTTCTTACCCATCAGTACGTATTGCCCACGAAATTTTAGGTGAGCAACTATTTATGGTAACTGATGCCGTTGCTCCAGCGGGCACAGATATGACTGAGTTTGATATGGCCGGCTTACAAGCTTACGTAACTGACGGCAAATGTCATTACAAAGACGGTACAATCGCAGGTTCAGCGGTAACAATGGAACAAGGTCTAAATAACCTTATCGATCACGTTGGCCTTTCTCGTGAAGAAGCATTACGTATGGCTACATTGTATCCAGCAAAAGCAATTAAAGTTGATAACGAATACGGCTTACTAAAAGCGGGCTACAAAGCAAATATCACATTGCTTTCTGATAATAACCAAGTTCAGCACGTTTACCAAATGGGTAAAAAAGCATTCTAATTTAAGTTCATAGCTTAAAGTAATAAAAAAGCAAAAGGCAGCCATTCAATAAATGGCTGCCTTTTTAGTAATGCGTTTTAATTTTGATGATTACATCTACGATGATGTTGTTGGAGTTATCATTGTAACTGTACGCTTTATTGGCGTAGAAAAAACGACCGTGTTACGTTTTTCAGCAACAGACATTTGATATTCTCGCAATTTGAAATAGCCGTAACTCACCACGATAGAGAAGAACAAATAAGACAGTGAAAATACAAAAGGTGAACTAAGCAAATTAGCCTTAACAACCCAGATTACGCCAATCACAGTAATCACTAATTTCGCCATCATCGCCACAAGTAACATAAGTAATGCTAATTGCGGATAACGTGTCGCACGAAAAGCTAACCAATACGCCGTTCCTATCGCGATAGCTGCAATACCAAAGCCTGCCATAAACGAATGGAAATGCTCACCAGATAGTATTCCAGCAACGATAGATAACAAGATAACTAATCCAAATATCATATATCCTCACTTATAATATCCACAAAACATCTCGATGTAGTTTCTAAATGTATTTTCTCACCTAAATATCAACTTGTATATATGGAGTAAAAGATTCCATTAATGGCGCTATGAGTTTCTCAGTTGCAAAAAATAACCTAAGCAATTGTTATTAAATAATTATAGACGACAAATTAACTGATAAAATACTTAATAACGATAGCGATACTTTATTATAAAAAGACTATTTTTAGTTATTAATACCATAAAAACAATATAAAGCAGTTTTTTCCACACCAAAGAAGCCAGGGATATGCCGATTTACCCACATTTAATCGTGAATATTAGATTAGAAGATTTATTTTTCATCATTAACGAAAAAACCGCTATAAGCATGGATAAACTTATAACGGCTTCAAAAACTAATGAATAACAATGAGCATGAATATACTAATAGCCAATGTTATTGCACCCACAGTTAGTAATAATTCAAAGATATGTTTGGCCATATTACACCACGTGTTCAGTTACAACGTAACTTATTGCGGTTAATTAATAGCCTCGACTTCTTATGGTTAAGCGAGGTATTAACCTTTTATTTCTGTAATAATAGTATAATTATGAATACTAAATATTAGCTGAACAACTCACATCTGAATGTTAAATATTATATAGAAATGCACGCATTCGATTAATTTTTATCGTCACTAAAATTGCGACAAAATATACACAATTGTTACTTAAATAACATTTTTAATCATATTGTTATTTATTATCCATCGCAAATCACATTAATAAAATTGCTATTTATAATTATAAATCACATAGTTAAGTTAATATTGGCTGTAATATTATCATTTATATGCACTTACTTTACTCGCTATCTGTTATTTTTTATGTTGTGACGAGTTTGGTAACAAGCTCAACACTGGCTGCCTCCATCAAAACAGTGATTAAATTATCACCAGATCCCATAACACAACATACTGTCGAATTACCTTTAAATGAGTATCATGCTTTAGAAATCTTAGCATTAAAGAAAGTAAGCAGCAGTCAGGTTCCTCGTCCTTATGAGATCCTATCAACTAACGATAAAGTGATGAACGATATCAATCACAACAACATTCGAGATGACTATGAACGACTCTTACTCAGTCAATACCAACGACCTGAATATGTTGCTATGGGTATTTTAGCAGCAGCGCACTGGGACAGACTCCTCGCAACACTTAATCAAAAAGATCGTATTCTCTCAATTACAGCCCTCAGTTTAATTACAAATAATATTGCTATTAATCAATGCTATTACTCATTACAACAGGTAGATAATACCTTGATATCACCCATATTAAATTATTTTAATACCGACCAGCAGCTAGTCATTAAAGATAAAGCAGAAGAAAAACTATTAGCTATTATAGCCACATCCCCATTCACTATTACCTTTGAACCACAACCTTGTCAGAGATTTACACTCTTGGCCGAGTCGATGTTACAAACTACATTCATCCCACAGTGATTGTGGTTATATATCAATAGGAATGTAAACTTACCGGCTAAATTGACACAAAAACGACACGACAATTAATATGCTGTGTCATCATAATTAATTAAACAATATCCACTATATGTATATTTCTTTTTATATACATAGAAAAATACTATATTTATGATTTAATAGTGGTTTTTAGTAGTTCGCTGTATAATGTTCGACCTAAATTATTCAGCTATCACAGTTACGGAATCCAATGAGTAAAATATCAACCTTTTTAAAAGGCATGGCGATGGGTGCAGCAGATGTTGTCCCTGGCGTGTCAGGCGGTACTATCGCATTCATCACCGGCATTTACGATACGCTGCTTGAAAGTATTCGTCGTATCAATCCAAGCTTAATAAGAATAATCCGCAACGGTGGCATTAAAGCCGCATTTGAGCACGTTAATGGTACCTTCTTAATCTGTTTATTTGGTGGCATATTAACAAGTATCTTTACGTTAGCGAAAGTGATCACTTGGATGCTCCATACTCATCCAATTCCATTATGGTCATTTTTCTTTGGCTTAATTATTATTTCCGTTATCCATATGCTTAAGCAAGTTGAAAAATGGAATATTGGTAGTTTTATAGCCATTATTCTTGGTGTTGTATTTGCCTATGGTATTACCGTACTACACCCTGTAGCGATGGATCCTACGCCATTAAATATCTTTATTGCTGGCGCTATCGCTATCTGTGCAATGATCTTACCAGGTATTTCTGGTAGCTTCATTTTACTCCTGCTTGGTATGTATGCTCCTATTCTTGCGGCTGCAAAATCAGTGGATGTATTCACACTTGGTTTATTTACTGTTGGTTGCGTTGCTGGTCTGTTGACGTTCTCTCATGTACTGTCATGGATTCTACGCAATTACCGTGATCTTGCCCTAACGCTACTAACAGGCTTAATGATTGGTACTTTAGGTAAGATTTGGCCTTGGAAAGAAGTGCTAACATGGCGTACAAATTCACACGGTGAACAAGTGCCACTACTTGAGCATAACTTATCACCATTTAATTATGAGAATGTAACGGGTCACCCTGCTCTACTTGGTTATGCTATCGCTGCCATGATTTTAGGTCTTGCCGTTGTTTGGGGTCTTGAAAAATATGCTGAACGTAATGACTAATTGCCAGTAGCCTCAAAAAACATTTAAAGAGTAGCCGCCATGGCTACTTTTTTTATTCTTTGAATCTTATCCATGCCGTTACATCACAAAAAATTACTCTGCACCTACCTTTTATAAACATCTCTATTCATAATTCATTTATGCCACATAGATTATCAGGAAACATTTAAGGATGAATGGATGAAATACCAATGGTTAGTTCTTGCTTTGGCTTTAGTTGCTGGACTGTTTGCCCGTTACATGATGGACAGTAACGATCCAGAAGTTGCACGTGAACCCTACTACCCAATGAATTATTTGGAATCAGGTACAGAGGTTATTGATTTATTTGCCCCTGAAGACGAACGTATTCGTTTAGTCTATTTTGGCTACACACAATGTCCAGATATCTGTCCAACCTCGTTAGCTGTATTGTCAGCAGCTCTAAAGGCAATTCCACAACAACAACGAGATAAATTATGGCCTGTTTTTATTAGTCTTGATCCAATGCGTGATTCAGCAGATAAAACAGCTCAATATGCGGCTTATTTTGACCCGACTATTACAGGGGCAACAGGGACAGAACAACAAATTAAATCATTAGCAGACACATACGGCGTACTCTATATTAAAAACGAATTAAATAATTCCGAAATAAAATACGTCATTGATCACAATTCTTATTTTTATTTTTTAAAACCTTCCGGTGAGTTAATTAAAAAACTCCCTCATATGGCTAGTCCTGCTCAATTAATTGCAACGATTCCGATAATAACATCATCAATAACTGAGTAATAAATGAATAAATAGAACTAAGACATAGATCATAATAGTCGACATGATTCATATCTATTATATTTAATACTTAAATGATCTATTTTTTTAATTGCATAATATAAATGGCACTTATTTTTATCACTGCTTTTTTGCTCGTTTTTTAATCTATTATGTTATTTATTTGAGTATTTGCAAAATTTTACATTTCCCTGACTTTAGGTACTATTAAAAACGAGAAATTACTTGTAACTCCTTATATTAAGCGGAGTTATGCTCAAGCCAATTTAAATATAAATGCAAAAAAACGGTTAAATATGTACTTTTTTTATTCAAAAACGCGACAGATATCGGATTTTTTTTTCTTTGCTGAAAAAAATTAATGAGCAATTATAATAAGTTATGCCATAATGAATTTGCCAACTCAAACTTTATTCAACAGTTGTAGTGGCTAAATCAATATGGAGATTATATAAAAATGAAACGTACTGTATCTATCTTAGCTGGTGTTTTACTAAGTGCTTCTCTTGTAGGTTGTTCTAGCTCTGATGAAGTAAGTCAAATGCAGCAACTAACTAACAAAGTTGACACACTGTCTGAGCAAGTTAGTGCGCTACAAGGTCAACAAGACCAAATCGTAGGCGCAGTAAATGATTCTCGTGCAGCATCTGACGCAGCATACCAAGAAGCAATGCGTGCTAATAAGCGTATCGACCACATCGCTGGTTCATACACTAAGTAATCAATACTTAGCTATAAAATATCTAAAGAGATGGCTTATGTCGTCTCTTTTTATTTGTCTATCTTTACAATAATAATTATAAATAACCCTTCTCAATTCCAACCACATTATCTCAAATAAAAATAAAATACAGATCACAATAATATAAAGTTAATACATTATTAATGTGATTATCATATTTTATTTTTCAAATAATATGCAAAAAAAAACGAGATAATATTATCTCGTTTATATAGTAACAACGGGCTTACTATGATTTTAAAATTACAGGAAGACCTGATTGTTTATCCAGTTCTGAATATAGTCGTTTCGTTGCCTTAGTATCACCTTCTACATCTTTCAATAAGACTTCTGGTGCATCAAGACTTTTCTTAACCCCTATCTGAGATTCGCTCTTTGACAGTGGTGAATGTACTTCTACAATTAACTCACCATCAGGATCTCGTGACGTTTTTACGGGTTGATTAATAATTTGAACTTGAGTACCAAGAGCTACATGTGGAAACAGCCACTCAACATCCCAAGGGTTCATACGAATACAGCCGCCACTAACACGCATACCGATACCAAAATCTTTATTGGTACCATGGATAAGGTATTCGCCATGACCGTAGGCCAATCGCATTTTATAATCACCCAATGGGTTATCAGGCCCTGCGGGAACCACAGCCGGAAGAATATCCCCTTTTGCTGCATGCTCTTTACGGATTGAGGCTGGCGGTGTCCATGTTGGGTTTTTTACTTTTTCACTGATGGAAGTAGTCATACTTGGTGTTTCACGACCAACGCGACCAATACCAATAGGAAAAACGTACACAATAGAAGCATCATCTTTTGGAAAATAGTAAAGACGTAATTCAGCAAGATTGACCACGATGCCTTTATGAGCAACATCTGGCAATATAACTTGGGTAGGTATTTGTAATAGCTTTCCTGGCTGTGGTAAAAAAGGATCAATACCTTTATTTGCGGCCATCATTCCAAGAAAACCCACGTTATATTTATTTGCAATATCAGCAAGGCTATCCCCTTGCTTTACTTCGTAATATTCTGCTGTACCAACGATATTACTACCATTGGTTGGTAGCTTATATTCAATTGCATGCGCTGCGGATGAAGCTAAACATGTGAGTGACAAAAGTAATGCGCGGTACACGACAATATCTCCGGTTAAGATCTTACAAACATTCAATCATGGATGTAAAACGCTGTAATTAATTATACATACAATAACTATATTTAATTATTACATGTGTTTTTAAGCTTTACTGCCATACTACTTGATATTATTTTAATCTACTAGTTTATCGGTAACAGTAAATCTACAATAATATTGATCACAACAAACCAAGGAACAGCATGATAGTGTCATTTGATTATAACCTCTCATAAAAAAGAGCTGTTAAATCTTGGTAAGACCTAACAGCTCAATCAGTATTTTTAAATATTAAACAGTATATTGTTGGAGTAAATACTTCCATTCTCGTCGCTGTTGATTTAATTTCTGTCTAATCAACTCATACTGTTGCATAAATTCAAAGTTTTCATAATTATTTGCTAATTTTTTTTGCTTTAAATCTATTAAGCGTTTATTTACTTGGTAATAATCAGAAATTTTACTCATTAAGGATTCATATTCAAATTGTAATTGTTGCAAACGCGCACTGTTATTTGGTAATGATTTCAATTTGTTCTGTAACCGCATAAATTCCATTTTTGTCCGCGTTTTTTCTATCCTATCTGCTGGTGTTACTTTTAAATTTGTTGTCCAGCCAAGCCATGAGCAACTTTTGATCAACCATTTTGTTGGATCAAATTGCCACCAGCAAATGCCGTTGCGGTAATCATTTTCAAAAATATGATGATAATTATGATAGCCCTCACCAAATGTTAGCCATGCAATAATGCCATTATCACGCGCACTATTTCTATCGGTATAAGGTTGAGATCCCCACTTATGAGCCAATGAATTAATAAAAAAGGTCGTATGGTGACTTAATACTAATCGCAAAACACCAACAAACAACAAAGCTCCCCATAAATTACCAAGCAATAACCCAACCACAACAGGCACCCCGATATTCATGATGGCGGCTAATAATAAGTAATACTTGTGTTGCCAGACAACGATAGGATCTTGTTGTAAATCAACACAATTTGAATAATCATGATAACGGCTAGCTTGATATTGTCGTAACATCCAACCGATGTGACTATAGAAAAATCCTTTTTTAGCTGAGTATGGGTCTTTGTTATTATTATCTACATAACGATGATGAATTCGATGATCAGCACACCAATGTAGAATACTATTTTGCAAAGCAAATGCGCCGCCAAGAGCAAACATCATTCGCAAAAAACGATTTGCTTGATAACTTTGATGTGCCCATAAACGGTGGTAACCCGCTGTAATTGACATACCACAACAGCAAAAAGCCACGATGGTCATCACGACAAGCGTAAGATCGAGGTTATAAAAATAAAGGTATAGCGGCACACCAATAATCGCGATTAAAAACGTGAGCGTAAATAGAGCTACATTTAACCAAATAATAGGCGGTTTTTGCTGTTGAGGTATCATCCTTGTTCACCTTATTTTCAGCGTACACATGTAAGCCACATTATACCGACCGCTTGAGTGATTCAACTAACCACCACAATTAACGTTATTACTACGCCAATAATGTGATTCCCACCACATCAAAACGAGCATTTATGCAACGATAACTGGCTTCTGAAGCTTGATAATAACCAGCAGGCATTGATTCTTTTAGCCCTGCGTCTACTAACGTATTATATTCCTCTCGTGTCATGATGACATATTCAAGATGCTCATCAATAATCGTCTTAATATTGTCAATCGTTGCTTCATCATCACGTACTAAGGTTTTTAAATACCCAGTGAGCACCGATAACGGCATTATCATCTCTCTTACAAGCAATTTCCGTTCCTGAATATGATGCGCCGCAACCGTTCGTTTACCAATATTAAATATCTGTATCCAATCGGGTTTACCTTGCTTTGTCACTAATCCATGTTGGTAGCAATAATATGACTCTAAAAACGTTCGTAAATGACTATACCGCTCGGAATAAACTTCTAAATAAATATGTTGTAATTCAAGATTAGCATTAAAGTTATTGATCTCATTCATATGTATTCCTTTTATTTGCTTGTTTTTGTTTGTTATTTTTCCAAATAATAATAAAAACCAACTATTTTTGAAATTTTTATTATTCGATTACGGTCTATTCAAATAACGATAATTATCATTTTGAATATTACCAATAGGCCGCTTATGCAAATAAAAATACGCCCTCGTTGGGCATTAACGGAAAGCCAAATCACACCAGAAGATATCTATCATCAACGGCGCTCTATTTTAAAAAAATTAGGGATTGCAGCAGTTGGATTACCATTATCAACCAATGCCCATGCTGGCCTGTTTGATTTTATCTCATCTTCAGAAGAGCCTGCAATTGATCATCGTCGACAATTAGCAGGAACAACCTCGTCATTATCGAATGCAGCATTGTCACTAACACCAGAGGATAAAATTCTTCATTATAATAATTTTTATGAGTTTGGAACTGACAAATCATCGCCAGCGGTACGTGCAGAAAAATTCATCACTGATCCATGGAAAGTTACAATTGATGGGATGGTAAATAAACCATTCACACTCGATTATGATGACTTATTTAGCCAGTTTACCTTAGAAGAACGTATCTACCGCTTACGTTGTGTTGAAGCATGGTCAATGAATATTCCATGGATAGGTTTTAGCTTACGCAACATCATTAAAAAAGCCGATCCACAACAACAAGCAAAATACGTCGCCTTTGAAACCTTATACGATCCTAAGCAAATGCCAGGGCAAGCCTCATCACGACTTGGTGGCGGTATTGAATACCCCTACGTAGAAGGCTTACGAATTGATGAAGCCATGCACCCATTGACCATGATCTCAGTCGGATTATATGGCAAAACATTAGCCCCGCAAAATGGGGCTCCTTTACGGCTTGTCGTGCCATGGAAGTATGGTTTTAAAAGTATTAAATCAATTGTACGTATCCATCTTACCGATAAACAACCACCAACGACTTGGAATCGTTTAGCACCGAGCGAGTACGGCTTTTATGCCAATGTTAATCCTGAGGTTGATCACCCACGTTGGAGTCAAGCCAGTGAACGTTTTATCGGTGAAGGTAATGTCTTTAGTAGTCGTCGCCAACCCACATTAATGTTTAACGGCTACGCTGAAGAAGTGGCAGCGTTATACAAAGGTATGGATTTAAAAAGGAACTATTAATGCTCACTCAACATGCTCAAAAGTACCGCCTCACCCCTTCTCGTGTCTTAATGATAAAAGTCACTATCCATACAGTGTCTTTATTTTTTATCGTAATACTAATTTACAACACTATTAACGGTGGGTTTGGTGCTGATCCAATCAAGGGCATAGAGCATTTCACTGGTAAAGCAGCATTAAATACATTGATACTGACACTATTGTTATCACCTTTAGCAAAGCAATATAAACAAGGAGGACTGATACGTCTAAGACGATTACTCGGCGTATACAGCTTCTTTTGGGCTGCACTTCATCTTAGTGTCTATCTTGCACTGGATCTGAATTTTGATTGGTCTTTATTAGGCAGCGAGATAATAAAACATCCTTACCTTGCCATTGGTGCTATTAGTTGGATTATCTTATTATTATTAACACTTACCTCTACACAATCGATGCAGCGTCGCTTAGGCAAACATTGGCAACAACTGCATAATTGGGTGTATCTCGCTTTACTATTAAGCCCTATTCACTACTATTGGTCAGTAAAATCAGGATTGATTGAGCCAACAATTTACTTAGGTGTTTGTGCCTTGCTGTTATATTGCCGTAAACAAAAAATCATGAAATGGTTTACCAAAAACACCAATCAATACCAGACTAAATCAGCGGCAAAAAACACCAACCGCTAGATATTCAACTATCAAATCCAAAAGGAGTGCAATGTCCTCCTTTTGGTCTTTTTATTTAATAGATAATAATATCAAAATCACGTGATCCCGACGCATAAATACAGTTAGTTGGATTGACTAACCCCATGTAGCCACAGACAATACCAACAATTTTTTACATTTAGTGCTGCGGTTCACATGGAAGCTGTCCAATGACAATATCAACATCCCAACCATTATCTTTACGTGATGATTCAATCTTTCGTCTTTTTTGGCGCTATACTTTACCTACCATCGCAGCCATGCTTATTACGGGGATCTATGTTGCCGTTGATGGAATGTTTGTTGGACATTTCATCGGGGAAGATGGCCTTGCCGCTATTATGCTCGGTTACCCTATTGGTTCTATCCTTTATGCTATTGGTGCCATGATTGGTATGGGATCATCTGCTTTAGTCTCAATAAAAATGGGAGAAGATAATACTCAACAAGCGCGTCATATTGTTGGTAATGCACTGACACTTTGTATCATTACTGGCCTTATTTTTTGCTCGTTAGGGCTGATGTTTGGACAAGATATTCTCATTTGGATTGGGGCAAAGAATCATATTTTATCAATGGCAACAGACTATCTATTTTGGTATTTCACTATGGGTGGGTTTGCTATTGTTTCAATGGCTTTTTCTGCATTATTGCGTAACGATGGTCAGCCTAATCGCGTAACATTGATCATGATCTTAGGTGGCATATTAAATATATTTCTCGATTGGTTGTTTATTGTTGTCATTCCTTGGGGATTAACCGGTGCCGCAATTGCTACCATGCTATCGCAGGCCGTTACCTGTATCTTATGCCTACAACACTTTTTCACCGATAAAACACAATTACGTATTGACAGAGATAGCCTTAAAATAAAATGGGATACTGTATTACAAATACTTAAATTAGGCACATCCAGTTTATTAATGTACATGTACCTATCTGTGGTATTAATTCTACATAGCAAAGCTTTTCTATTAGTAGGAAAACCCATTCATGTCGCCGCTTACAGCATCGTTAGTTACACTGAGGCATTCTTTTATTTGATTTTTGAAGGTATCGCACTAGGCACTCAACCCCTTGTCAGCTTTAATACCGGAGCAGGTCTTAAAGATCGCGTCATTAAAATTCGAAACCTTGCATTTGCCATGACCTTATTGATAGCCGTTATTGGTGTCATTACTTTATATAGTATTCCTGATGCCGTAGTGTATATGTTTGCAGGTAATAATCCGCTCCTTCAACCTGAAGCAGTGAAAGGTATGTCGCTCTATTTTTGGGGGCTGCCTTTTGAAGGAGCATTACTCATAGGTGCAACCTACTTTCAGGCGATAAATATGCCTAAAGAAGCCTCTCTATTAACAGGGGGGAAACTCATTCTAATCACAATTATTATTTTTGTGCTGGCGCATACAATTGGCGTTACTGGTGTTTGGCTCGCGTTACCTATTTGTAGTGCTTTGCTTACACTATGGATGGTATTTAGACTACGTAAACTCTCCAAAACTATTGCGTAAATAGAATATTAACCCACTGTTATTATTATAAAATCGTCATTTAATTATAGCTAACGATTTTATGGTTCAACGATCCCCACGATACAGCCTTACCTACGATATAGCCCTATCTACATCATAGATTTCTTCCGCCACAGAGCACTTATAACAATATAATCAAACAATCTATGCGTAAAAATCATAGCCAAAATGAAAACCATTCATTTTACTCATATAGATATTAGTCATACTATTCTTTCAAGGTTTAAAGGCAGCATATCACACCCAAATATGGTTCAAGATAATGGCAATAATAAAAGCCAACCTATTAATATTGAAAGTAATAACCAGCACCTCAATCAACATTTATAACATTGAATAAATGGCACTTAATCAAAAAGAGAGCAATAAACAGCATTGCTCACTCGCATTCAAATTTTTATTATAGAGGTAAGTAGTATGACAATCCCAACAACTGACATGCTTGAAGCATGGCGTGGTTTTAGTAAAGGCGAATGGCAAACTAGCGTTAATACACGTGACTTTATTCAAACTAACTATACGCCATATGAAGGTGATGAGTCTTTCTTAGCCAAAGTAACCGAGACAACTACTACGTTGTGGAATGATGTGATGGAAGGCATCAAGCAAGAAAGCAGCACTCATGCTCCCGTTGATTTTGATACAGACTTACCTTCAACCGTTACTTCTCATGGTGCTGGCTATATTAATCAAGATCTTGAAACCATTGTCGGTCTACAAACAGATAAACCACTAAAACGTGCAATTATTGCCAATGGCGGTATTCGCATGGTGAAAAGTTCATGTGAAGTTTACGGCCGTGAATTAGACCCAATGGTTGAAAAAATCTTTACTGATTACCGCAAAACACATAACAAAGCTTGTTTTGATTTATACACCAAAGAAATTTTAGCTTGTCGCCGTTCTGGTATTATCACCGGTCTACCTGATGCTTATGGCCGCGGTCGTATTATTGGCGATTACCGTCGTTTAGCCCTTTATGGTATCGATTTTCTTAAAGCCGATAAAATAGAGCAATTTAACTCAACTCAATCTTTCCTTGAACAAGGCCAAGATTTAGAAAAAACCATGCGTCTACGTGAAGAGCTTGCTGATCAAGTTCAAGCATTAGAAGATATTCGCACAATGGGGCTTACATACAGCATTGACATGTCTTTACCTGCCCGCACGGCACAAGAAGCCATTCAATTTACCTACTTTGGCTACCTTGCGGCGGTTAAATCACAAAATGGCGCAGCGATGTCGCTTGGTCGTACATCAACATTTATTGATGTCTTTGTTGAGCGTGATATCGCTAACGGTTTAATTACTGAACAACAAGCACAAGAAATGGTAGATCATTTCATCATGAAACTGCGTATGGTGCGTTTCCTACGTACACCAGAGTACGATTCATTGTTCTCTGGTGACCCAATCTGGGCAACAGAAGCAATGGCAGGTATGGGTGTTGATGGTCGTACATTAGTCACTAAAACCACATTCCGTTACCTACATACTTTACATACAATGGGTCCTGCTCCTGAGCCAAACATGACTATTCTTTGGTCTGAGCAACTGCCTACCGCCTTTAAGCAATACGCGGCAAAAGTCTCCATTGAAACATCGTCTGTTCAATACGAAAACGATGATCTAATGCGCCCTGATTTTGACAACGATGATTACGCTATCGCATGTTGTGTAAGCCCACAGATTGTTGGTAAGCACATGCAGTTCTTTGGTGCGCGAGCCAACCTTGCTAAAGCATTACTGTATACCATCAATGGTGGTATTGATGAGAAATCACAACAACAAGTAGGCCCTCAGGTTGCTAAAATCACGGATGAAGTGCTTAATTTTGATACGCTAATGCCTCGTTATGATGCCATGCTTGATTGGTTAGCGACTCAATACGTCACCGCACTTAATATTATTCATTATTCTCATGACCGTTACAGCTATGAAGCGTCACTAATGGCATTAATGGATCGCGATGTTCGCCGTACTATGGCTTGTGGTATTGCAGGTCTTTCTGTTGTCGCTGACTCATTAGCAGCCATCAAGTTTGCTAAAGTAACACCGATTCGTGATGAAAATGGCGTGGCTATCGATTTTGAAATTGAAGGCGATTACCCTAAATTTGGTAATAACGACGCTCGTGTGGATGATATCGCTTGTGATTTAGTTGAACGCTTCATGAAGAAGATTCAAACAATGCATATGTATCGTGAAGCAATTCCAACACAATCAATCTTAACCATTACCTCTAATGTTGTATACGGTAAGAAAACGGGTAATACACCTGATGGTCGTCGTGCTGGTATGCCATTTGGTCCTGGTGCGAACCCAATGCATGGTCGTGATGAAAATGGCGCCGTTGCTTCATTAACATCAGTATCAAAACTGCCATTCGCTTATGCAAAAGATGGTATTTCTTATACTTTCTCTATCGTGCCAAATGCATTAGGCAAAGATGAAAATACACAAAAGCAAAACCTTGCAGCATTAATGGATGGTTACTTCCACCACGAAACAGCAGGTGCAGCAGACGGTATTGAAGGTGGCCAACACCTAAACGTGAACGTATTAAACCGCGACACATTATTAGATGCAGTTGAACACCCAGAGAAATACCCTCAGCTAACTATTCGTGTATCAGGTTATGCCGTACGTTTTAATTCTTTAACACGTGAACAACAGCAAGACGTAATTACTCGTACATTTACCAGTAAAATATGACAGCAGCAATAAAGATAGCGATAAACAAAATGGCATGACTACCTAGTTTTGTTTGTTATCTCACGCCACTTTATACTTAAATAAGGTGGCGTTTTCTTTTTACCGCACATTTACGCCCCCTTCCTTTCCAAATCCACCTATTGCATAAAAAACACGCTATTATGAATAAGAAAAACCAATTTTTTGATATTTATATCGCATAAATAACATATTAAGTAGGAATTATTAAAATCACATATACTATATAGACATACACAACAACATAACTAGAAGATCATGACTACAACTGCCGTTAAAGAATCATTACCACCACCAGAGCCTTTCTTTGCTATCAAAATTATTCCCGCCATCATCATTGTATTGCTCAGTACCCTCAGCTGGCACTTTATCGATATACCATCCGAATTAAATATTGCCGCCTTTCATACCGCTATTATTTTTATCGCCACCATTGTCGCCATCGTTGCGAATGTCTTACCCACTGGAGCTGTTGCTGTTATTGCGGTTTCCGCTTATGCCGTTCTTCATGCAGGAGGAGAAACATCAGCAAAAGCCGCAATTATGGCAGCCACCAGCAATTTTAATAATGTCCTTATTTGGTTGATCGTCATTGCCTTTATGATTGCTCGTGCCTTTGCTAAAACAGGCTTAGGTAAACGTATTGCGCTTATCTTGCTTAGTTGGTTTGGTCAGTCTTCTTTACGTATTGCTTATTGTTTAGGTGTGGCTGATTTTCTTATCGCCCCCGCTACACCCAGCAATACCGCTCGTTCAGCTATTATCTCCCCTATTGCCGATTCACTTGCAAAAGTCATCAATAAAGATGATCGCAAGTTGGGTCAATACCTTATTTCTTCAGTAAGCGCTATGAACGACGCATCAGCAGTAGGTTTTCAAACCGGGTTTGCGGGTAACCTTGCTTTAGTCGGAATAGCTGCCTCGGTTGCTGGCATTAATATGACCTTTAGCCACTGGGCACTGTATTTATTACTACCAGCAGCAATTTTACTATTAACGATCCCCTTTATTCTGTTTAAATTTATTAACCCAGAAACAAAAAAAACGCCACAAGCTCCAGCTTATGCAAAACAAGCTTTACTGCATTTAGGTCCTGTTAGTGTTGCTGAATGGAAATTAATCGCGGTCTTTATTGCATTAATTATTATGTGGGTCGGTGGACAGTCTCTGCATCTACACTCAACCACATCAGCATTTATCGGTTTATCTGCCTTATTAATCTTAGGTGTTTTAAATTGGAATGATGTCAAATCAGAAAAAGGCGCATGGGATACGCTAGTTTGGTTTGCAGTATTAATGGGAATGGCAAGCCAACTAAAAAAACTCGGTTTTACCGCTTGGGTGGGTCACGGCGTTTCTGATTTAATCAGTCAATATATGGGCCATGCTAGTTCCACACTGATTTTAATTGTCATGATGATTTTCTATCTTGTAACCGCCTACTTTTTTGCCTCAGGAACAGCAAAAGTTGTTGCTTTAGGTCCGGTGATTATTGGTTCTTTAATGGCTTTAGGTGTTAGCCCTTTAATCTCAATTTTAGCCGTAGCAGGAATTACAAATATAGGCTGTAACCTTACAACCTATAGTCATGCACGTAATCCATTATTAATGGGCTATCAATACCATAACGATAAACAGTGGATGAAAATTGGTTTAATTATCTCTGGCGGCGGTGCCGTAATATTTATGACTTCAGGTATTATTTGGTGGTCGATTTTAGGCCTTATGTAAGCCATTAATACCATCATCTCAGCACACAAATAACACTAATAAAAAGCCCATACCATGATAAATCAGTATGGGCTAACTTTCCTGTCTTCGCTATGACTAAATCAATGCAATTGATGCACTCGCTTTAGCTTGTAATGTTCGAAACTCATGTTTAGCTAAATGACTGTCCATTGATGCTCGAAGTAATTTATACAATAAAATAGACCCATCAATTTCTTCTTTACGATTGGTTAAACTTTCAATATTGAGCCCCAATGGTAAATCATATTCAACCACTGCATCTAAAATTTGATTAAGGCTATTGCAGCACATTTTAATCGATTCATGTAATGGATTTGTCGCATTTAGAATACGTAAACTGGTTGCCTCAGGCACACTCACACCTAACCATTCAATAAACTCTAGTGTCTTAGCACTACCACATGGTGAAAACGTTAATAAAATACGCTGAGGTTTAATACCATCTTGCTTACACTCAATTGCATAGCGGGTTAAAATATCAATCGTTGCTTGAGTGTCATAAATAGCTTGAGAGATAAAGAAATTACACCCTTGTTGATATTTTTCAATTAATCGGGCATGTTCATTACCTTTCTTAGCATGACGTTCAGCAATCATAATGCCACCAGTAAAAAAGTTATTCTGATGTTCTGCCAATGCTTGATACGCTGTCGATAACGGTAGCGATACTTCATTTTTTGCTGATGGACTTCCAACTAACACAATGTCACGTACTTGATATTCATGCCACGCTTCATTCAGCCATTCATCAAATGCTTCTGTTTCCGATTGCACCACACTTTTATAAGTAATTACCGGACACCCAGTTTTCTTATTAAGTAACGATGAATAATAACGAGGATCATGAGTCGATTTGAATGGGAATGGGCGTGGTTTTTTTGTCCGTGAAACTTCATCTTGAATGTCATACACAATCAAACCATCAATCGCGAGATCTTTAATACGATTCACTAATCGATCTGCAATGCCTTCAACTTCATCTAAAGGCGTATTTGTTTTTGGCGGCGTTGTACCAATAAAATAAACACCGCGTGTAATATCGTTATAACGCACACGAAGTTCAGATTCTGCATTTGTCGCTGACGCTTGATTTACCATTAATAATCACTTCCATGTTTTGTCATCGGCCCTAAATGTAGTCATAAATCATTAAACCGATGATGACAAATATTTCCTAACTATAGCGCTATTATGTTGCGCTATCGTTAACATCCTTGTATTAAAACTATTATAACTTCCAGAAAGATACTAATTATTTAAATGCATAAATTAGTTTCTTTTTCAAACACCTTGTTTCCTTTGTACCTAATCACTCTCTATAAATCAAAATATATCCGTTTTATTTTCAATCATATAAAATCACATGCAGGTCTGATCTATCCATGATAAGTAATCAACGGAACCTTTTGTTATCGGTAGTTGGATAATTTCAGGCGTTTCATAAAGGTGGTGTTTTACTATGATAGCTTGCACCTGCTCAAACAGATTTGTTTTAGTCTTAATGATTATTTGCTGCTCTTGATCACAGTTAATCTTCTGTTTCCAATGGTAATAACTTTTAATCGGCATAACTTGAATACATGCCGCGAGGCGCTGTTCAAGTAGAGCATTAATGATTGTTTGACCATTTTCATCATCTGAAAATGTAGTAACAATGACGCAATAATTTGTCATTTTTTGTTCCTTCTAAAAACTCATGTATTAAATTAATAATCAAATATTAGTGATAAATGTTATCAGAGCGATTCATAGCCATCGTTTTTAGCCAAAATTGTTGATGGCAATTAATGACAGCGATATATCTAAATAGAGAAAGAGGCATATATCTCCATAAAAATGCAATTTTGAGCAAAAATAGTTGCTGGATAGCGATCCAGTTATCAAAAATATAATGTATACTAGCGGCAACTCAATACCTATTCATCGTAAACACTACGATTTAGTGTATTGCGAGTGTTAATACAAAGGTAATGAAATGAATTTAAACCAAGAGCTTCAAAATCTTAACAATCGTATGGACAAGTGCCAGCGTAAACTTGCTGCTGCTATTCAACGTGATGATAAAGTTATCATCAAGCAGTTTAAAGATGAGCTTCTTAGCCTTAACAAAAAAGCGCAAAACGTTAAACACCGTAAGTCAACAGAAGTAAGTGGCAAAAGTAAAGATGTAAAATCTCTTGCTTTTAATCGCGTGTTAACAAAAGCAGAACAAGCAGACATGGGTAAACTGAAAAAATCAGTAAAAGACCTTGTTGTTGTTCACCCAATGACGGCACTTGGTCGTAGCATGGGTATTAAAGCTGTTACAGGTTACGCACCAAAAGCATTCTAATATCTGTTTACAAGGTAACTTATAAACAAATATTGCCGAAAGGCATAAAAAAGATCGTCATATGACGATCTTTTTTTATGTCAAAAATACAGTCATACCTCAATATTAGTGCTCATTAATCCACAAACTGAGGTAGAATATATTCCTTCATCGTTATTTGGACTTTCCAATGGAAAAATTAATGCCGTATATGGCAAAATTCGCATTTGGTCTATCAATGATCATGTTTGTTGTTGGTGGCGTTTTAGCATTAGTTGCACTATATAACCACTTTTGAGTAGACTTTGATTACAATCGTAATCCACCGTCAATCTCAAGTACCCTGCCGGTGAAATAATCATTTTCTATAATAAATCTCACCGAATGGGCGATTTCTGTTGGCTCACCAATACGTGCTAATGGAACCATCGCCAACATACGTTCAATCATGTCATCGTTAATTTGTGCAGCCATTGGCGTATCAATCAAACCCGGTGCAATTGCAGCAACTCGAATACCATATTGTCCGAGCTCTCGCGCCCAACCGACAGCCATTGTCGTTACTGCCGCTTTTGATGCAGCATAGTTTGTCTGGCCAATATTGCCAGCACGAGCCGCACTAGAGATATTAATGATAACGCCTTTGGTTTCATTTTCAATCATCCACTTAACCGCTTCTCTGCCGCATAAAAAAGTGCCTGTAACGTTAACATTCATTACAGTTTGAAATTGATCCAATGACATTTTACTAATGCCGGTCTGGTCTTTCTGCACCAACAAACCATCATCCAAGATACCAGCATTATTAATTAGAATATCAATATGCTCAAAATCTTCCATAATATGAGTAAAGGCTTCTTCTACCTGATCTTCACTTGTCACATCCGCTTCATAAATTCGCGCCATGCTATTAAGCATATGACATTGATCTTGTGTTTGTCTTAACCCTACTGTATTCACATCAATTAAAGCGAGCTGTGCTCCCATCTGTGCAAGCGTTACAGCCATCATTTGCCCAAGCCCTTGACCTGCGCCAGTTATGACAATAACACTATTCTCAATGTCCACGTTAATTCGCTCCTAAACCTGTTTATACATATATCAAAAAACACTGATTAACATTAACAATTCGAAAAAATAGAGAAAGCACAACACTGTTTCATTATTCGAATAATCACATTAAATCAGTTAATGGATTTGCTTGTTGCTGCCATAACGGCATAAATAAACTATCAACTAAGCGTATGTCTACTGTTGAAATAGTCTTATATAACCACTGAGGCTGAGCGTCTTTATCAATAAGTCGCGCTCTTACACCTTCTTTAAACTCTCCCACTAATCCACATCGAACAGACAGAGATAATTCCATCTTAAAGCATTCAGCTAAGCTTGCTTGTTGGTATTGTTGCATTTGCTGAAAACAGATGTGAGCTGATAATGGGCTTCCATTGGCAAGGGTTTGTTTTGCTTTTTCAAGCCAACATCCCAACCCGTCAATAGCATTAATTTGTTGGTAAACAATCTCAAGCGTTGGTGCCACACATGCTGCTTGAATTTGTGGAAAATAAGGAATCATTTGGCTTGGTGGACGCTGACGTTCAGAATCTATCGCAATCTCAGTTAATATCTCTGTTACAACCGCTGAAATTTGATTTTCTGCTACATTTTGCCACGGATAATGCTTCAACTGTTTAATCAAACGCTCGCGATCTTTATCAACGATAAGGTGATCAGCCATTGCTAAATCAAGCGCATCACTGGCATTAACATCAGCCCCTGTTAGACCTAAAAATAGTCCTATTCCGGCAGGAAGCTGATTTAAAAACCATGTTGCACCCACATCTGGATATAAACCAATATTCATTTCAGGCATTGCTAACGACGCTGACGGTGTAACAACGCGATGACTAGCACCAATAAAGAGTCCCAACCCGCCGCCCATCACTAAGCCATTTCCCCAAGCAATAATCGGCTTCGGGTAACTGTGAATCAAATAATCACAACTATATTCAACGGTAAAATAATCAATCAAAAACGGCTTTGCTAAATAGCTATTATCATTGTTAGCACGATGAATGTAATCATCAACTGTTGGCGTCGTCACTTGCTCTACAGCAGTCAAAGCAGGATCATTTTCAATCGCATAATAAAGCGCTCGAATATCAGCACCAGAACAAAATGCTTTTTCTCCAACTGCTTGAATCATCACACTCACAATTTTTTCATCATGTTGCCAATGCAATAGTTGTTGTTGAATCGTTCTAAGCATTGTCAGTGTTAGTGCATTTAATGATGACGCATTATTCAGTTCTAGCACACCAATTGCATGACCACTGCCACATCGAATTTCAAATATATTTACCGTTCCAGTCATCCTTAAACCTCTTTTAAAATCCATTCAATTAGCAATAATATGCTATTTATAGCCTCTCACTGAATGATAGTTAAGAAATAGTGTTGAAAACAGAGTTTTCAATTTTATTACAGCGTATACTAATGTAAAGCAACTATCCCATAACCATATGATTAACAATTATAATCTTTAGATTTCCTAACTTCAGCTTCACATTCAGTGACAGCATCCCATAATAACTTTTCGCGTATGTGCTGCCGCTCTAAATTAGCATTAATACCATCAATAACATTTTGATCCATTGGACCTAAATAATGATCAGTTGTATCCGTAATAATGACGCGAAGTTCTTCCATTGTTGGTAAACGATTATTCGATTCTTCAAAGTCGTCAAAGATGTCATTCACTTTCCCTGACACCTCTTGTTTGATTCTTTTAAATTCTGAACTATCCATATACACCTCCAGAAAAACAACAATAATAATAGTAATAAACGATCGATTAAAAGCAATTGCTGGATCGCATTTATTGTATTAATCTATCAAAAACAAACAATAAACATACACTGTTAATCATATCACTTAACAAAATAACCATAGGATATTACTCTACACTATATGTATTTAGACCTATTTTCTTAATCAGTATAGTTGTCGTATGCGAGATAAAAATGAAATTTATACGACAAAAAATAAGGATATGACACTCAGTTGAAGACTCTAAATCACACTATTCGGTTTTATCTCTCGTTACCATTGTCATTGTGTGTGTTCTATACAGCGACAGCTAATGCAGCCCCTCTCGCTCAAAATTCCTTAGACAAGAATCAGACAGAAACCAGTGTATTACCGCAGACAACAACACCAAGTAACGACACTAACGACGACAATACACCGTATAAAATGAAGCAATGGATTGATAGCTCTCAACAATCAATGACCGATTCAGTACACACCGTCGGAGAATATATAGATCAAAGTCTAACTAAAGATGAGAATGAAGCCGAACTGACCAATCGCAGTTATCTTCGTATTCGTCAGCGGGCGATATATTCATACCGAGGTAAATTAGAAAATGATTTCAAGGTTTACTTTAAACTCGATTTACCGCACGTTAAGCGTGATTGGAAATTAATCTTGGATTCAGAGCCCAGTGATTATGACAGCCTAGAAAGTAAACAACGGGGTATCGCCTCTGGCAGTAAAACCCAAAATGGAGACACTGTTGGTGGTTTTAGACTTCAAGATGCACAATTTGGTAACTGGAGCTCTGATTTTGATATTGGTATTAAGCTCAAATTCCCTATCGATCCTTTTGTAAAAGCTCGCCTGACTCGCGTGGATAATGTCAGTAAAAACTGGACAACTCAACTTGAACAAGAGGTGTTTTATTACCATTCAAAAGGTTTTGGATCTCTCACTCAATTAAGCGGATTTTATGCACTAACTTCCGACCACAAAAATATTTTTAGAACCACAACCAGTGCACAATATTTACAAGAAGATGATAAATGGGAATTGGTACAACAATTTAATGTTTATCAGCGAGCAACAGAAAGGGATTTATTTGAGTATTCAATGGGAATAAGTGCAGATACCGATGAAATGAAAGAAATCACTAACTATTGGGTATCGGCTGAATGGAAACGACGTGTGTATAAGCACTGGCTTTATCTCGCGGCACGACCACAACTTGAATTTCCGCGAGATTATAATTACCACGCTAACTTAGGTATTATGATTGAACTTGAAATGTTCTTTTCTAAAAACCGAAAAATTGATGAATTAGGGCGTTATATTCCAAAACCTGTTAAACAACGTAACCTCACTGAACAATAAGAAAAAACACCGTTAAGCGATAGAATAATCCTCATGCTTAACGGTGTTAATTACGATCTATTTTTATTATTTTTTCTGATGTGAGATAGGCATTGTATCGTTGATAATTACAGGGCCTAAACCAATCACACAACGTTGATAACCTTTTTTCCAGCCTTCGATATACTTCATTTTTTCAACACCCTTAAGATCATCAAGGATTGTCTTTGATGGCTGCCATTGATTCTTAAGCGCATCTTTACATCCATCATTATAGCCATGTTGAATAAATTGCTGGTTCAGTGTAAGAGGCTTGGCTGTTTGCGTAGCGGTTTCTTTTTCTGCCGTCGTTGCAGAAGATGTAGATGTTAACGCTGACGAGCTACATCCAGACAAAAGTGCAAACATACCAACTATCGCCCATGAATAACGCATATCTTTACCTTACAAATCAAAGTTAGCTATTTGGGCTCATCATACTCCAATATCCTTTAATGGAATATTAATCTTATTGTATTCTGCTTAATAGGTCTTTTAGCACACGATTGGCTGATTATTTTTTAAACATATTTTTAATGTGCTTAGTTCCTATAAAACCTACTCTATTCATTGTTTGATAAGAATATTAATAATAGAAACTCATATTAAAATAATAGATAGAATAAAGGCTAGAACAAACTAGCCCATTTAAATGATAGGTATTCTATTTAATCGATTAGCTATTTTTTATTAATAATAAAGGTAATATGGTATTATTAGCTTTAATTTCATTACATATTTCATTAATGTTTTTCATGAAATCTTTATTATGACTACGAATACGATGATAGGTTTGAAAAACTAATATAACATCATCATCATTAAGCTCTCGCATTGAAGAGATTGCAGATAATACCCCTCGAATAATAAAAAAATCCACAATCAAGTCGCTATAAATTTTTTGCATATCTTTAGCAGGAAAATCATTTTGATAAAAAACATAAATAATATAATTTATCCAAATATGTGTATTTTCTTTAAAATAATTAGTGTAATTATTGTTAAATCCATATTGTAAAATCTTTTTTTGTTTATCACTATCGCCATTTGCAAGGGATAATGATTCTATTAGTTGCTTATGGATACTATCAAATCGTTCATAAGCGATAATTAAGTTTCTTTTTGACTCAAGATCAATACGAAAGTTAAATATTTTAATTAATAATCCAGCTTGAATATCAGATGAAGTTTGTTGATTATCATATAGTTGATTAAAATTATTATTATTAATTTCCTCACAGCAAAGTAATAAACGTTTCTGAAGTTCATCTGGTTGATTAGTATAAGGAGCAATTAAACGCAATGTCATACCAATATAAGATAAACGTTGTTCTAAGCTAGAATTATTTATAAATAAAATATCAACAATAAATTGTTGGACAGTATTATACCAAACAGGACGAGAATAATTATTAGCTTTAAAGATATCATCAGGATAATTTTCTTGATGAAATTCCATTGCTGCCGGATTTAATAAAATCTGTCTGGCTGCCTCTGGGCATGACAACGATAAATTATGTTCTTTTTTATGCCCACGAATTGTTGATATTCGTGGGTAAGATTGGCAAGTATTGGACAAACGCTTATGCCCATGTACCTTATGAACCTCACATAAACCATTATTTTCTCTAAAAGGACAAACACCATTATTATCTAATTCTATTTTAGCATAATAAGGTGATTCTCCTTTAGTTCGAAGAATTACTTTAGCAGCCTTATTTTTTAGCTCACTTTTCTGTGTCATAAACTGATATGTTGATTTATCAATCGAAATATCCCAACTATGACAGCAATGGTCTTCACACTTATCCGCGATACATGAAAAATTTTTTATATACTCTGGTGTTATTATCATTTTCATAAACGTGCAATTCTTATACTATTGGTTAAATTATCAAAACAATAGTATAAGTAATTATTTGCGATGCAATTAAAAGAAGCTAACGATGTTATGTTTTTCACATATTCATTACTCATTCTAAAAATACAACCGTACTAAATGTGCTTTTCCCTAGTTACAATCATATTATTTATTAACAGGACAACAAAAAGAAAAATAAATGTCACTAAGGCTACAGGTACACCATATTGTAGAGACAAACTGCACAAGGTATATACGCTTGATGATATTAATGTTCCAGAAGAAAAACTCGATAAAACAATCACATTAATAACAGTTAATCCCGTAAACAAGCTCACCATGCCGAGAGTTTGGTATGACTGTCTTTTAATTGTAAACAGCTGATTAGTCCGTGTCGCTTCAAATAGAAACTTCTGCCCTAATGAATATGACACCAACAATAATAACGTACTGTAAAACAAAGAAAACCCAAAAATTGAAATCGGATAGAGTGCTTTACTTGAACCCAATAAGTATACAAATTTTGCCGCTTCTAAAGCACTATAAAAAACAATAGCTGCTAATGAGTAAAATACTATCTGGCGTATAAGTCGATGTATGTTCATTCTAATAACCTAACAAAACCTGAAAATAATACATGCTGTTAAATGCTTTAGATTTAACCCCTTTTATAACACCCACAAAAAAGCGCCGAATTATCAGCGCCTTCTTAAAACGTTATCGTGTATTATTTTATCACACCACAGACCATACGTGCACCACCACCACCAAGCGGTTGAGGATGATCTGAATGGTTATCCCCTCCAGCATGAATCATTAATGATCGCCCTTTCAAATCTGATAATTTTAATCGAGGGGCTAGCACTGGCTGAACAGCATCACCTTTATGATTAACATAAAGAGGTGGTAGATCTCCCAAATGATTATCATCGGTCCATGAGAAACCATGCTTATCCGTTTTCATTGGATCATAATGGCCACCAGCGCCACCACCTAAAACAGTTTTACCCATTTTTTCAGTCGTATCACATGAAGGGTTTGTATGCACATGAAAACCATGTAATCCTGTTGGTAAGCCTTTTAAATGTGGTGTGAAAACAACACCATATTTTGTTTGCTCCATCGATATCGTCCCCGCCATAGCTCCAGAGCTAAGATCTGTCATCTTAACCGAGAGATCAGCAGCACTTACGCTAGCAGAAGCTAAAATTAAGGCAGAAAGTAGTATTTTTTTCATGGTTATAATCCTTATAGAAATCCATTTGACGCTTATTTAGTCCATAACTAGACAATACATTATTAGTGGCATTTTTTTACTCATCAAAAGTACCTGTATATAATGAAAATGTATAATAGCGAATGCTTATAAGCTTAATAGGAATTAATAATGAAATTTTTACACGCAAAATAATGCTGCAAATAGCGTCTTATAGAGCATACTTATAATGCATGATGGCGACAAAAAGAAAATAATCCCCGCTGCGACGGATTACATCTTAATACCCTCCTCAATGATTCATTTTATTTATGTCATATGATGTGACGAATATTAATCACCTTAACGCTATTCTGGTGGTAATTCTCTTATTAATAATAATACCGTCATAATGACAATATTTTTTACGACCTATAAAAAAGGCGCTGAATCATCAGCGCCTTCTTAAAAATCCACAATAATCTGATCGGCTAAGTACGGTATAAAACCTTAGAACTATGTCAATTTTTCAAACTTTATACGCAGTAATGCACGCATTAATTTACTTGCTAAATTATTATTTTAATGCAAAATATTGCATATTATAATTAATTCAAGATGAAATATGGCTACCACCTCAATTCCTCGTATCAGTGATAATTACTTAATCAAAGTCTTTGTAAATGATGTTCTTCTACATCATGAAAAATATGGACTATCTGGCCAAACACAAATAATCATATGTCTTGCGGGAATAAATATAACTGTTTCAGTACGGTACGATGAAGAAAAGAAGAAAAATGAAATATTCTCTGATCATAATGACCTTCTTATTAGCCTAGAAAATTCCGCATCTAACTCTATTAAATCTATTTATTTTACTGACAACACTAAACAACATAGCCACTTCACATACACAAGAAACCAAGATTCTTTCATTGATAAAATAGACATCAATGATCAAAATAAAACAGAAGAAGTTGTACTAATACACCAACTGGTTCATACAGAGCTGTTACGTCATACTGATATGCTTACGCATAGTATGAATTCGAAAAGTGACATATTCCCTGCTCACCATGACGTTTTAACTAAATTAGAAGGACTGAATGCTAATCTAATTGAAAAGCAACATGAACATACTATTCAATTAGAGCAAGAAAAACATGCTTTTTTAGAATTGAATTGCGAAAAGCACCAAACTCGTTTAGCTGAATTAGAAGATGAATTCAAAAATAAGCGAGAGCTATTAGATAATGAGTATCTAGGAAAAGATGATGCTTTAAAAATACGCGAACAGGCTGTAGAAGATAAAGACAACAGAACGACCCGTCGAAATACGACAACATCAATGCTCAAAGAAGTACAAGCAAAAGCAACACAGTTTAACTTCTCTCCTTCGGTCAATAAGCGTTCTTACGTTACTATTATTCTATGCCTATTTCTAATATTAATGGCAACCTTAAATACCTATACAGCCATTACAGAGCTTCACAATATCAATTACAAAGTAAATATACCTGATTATGGTAAATCAGAAGAAGTATTAAGACCGACAGCAGAAAAACCAAGTGAAATGCTATGGTTCTTATATATTCGTATATTCTTAGGCTCTACATTATTCATTACATCAGTTCTATATCTAATCAAATGGACAAACTCTTGGGCTGATCGTATTGCTCAACAAGAATTAGAAAATCAAAAATTTGTACGTGATTTAAACAGAGCACACCTAACGATTGAAATGTGCTTAGAATGGAATGAGAAAAAAGACGGTTCAATACCAGATAAGCTATTAACAGCAATGACTGAGGGGTTATTCAAAGATAAAACTCATGCATCAGTAGAAGTCAATCACCCAATAGATCAACTAGCATCAGCTTTAGTTAAAAGTGCTGAAAAGATTGAATTCCCTCTTGGAAATGGAAAAATCACTACTTCAGGAAAAGCAGTTGATAAACAAAAAGCGCCTAAACAAGATATACCAAAAACTGATGCTGCATAGTTAAAAAACCAATTAGAGGCGTTAAGAACGCCTCTTTCATTACTAAAACTACGTACGGTATAAAACCTTAATAATATGGTAACCAAATTTCGTCTTAATCGGACCGATTGGCTCTAGCACTTTGCCGCTAAATACGGCTTTATCAAATGCCGGTACCATCGCACCTTTTTTAAACTCACCTAAATCACCACCTTTTTTACCTGATGGACAAGTAGAATGTTTTTTAGCAAGCGTCTGAAATTTAGCACCTTTTTTAAGTTGCTCTAAAATATCATCGGCTTGTTCTTTATGTTTTACCAAAATATGGAGTGCTGCTGCTGTTGAAGCCATGCTAATAAACCTATTGTCGCTATACTAATAAAGGGCTTGCTTATGTGATAATTATCGCATTAGTTGGTACAAAATGCTAATGCCTCTCGTTATATTATAACATTAAAAAGGTGAAAAAATTTAAAGGCTTACAAATTAAAGAATCCATTTATAATGGTACTATTCATTTTCCATTCATGGCGACTTAGTTACAGTTATAAATATGAAAAAACATTGCAAATATTTATATCTAATTGGATTTATCAGTCTCATAAGTTGTCAGGTGTTTGCCTCCCCGACGGCTGATATAGATGAACATCACGATAATGTTATGGATGCAGTAGCCCAAGGACTCATTCAGCCTTTTTCTGCATTACAACATAAAGTCCAGCAGCAGTTATTAGCCCGTATTATTCGCGTCGAGTTAGACAAAGATGTTGATGAATGGATTTATGAATTAAAGCTTATTGATGGTAACAACAATATAATTAAAGTCGAGTATGAAGCCCGTACTCTTAAAATGATAGAAATAAAAGGTCGCCATCTTGAAAGCGTCCTTAAGGTTCCAAAATGAAAATTCTAGTTGTTGAAGATGATGTAACATTAGGCGAGCAAGTTGTCGCAGGTTTAGAACAAAACGGTTGGGTTGCTGAGCACTCCATAGATGGTATTGATGCACTTTACCGTGCAACCTCAGAGCCATGGGATGCAATTGTGCTTGATTTAGGCTTACCCAAGCTAGATGGCATTACCGTTTTAAAAGGCATTCGTGAAGAAAACGTTAACTGCCCAGTGGTGATCCTAAGCGCACGTAATGAGCTAACACAACGTGTTGATGGCTTAAATGCAGGTGCTGATGACTATCTCACCAAGCCATTTCAAATGGTCGAGTTAGTGGCACGCGTACGCGCCCAATTACGCCGTGCAACCGGTAATGTATCACCCGTTATTCAAGCTGGCGATTTAAGCTTAGATACCCGTACCTCAAAGGTAACCTGGCAAGATAATGTCATTGATTTAACCGCACTTGAATTTAAAGTGCTGTCATACCTAATGCACAATACAGATAAAGTAATCTCTCGCACTGAACTCGTTGAACATATTTATAAGCAAGATTTCGACCGTGATTCAAACACCATTGAAGTGTTTATTGGCCGTATTCGCCGCAAAATTGGTAATGACGTAATCAAGACAGTACGTGGTCTTGGATATCGTATCAATGCTAATTAACCTACCCAAAAATCGTCAACCCAGTATTCGTAACCGACTGCTCATTGCTGCAGCAGTCTGGTTATTGGCGATTACATTAGCAGCGGGCTACCTTGTCCCTACTTTTATAAAAACCTATTTAATTGAACAAGAGAAGTCACAGCTCTACCTTTACATGGATCAAATTACAGCCCAAGTCGATATTGATAAGCATGGTCAACTGTTTGTTGATGGTCGTCTATCAAACCCTCGCTTTAATTTTCCATATAGCGGCTTATATTGGTCATTAAAGCTTAATCACCAAGTATTGCGCTCGCGTTCATTATGGGATACCACCATAAAAGGCAATGCGCAAAAAGGTTTTGAAGGTCCTAATAACCAATCTCTCATTGTTGTGAAACGTAAATTCAGCTTACCCGATAGTGATTACCCTATCGAATTATCAGTTGCGGTAAATCAAGATAAGCTCCTTAAAACATTACAACAATTAACTCATGGTTTATGGATTATTCTTATTATCATGGCAATTGGTATTTTAGTCTTAACAACCTTACAAGTCAGTTGGTCGTTATGGCCATTACGTAAACTGCGTAAAAACCTTATCGAAGTTCGAGAGGGCCATTCAACTGAACTTACAGGGCTTTATCCTGTTGAAATTCAGCCTGTGATTGATGACTTAAATGCACTCTTGTTTCACTATCAAGAGCTACTGCTGCGTGCAAGAAACCACTCAGGTAATTTATCTCACGCACTAAAAACCCCGATTGCGATCTTAAATAATGAAGTATCGTTATTAGATCCAACCACACAGGCCAAACTTGCCCCTGCGCTGCAACAATTACAACAGCATATTGATTACCACTTAGGCCGCGCACGTATGGCTGGTGCAATGAATATTCTTGCGACAAAAACAGCGTTATCACACCGTATTGATGCTATTTCATTAGCGATGGATAAAGTCTATGCGCATCGCGGTGTTGTATTAGTCAATGAGCTAGATAGTGATGTGGTGATTGCGGTTGAAAAAAGTGACTTAGATGAAATGATCGGTAACATTATTGAGAATAGTTATAAATGGGCAACGAGTTTAATTCGCGTTTATCAAGAACCCATTGTCGATGGTCATATCGTGTTAGTGATTGAAGATGATGGACCGGGTATTGCTCGTGAAAAATGCAAACAAGTATTAAAACGCGGTGTTAGATTAGATGAAAACACTCCGGGTACAGGACTTGGGCTCAATATCGTTAACGAGTTAGTACACAGTTACCGTGGCGATTTAGTGTTAACCAATAGTACTCTAGGTGGTTTAAAAGCCATGCTTTATTTACCAATTCCTCGTAAGTAAACCTTAGCTATTAATAACCATCTATAACAAGCCCTACAACATATCATGCTTGCAGGGCTTAATTCGCTTGCTTTACCATCTATTTTTCCTAGAACCTACAACGCACGCATTAAAATTTCAAAATCTTCTTGTGCTGATTCAATCAAACATTGAAGCTCTTTTGCATCTTGATTAGTGAGATCCAATTGCCAACAAACCTGCTCGGCTTCACGACACACTAGCAATGTTTTCATGCCAGCTTTGTTGAACCACAATTGCGAAAAATCTGCTTCACAAAGGGCATCATCTTCCGTAATAACCACTTCTAACTTCCCTGTAGGAATAACACGTACAGAGGCATTACCTTGCTGATTGCCACACAAGGTAAAGTTTCGTTGCTCAATTAACATCATCGTTTTCTCCTTGTCTCTTATTAAAATGAGTGCACTACACCCAGCCACATAACATCTCTAAGTGTAGATTCATAAATTGAGATTAGGGGCATTTTTGCTTCTATTAATAGTTCTATCATTTCATATACTTGATTCTTCATACTAACAAGTTCATCAGAAAGATAACTTTTGTTATAGATCATTCAAATAACGCAGTGATATATTAAAAAACACAACAAAGGAAGATAAAAATTAAATGATAGATTTTCGCTCAGATACAGTAACTCGCCCATCAGAAAAAATGCGCCAAGTCATGGCCTCTGCCCTTGTTGGTGATGATGTTTATGGTGACGACACAACCGTTAACGATCTTGAGTTATGGGCCGCAGAACGTCATGGTTTTGAAGCGGCTATTTATTGCACCTCTGGCACCCAAGCCAACTTACTCGCATTGATGGCACATTGTGACCGTGGCGATGAATACCTTTGTGGTCAACAAGCACATAACTATAAGTTTGAAGGTGGCGGCGCTGCAGTATTAGGTTCAATTCAGCCTCAACCACTAGAAAATGATGCTGATGGTAGCATTCCATTCTCAAAACTAACGGCTGCTATTAAGCCCTTAGATCCACACTTTGCGCGTACTAAACTACTTAGCCTTGAAAACACCATCAATGGTAAAGTGTTGCCATTAGAATACATTCAGCAAGCGCGTGAGTTTGTTAATCAACACGGCTTACAAATGCACCTTGATGGTGCGCGTGTTTATAATGCCGCTGTTGCCATGAACGTGGATATTACAGAGATCGTCAAATACTTTGATTCATTTACGATTTGTCTATCTAAAGGCTTAGGTGCGCCTGTTGGCTCTTTATTACTTGGTGATAAAGCCTTGATAGCCAAAGCTCGCCGCTGGCGTAAAGTGCTGGGTGGTGGCATGCGCCAAGCGGGTATTATTGCTGCAGCGGGTAAATTAGCATTAACTGAAAATATTGAGCGTCTTGCTGACGATCACCATAACGCACGTTACTTAGCAGAGCAGTTAAATACTGTTGAAGGTTTTAGCGTAAACTTACAACATATCCAAACCAATATGGCATTTGCGAAGGTCGATCAACACATTAATCAAACCCAACTGATCGCAACCCTAAAACAGCAAGATATTTTGATCAGTGGCGGCAATCCAATGCGCTTCGTTACTCATCTGGATATCACAACAGCAGATATTGACACCTTTATTGCCGCACTAAAAAGCGCTTTGTAATAACCTGTTAATTAGCTAACAAAACGAATAGCCCATAACACACAGCTGTGAATATGGGCTTTATTTTAATTTTAGAAATGCATCACAACCCAGCAAAGAAACGCTAAATTTATCTCTCATCTTTACGATCCTAAACTACCCTTATAAGTAGAATTTAAAATAGATAAAAATACAGTATAGGCTGTAGCTTCAAGTCGCTAAACAAGGATGAATATATGGATGATTTACAATTATGGGTTGCCACCATAAAAACATGGTACAGCGAAAATAATCCACATAATCTTGAACCTCTTATCGCGATCATTAGCACTACCCCTGCGAGTTTATTTACTGCACCAGAGATACATCAAAACAAGCAAGATAATCATAAATATGAAGAAGCGTTGGCTTATTGGCTTGATGGGTGTCAAAAAATCAGCCAGTTTCATCGCCAACAACAACCTGAACTCGCCTTTACTTATCTCCAATTACCTTATGCCAAGTTACAAGCGCTTATCTGCGATCCGCAGCAAAGTGCCACCACAAAACGCTGGAGTTTAAAAAAACTCGATAGCATCATTGTGAAATTATTAGAATTTTGCCAATGCCAGCAACCGCAACACTGGCAACAACAAAGTCGTGATTTGATTGATTTACATGTTATTTTTATGGCGGCACAACAACACCTTAATCTTAGATATTAAAGCCATTATTATTACGATGACTGAGGCTTACTCCATACAGATTTAAAATCAAACCAGCCGAGTAAGTTCGACTCCATTCCTTGTAACTGTACGTTGTCATCTACGCCAAGCCAATTATGGAAAAGTGGAATAATCTGTCCTGTTTGAGACAATGTTTCGCCAATAATATCACTGGGGAACTTAGCGGTTACCGTTGAACGCCATTCACTGATCACCTGCTGTAATTGCTTAAATTCAGCATTTGGCATTACACGTTTAATATGATTAAAATTATGTAACCACGCCAAAATAGCATCACTACGATTGCTTCCCAGACTCATGCCATTTAACCAAATATCGATTTTTTCAGCATGCTTTCCTAAAACGATATCTTCATAGCTTAATTCCATTATATTGAGCCGAATACCATCTTTCATCAGGATTTTTTCAATCAAAGAAGCAACATACGGATAGATAGGGTGCTCATGTTGATAAGCCAATGTCACCACTCTTTTATGCGGTATAACAACAGCTTCAGGTAATTGTTGCGTATGAATCCAACCAGGTAATAACCCATAAGCATTAAACAGCTTAAAATCCCCTACCTGTGTTAAATCCATCTCACGCATTACATTTAAACTATATAACCGCGATTGAAAATAACGTAGCCACTGAGGATCTTGCGCTAAACCAGAAATACGGTTCAACAATAAGAAGGTGCAGCCTTGATCCATGGATAAACGTGATGAAATATGAACATGTTGCTCAAGTTTATCCCCCAATGTCGGTTGTAAATAACATGCCGCAAAATGATTTAATATCCACACTTCAACCACATCACTTAACGCTCTAAAACCAAAGTAATGCTCAAACGCTTCCAACTTAAATCGTTGTTTATCATTAACTGCTACTTTATAAGGACCAGTACCTATCGGAAACTTTTCATAATTAGGCAACGATGCATGATTAGCTGGCTGAATCATTGCGCAGGTATTGGCTAATAAATCAGGAAAACGGAAATCATCTTGAGTCAGGTAAAAATCAATAATATTAATAAATGGTGACGACACTTTGTCGATATGTGCAAACAAAGCCAGTTGCTTCACTTCTGAAAAAGTAGCAAAAATATCGTTACTATCAAGTAATCGACCATCATGAAACCGAATGGCTGGCCGTAAATAAAAGCGCCAATGGCGGGGTGTTATTGCCTCCCATGAATGAGCAATATCGCCAATAACTGTTTCTTGTTCCCCTTTTTCCTCATTTAGCTGCGTTAGGCCACTGAAAATTTGCCTTACAAGATGTTGTTCTGAACGACGTAACGGCTTTAAAGGTGTGATATTTTCAAAGCTACGATAATAAGGTAAACGAACAATTTGCTTGCCTTGATGATGTGAAATACCCAACTGTTCTTGAATCAATTGCACCAATTTTTCAGCATTATGATCTAAGGCAACTAATGCTGGCTCAAGCTTTCCTTCTGCAACCAATTTACGGGCATGATTAAGCTGTAACTCACTGTCTGTATTATTAAAAATAAGCCGCGACTGCTTACCTCGACCAACGGCAGGTTGCCAGTCAACCCAACCTTTTTCAACCATCTTATTAATCACCATCCGCACGTTACGACGCGTACAAAATAAGACTTCAGAGATATCTTGTAAATTAGTCTCGATGCTATTACCACCAAAGTGATTATAAAGACGTTGAAATTGCAATTTAAGCCGTTGACCACTCATAAAAAGGGGAACCTTATTTATCGATTTATACTCTTTTAACTTTTCTACTTTAACTTAAAATAGAACATGTCAAAACAAAAACGTGTCATCACAGAGTAAAATTACGCATGTTAACTCTGTGGCGTTTAATGTACTGACAAGGTTAATGAACATTGTCTGCAATGTGTTCCCCCAAACCATTGTGACTCCTGAGTGATCATTAATAACACTGGTTGATGTTATAGCTTTATAGTATCAGCCAGTCTTTCCTCTTTTCTTGCATCAAACTTTGTATTCCAACACAAACATGGCGACAGAAGTTGCTAATTAAATCAAATATAGGTAAAAACATACTTATCTATTCCTTAGAACTCATTCTCATCATGCCTGAATCTATTTCTCAACCTTACGATTTTTCCTCTTTAGTTCATAGTCGCCGTTCGGTACGTAAATATGATTTAACGGCCGAGTTTGATCATCAAGCAGTTGCTCGTGCTTTAGAATTAGCCGCCCTTTCACCTAACAGTTCCAACATGCAACTGTGGCAATTCCACCGCGTGATTAATGATGATAAACGCCAGCAATTAGCCACACTTTGTATGGGTCAAAATGCAGCTAAGACCGCCAATGAATTAATCGCATTTGTGATCACACCTGATAAATGGCAACAGCGCACACGCATTAATGCTGCCCACATTCGAGAAATGTTTAAAGGCCGTGATGATAAAGCCTCTAAACGCGCTCTTAAATATTACGAAAAGCTGATCCCGTTTGTATATCGCAACGATCGATTTGGTCTTTTGGGCTTAGGTCGTCGCTTAATCTGCACCTTTTTAGGTAGAAACAAGCCAATGATGCGTGAAGTGAGTAAAGCCGATTTACGGGTTTGTTTGCACAAAAGCAGTTCACTGGCAGCAATGACATTTATGATGGCAATGCGTGCAGAAGGCTATGACACGTGCCCAATGGAAGGATTTGACTCTAAACGCGCTAAAGCCTTACTAGGCCTTAAAAATAGCGATGAAATTACCATGATTGTTAGCTGTGGCAAGCGCACAGATGAAGGTATTTATGGCGAGCGTCAACGGGTTGATAATCAAGAGATCATCATTACGCATGCTTGATAGTTTGACTCATCGAATACACAAGCAATAAAATACAAAAGCGCATGGCATTAATGTTCTGTTATATGCGCTATCCCTTGGTTAGTAAGAGTAATTCAAATGTCTAATGTCGTTCAGCTTTCTATGTTCAGTCAAAATAAAAAGACGAACACTCCCCCACCAGCCAAATCATCAAGCCCTAAAGCATTGAGGGAACAGGCTGTATTACAACAGCAGAATCGTTGTTATTTTTGTGGCACACGTAAAGAAACCAAAGATCTTAACTGGCTTAATCAGGTTGGCTTTAAACAAAAAGCACATGTTGTTTGTGGTAGCTGTAGTTCTGATGCTAAATCGCGCCCAATGGATGAACTTCGAATAATTCTGGCACTAAAAGCAATGGATTTTAGAACCATTAAGATTCAGCAATATCTTGAGTTAAGAGAGAAAGGTATTCATATAGATGGTGTTCGTGATTACAAGTTCTACTTTGAAACTCTTGAGTGATGATAAGCTCGAAAGGCACTCGGGCTTGTCTAACACTTGAATAGGTGTCGGCTACGCGACACATGTGCTTATCTGTTAAACGCAGCCAAAAAACAATGCGGGGCTGATATTATATTTAGATGAAATCGCTTGAATATGCTCTTTTGTCAGTTTACGAGAACCATTGAGGATCATTGAAACCAAACTTTTGCCACCAATGACATCTTTTAGATCATCAGCTTTAAGTTGATACTGATCCATTAATACACGCAGTATTGCCACTCCATCATCTAAATTCTCAATACGAGAATTAAACTCTGCAAATTCATCTGCACTGTCTTCCCAACGCTCGATAGATACTTCCAACACCTCAATTAATGGTTTATAGACATCATATTCTTCAATAAGATCGTCCATTAATGCCAAGGCTTCAGCGTATTCTTCTTCCGTTGAAATATGGCCAACAAAACTAGCCATTGAAAATAATTGTAATGCGGTTGATTTCACTTGATTAAAATTTTTCATTTTGACTCCTTTGCATATTTGGCGCATAACTTGTCATATTCTGCGTGAGGAACAATATGCTTAACAAACATTCTATTATCTCGAAACTCAATAAAGGTCATTAATCGTAAATTATTTCCACCGATATCAAGAACATACCATTTATCTTTATACTTAAAATTATCTAAGCTTGGATAAACATTTTTCATATCCAGTGGATTTGAAAAGTTATTATTTTTTAATGATTTATATAGCGCATAAATTGCCGCAGCATCATTCGGATATTTTTTCGCGGCATCGCTGAATGGTTTTCTTGATATTACGTGCATAAATACCTCTAAGTTCACTATATGTGAATATAGCACTCACAGATAAACTTCACAAGTTGTGAACCAACAAAGAAGCGTTTAAAAACTTATTATATTAACAACTTGCCCAAATTTATTCTTTGAACATGCGCCCGTATTTATCTTCTAATAATATAAAAAACATTATAAATCAGATATATTTCCACTTATCAATCTCAATGTTAATCACAAAATCAGGCACTTACCTGCTAGTTTCCGTTTTTTACTCTACAACGCGCTGATAGTAGATTCCCTATCTCGTTCGTAACCTCACTGTAGGGAATGACGGGGTGAGTTGAGCATTCACTAGCAGGAATGTTTATGTTTCACTGTGTTGTAAATAACGATCGTTGATTTATGCGTTATGGTAAAGAATTAGGCTGGTTATTATTCGTCATCTCGGAAGTTGAGGAACGAAGCTATCCGTGATCTATTCATCACGTAATTGAGCTTAAAAGACGTCAGCGAAAATAATAAGGATAATGGCATTAACGCGTAATAATTAAAGAGGTTCTAATTATAAATTAATGACTTAAATTAATTTGCTCACGTCAAGGATAACGCTCGACTTCTTTTCAGCATCACCCTTCATAATATTCGCAATATTTACTTATATAAAGGTGCTCGGACTTGTCCAACACTTGAATAGGTGTCGGCTGCGCGATACATGTACTTATTTGTTAACTGCGCTTTTCAGCTTTAGTTACACAAACAGAAAATAGCTCTTTCATTGGCGCATAATTACAATGATAACCATGGATATTTGCAGTTACCCATTGTTCAGACGTAATACCAGAAAAATTAATATTGTAACCACAGTTAATTGCAATGTGTTCAAACAACAAACGTTGGGTGCGACCATTACCTTCACGAAATGGATGTAAAACGTTAATATCGCAATAATACTCAGCTAATTTAGTAAGAAATTCATCGAATGATAGATCAACTAAATACTTATCTTTTTCTAACATTGAAAAAAGATTATTCGCTTCTTTTCCAATTCTAGCAACATTGCAGAAGCGTGTATTTCCTTTTGAAATATCAATTGTTCTTAACTCGCCAGCCCATTCAAATAGATCAGAGAACAAGATACGGTGAATTGAACACAAATAAATAAAGTCGTAAGGAGGTAATTGAAACTCCACATACATTGCAGCTAACGTCGTTAAATCACGCTCAGCAGCCTCTAATACTGCTTCATTATTAATATTGAGCTTATTAACTAGAACCGTACTATTTTCGTAAGTATAAGGATCATGTGTTGTTCCATATTTATCAGCCATTGAGCGCCTTTAACGAATTTACGTTTGAGTATTTATTTAACAATATTTGACGTTGTTGCTCTCTATCGAGTGATAAATCGAAATCACTAGCAATATCATGCCCTTCTAAACGCATACTTTCTTTAAAGTTATCCATTTTGACTTGCTCGAAATAGGCATGTTTATCTTCATAAGAAGAAAGTATTGAATTACTAGGCATCACTAAATCAATATTATTAAGTTGAGATTGAATCGCTTTCCCTGATTCAAAAACACCCCAACTATTAATAGAAAAATGAAAGGTTCGACCTTGACGCTTTCTTTCAATATTTAAGCCTAGGTTTTCAATTAGTGAATTAACTACAGATTGTACTTTACGTTCAGAGATCCCAGTAGCAGCAACAATAGCTTGAGTATTTGGAGATTCTAATCGTGTCATTGCAGCTAAAACTAATAATTCGTACTTCATGCTTACCTCGCACATTTATGCGGAAATAATATTAGTCTACAACTCAAAGAGAATAATTACCATATATTGAAAGCTACAGTTAACGCCCAACAACGCGCTGATAGTAGATTCCCTATCTCGTTCGTAACCTCACTGTAGGGAATGACGGGGTGAGTTGGGCATTCACTAGTAGGAATATTTATATTTCACCACAGAGATACAGAACACCCATATCTATCACTATTCAATAAAGATTTCAGCTTGTGGTGAACAAACAGAGCCCTCAGTACAATACTGAACGCTCTCTTTCTGATAGCCACTAATTGTAGCGCGGTGATTTTTATTGCCAGTTGGGATTTTGGCTCAAGGCTTGTGTGAATACACTTTTTACTTGCTGATCAGGCTGACCAATATATTGATATGTTGCGTAAATACTTGGGGTATTCAATGCATCAGGCACATCTTTCACATGCACAATCATTGAATATTTTTTATTATTATCAGTCGTTAAAGTGATCATAAAATCACTAGCACAATCATGAGGTTTACAAAAAGAAACAGCATCATAAGTATGACCGCCCATAACAATAGCTTCTAATGGCGAAGTAACGGTATTGTCTTTTATCCAATCAGGAAGTTGCTTTTCAACACTCGCTACCGATTGAACTGCATTTGCTGTCGTCGCTTTTGCCTCTGTTTGGAATGATGACGTGTGCGAAAAATCACACCCTGCCAGCATCACACTCATCGCTGCTATTAACACTAATTTTTTCATTCTGACTCTGATACCTAATAGTTAGGTTTATAATTAAAATATAAGTAATCAACATCATATAGCGATATTCTTGGTAACAACCATTAGTTTATTCTTTTAGATGCACTTTAAATGTTAATAGCGCATACTTTGTTCAATCACAAAGTAAAACTACGAACGTTTTTATCGAAAACAATCAAATAGCATACCTTATTACCGTAATTTAGGTTATGGTATCGGCAATTGAATAAAAGAAGTGATGATATGCCACTAATTACAGAAAAACTGATTACTTTAAAAAACGCGTGGATGGCTAGCCATATTACTGATGCTGAATTTCCAACCCCATTAAGTGAACAAGGTTTACATCTGTATCAACTCGCACACTCAGAACTGTCTACGCAGATTATTGACTCAATTACCTCTCCAACTGAATCATCGTTAACCTTTTATCCTGTAGATTGTCATCCCCTTACTATCCGCTATGCATTAGTGTATTCAAGCTACTGGCAACAAGAAGAGCAACAACAAGCTATTGTTGAATACTTAACTCAAATTATGTTTGAAGCTGATGAAAATGCACAACTTTATGTGGGATTTTATAATGGTAAACCTGCAGCAACAGGTATGATTTATACTGATATTAACGATGGTGATAAAGTAGCTTTAGTCAGTGATATACATGCACTACCACTTCCAAATCAAAGCCAACTAACGCAAGACATGGAGCAATATTTATTAGATGTTGCTCAACAAGCCGCGACAACTGTAGTACTTCAAAAATAATAAAAAATATCAAGATGTAACCATATTGCATCTTGATACTTTATATTGGCGACCTCTAAAAAATACGATGTTCTCGCTCCGTATTTTTGACGCATCGATAAACTCTGCCATAATATTAATACAATTCTATTTATAGTGACTGGTTGCATAATGGCTATATTAATTAAATACAATTAGATAATAAGGAATGATATGAAAGGAATCATTTTCACAGAGTTTATTACGATAGTAGAAGAACAATTTGGTTTAGAAATAAGTCAAAAAATGTTTGATCATGCTAATGATACGGGAGTTTATACTGCTGTTGGTAGCTATGATCATCGACAATTAATTAGGCTAATCATGAGCTTAAGTCACATTACTAATATTCCCGCACAACAACTTCAACAAACCTATGGTCGGCTCGTTTTTCCAACATTGTTAAAAACGCTCCCTATTCCCGATATTGAAAGTGATGATACTTTCAGTTTTATCGAAAAAGTGGAGCACCATATTCATATTGAAGTTAAAAAACTCTACCCTGATGTGACGCCACCTAAATTTGTTTTTAGCAATAAAACACAATCAACAATGACAATGGATTATCATTCAGCCCGTTGTATGGGGCATGTTTGCATGGGCGTATTAGAAGGCTGTGCTAATTATTTTAATCAATCATTAACCATCGCTATGCAACCAATGAATACATCACAAAGTCATGTCAGATTTTCATTAACTCTCACTGGTGACTAACATGGATGCCAAACGCCATATTATGTTATTAGAACGCAAACTAGAACGAGAACATGCATCTCGTATTATGGCTGAAAAATTATTAGAGATAAAAAGTCGTGAACTTTTTGAGACTAATAACATATTAGAAAAATCATTAGAAAAACTACGTTTACAGGCAGAATTAGATTCCGCTCAACTCGCTTATCAAACAAAAATAGAAAACTTGCTCCTTACTTATGCACGGTTATTCCTCAAGCAAGCTCCTTGCCGTGAAAATATTCAGCAATTAATCGAAAGCCTCATTGATGGCTACTACATTACTGCCTGTTATATTTCTATCATGCCTATTGAAAACATTACTATTAGTGGTGATTATTGCAGCGGTCGAGAACAAATGTGGGTTCCACCAGCGGCACTTAAAAATCAGATTTCATTATGGGACCCAACCACCAACCTTTACTGGACGGCATTGATTAATAACAACGATATTGTGGGGTATTTTGCGGCAAGAATATCGGCACCAATAAATAGGATTACAATTATTCAGCAACATCTAGCACTTTTTTGTGAATTATTCCGTTCCGCCATTGGTCGTCAAATAACGCTTAGTCGAGCTATTCACGCGCGTCAACGTGCCGAAGATTCAGAACAATCAACCCGTGATTTTTTAGCAATGATTAATCATGAATTACGCACACCGCTTAATGGTTTATTAGGCACTGCTGAGCTATTACAAGATACCGAACTAAACCAAAATCAGAGTAAGTTATTAACAACATTAAATCATTCAGGTGAACTACTTCGCGCGATTATTAATGATTTACTTGATTACAGTAAAATCAATGCAGGCATGTTAGAGCTCATAGAAAAACCATTCGATAGCCATTTATTAGTCATCAAATTAAGAGATATATTCTCTCATCGTGCTTTAGAAAAACGGTTAGATTTTACTATCGACTATGACACTAGTATTCCGCGTTCAATTAATGCCGATGAAGATCGTCTTAAACAAATTTACGTTAACCTCATTGCTAATGCGATAAAGTTCACCCATCAAGGATTTGTAAGAGCGAAATTTAGTTGGAAAAATAATTGCCTCATCTTTACCGTAGAAGACAGTGGTTGTGGCATTGAAAAACAACAACAACATAAGTTATTTAAACCATTTAGCCAGATTGATATATCAAGTAAACGCAGCCATGAAGGTACAGGTTTAGGCTTAGCGATATGTAAACAGTTATGCGAACAAATGGACGGTAATATTACCTTATCTAGCGAAACCAATAAGGGCACAACGTTTTCAGTATCATTGCCATTAACAATAAGTACACTTGATGAGACACTATCGAATCACCCTCCTATTTCACATGAAGCATTACAACAATTAAATATTTTGGTTGTTGAAGATTTAAAAACCAACCAAATGATTATTCAATTAATGCTTCAAAAACATGATATTAATGTCACGATTGTCGATAATGGCCAAACAGCATTAGAGATTATTGCCGAGAAACCATTTGATATTGTACTTATGGATTGCCGTATGCCGATTATGGATGGGTATTATGCTACCAAAGTATTACGTAAACAAAACTTCACCAAACCCATTATTGCACTAACAGCAGGCACAACAACGGCCGAACGAGAAGCTTGTATTACTGCGGGTATGGACGATATTTTATGTAAGCCTTACATGGCAGCAGAATTGCTGGCAATGCTTAATTTATGGTGCAATACCTCACATCAACGCCATTTAAGCCATGAGTCAAACAACTAACATCATGGCATTAATACCATTAAATTAATGACTATGAGCCACTACAGATACGGTCTTCGTTGCAACCTTAGATACATTGCTTGATCCTGCAAGTGATGGCGATGGTTGTTGCACTAACTCATCAGATTGTGGACGTAATGTTGGTTTTAGTAAAACATACTCCATGATATCTCGTGCAAATGGAGCAGCATGCCACCCCCAACCACCATGTTCTAACACTACAGTCACTAAAATAGTGGGATCATTAGCAGGAGCAAAACCCGTAAATAAAGCGTGATCTTTAAAATGCTCAGCAACTTCATTCGCGTTGTAATGTTCAGTATCCTTCATTGAATAGACCTGACTTGTACCTGTTTTACCCGCAACTTGGAATGGCATATTTTGGAACATTTGACTGGCTGTCCCTTTTTCTACAACAAGCTCCATGCCTTTTTTAATGATCGCCCAATCTTTTTGAGGTACAGAGCTAAGCGGTTTAAAATCAGTAAAAGTAACAGGCTGTTGGACTTTACCGTCAATGATATCTTTCAATAAATGCGGACGATGCTCAACCCCATCTTCTGCAATAACCGATGTGGCTTTGGCTATCTGTATTGGCGTCGCAGTCCAGTAACCCTGGCCAATCCCAAGTGGTACCGTATCCCCTTGCATCCAAGGATGATGAAAACGTGCCATTTTCCAAGCTCGCGTTGGCATAATACCGGTTGAATCTTCATCAATATCAATACCTGAATGCTGACCATAACCAAATTTAGTCATCCACATTGATAATCGATCAATACCTAAATCATACGCCACTTGGTAAAAATAGGTATTCACTGATTTTTCAATCGCTTTATAGATATCAACATTGGCAAATCCTTGCACTCTGTCATCTCTAAATTTACGGCTTTTACTGTTAGGAATGCGCCACCAGCCATGATTGTTACGAACAGTATGTACTGTGATAACCCCTGTTGTTAACCCTGCCGCAGCTAACTCAGGTTTGACGGTTGAACCCGGTGGATATAAACCTAATGTAGCACGGTTTATAAGTGGACGTGCAGGATCATCCAACAATGCGGCATAAGCTTTTGAGGAAATACCATTAACAAACAAATTCGGGTTATAGCTCGGACTTGAAACCATAGCTAAAATCGCCCCATTTTTGGGGTTCATTGCCACGATAGCACCGCGACGAACTTTGGTTACCATTAAGCCTGTTGTAGGATCTTTTTGCTGTAGTGTCAGTAATTTTTGAGCATAAAGTTGTAGATTAATATCAAGCGTTAATTTGAGATCTTTTCCAGCCACCGGTGGAATATAAGATAATGTGCGTACAACACGGCCATGACTGTTAACTTCAACTGTTTCATAGCCAGTTTTACCATGCAGTAAATCTTCATAGTAGTGCTCAATACCTAACTTACCAATAGTGCGAGTTGCCTTATAATTATCGTATTTACCGCTCTTTTTTAAAGCAGCAATATCACGATCATTAATTTTTCCGACATACCCTAATAAATGCGTTAATGAGGCGCCATAAGGATAGTAACGTTCTAAATGAGCATCAACATCAACCCCTGGATATTCAAATTCATTAACCGAAAATACCGCCACTTGTTTATTGTTCATGTGCGAAATAAGGGTGACAGGTTTAAATGCTTGTACTTGTGATTTCGCTTTATTGAAAGCCACTATCTCTTTATCTGAGATACCTAATAATTGTTGTAGTTGAATTAATACTTGTGATAAATTTTTTACTTGGTCTGGAATTATTTCTAATGAGCAAACGGGAATATTATCCGCTAATATCACCCCATTACGGTCATAAATACGACCCCGATTAGGCGCGACAGGAATAAGTTTAATACTGTTGTTATTTGAGCGCGCTTTATATTCACTGTAATCTTCTACTTGTAAATGATAAAGGTTGGCAATTAACACACAGGTTAAAATCAAAATACCAACAAAAGCTTGAATCGCTCGTCGAATGAATAAGGCTTTTTCTTGCTTATGATCGCGAATCTGGCGGTAGCGTTTGTTTTTCATAGAACGTTTAATTGACTCATAATCGAGGGCGATAAATTGCTAATCGTCAAATATAACACCCTATTGATACTTTTATAGAATATAAAATGTCATCTAAGCCCAATAATGAATAAAAATACATTTATTTGTTTAAAAATACAGCATTAAAAGTGGCATAAAATTGACTGGTTGCAATTTACAACTGAACGGATAACGCTACAATACTGTTCTTCTTATCGTTAAAGATTTACAAATGTTTAATTCTCGTTCTGCCAATAGCGTTATCGTACTCGACTTTGAAACCACAGGCTTATCACCAACCCAAGGTGATCGAGCAATTGAGATTGGTGCTGTTAAACTTGAAGATGGTCAGGTCGTCGCGCATTTCCAGCAATTAATGAATCCAGGCTTTAGAGTCAGCAGTTTTATCGAGAGCTATACTGGCATTAGTAACAATATGCTCCGTACTGCCCCTTGCTGTGAAAATGTCATGGCTGAATTTGCTGATTTTATTGGTGATGCAAACCTTGTTGCTCACAATGCCTCTTTTGATCAGCGTTTTTTAGATGCAGAACTAGCGTTAATTAATCGAAAATATAGCGATCAATTTGCGTGTTCTATGCTTATTGCACGACGTTTATATCAACATGCTCCAAACCACAAACTGGGCACATTAGTTGATTATAAACATATTCATCATGATGGCGTCTTTCACCGTGCATTAGCCGACTCCGAAATGACCGCCCGCTTATGGTTAGCAATGATTGACGATATAAAACATCAATATGGTGTTGAAGACGTATCGTTTGGGTTAATGCAAAAATTTGCTAAAACACCCAAAGCCAATATCAATAAATTATTCAATTAACGTGCATTAATTTACTTATATCAAAGCACCACTGTCATTAAGACCTCACTCTGGTATGCTACATATCAATAATTTAACGAAATCATAGAGCCGAGTTATACAGTTCGGCTATAGTTATTGAGAGTGTAGAGTGTCTGACGTAAATCAGCCTTCTTATGAAGTGCCATTACCCACAGTTAAAATTACCAGTTTTAACTTATTGAATTATCTTGAGCCTCCGATGGCTTATTATGATTTTCAAAATATTTATACCATGGAGCAGTGGCATAAAAAACAAGCATGGATAACACGATTTCTTGATAAAAACCAACCTGATATTGTTGGTTTTCAAGAAGTATTCAGTAGCGAGAGTCTACAATCTTTGTTGGAAAAAGCAGGTTACCCTTATTATGCGGTAATTGATTCTCCCACAGTGATTGATGATTTTATCTACCGTAGCCCTGTGGTAGCCATTGCTTCTAAATTTCCGATCACTGAAGTCGCAGCAGTTACAGCAGATCAACAAGCCGCAACATTACTTGGGTTAACGGATTTTCATTTTAGCCGTAAACCACTTAGAGCCACGATTGATATTCCTCATATAGGCTTAACCGATTGCTATGTCACCCATTTCAAATCCAAACGTTCCCTGTTTGACGATCCACTACCTGATACCATTGTACCAACAAATACTGCATTATCACGGTTTGCCAGCCAACGCCTAGGCAGTTGGGGCTCTGCGATGTTGCGTGGCACCGAAGCGAATTTATTATTACTAGCGATACTTAAACAACGTGAATCAAGCACGCATCCAATGCTGCTCATGGGCGATTTCAATGATGAGATATCCAGTTCATGTTTAGAGCAACTTATCGCTGGAAATGTGTTTGGAATGTCAGACAGTGATATTGAACGTTTAATTGGTTATTACCGCTTATACGATAGCTGGACCTTATTTACCCAAAATACAGAACAAGCCACACTGCCTCGCCCACCAACACACTATTTTGGTGCTAAAAGCTCTGTGCTTGATTATATTTTATTATCCCAAGAATTTAACGCCCAATACCACGGTTCATTGTTTGAAGTTAGCGATTATCATACTGAAGATAAACATCTTGTTAATAGCAGTTTTGATGAAGATGGTTATAGCACCGATCATGCTATTCCATGTGTGACGTTGTCACTTAGATCTTAATCACTTCGAATAAATACACATAAAAAAACCAACGCTAATGACAGATTATCATTACACGCTGGTTTTTATTACAACGACTCCACCCTAACGGATTAAACCGTCAGCGGATATTAGTTAGCTGTTGTTGCTGCTGGCTTACGACTACGTTGAGGAGCACGACGACCATCAGTCTTTGGCTTTTCATCATTGTAACGACGCGCTGGTTTGCCATCAGTTGCTTTAGGTTTAGCATCAGTTGGGCGCGGCTTACGTGCTGGCTTTGCACCTTCTGCACGTGGTGCGTCATCACTACGTGGCGTTGGTTTACGACGCGTTGTTGGCTTACCATTTGAACGTGGACGTTTTTCACCATTCGCTGCAAATGATTGCGGTTTCTTTGGCTTTTTAGGCTTCAGTGGACGCGTATCTAACTTTGATGCAGGCAGTTTGTTGGTTGGTTCGAAACCTTCAACAATTTCACGATCTAAGATTTGCTTCGTTAAACGTTCAATGGCAATCAAATCACCAAATTCATCAGCACATACTAATGAAATCGCCTCACCCACACAGCCAGCACGACCAGTACGACCAATACGATGAACGTAATCTTCTGCTACGTGTGGTAGATCGAAGTTCACCACTTGTGGTAATTGTTCAATATCAAGACCACGTGCTGCAATGTCTGTTGCAACTAGCACACGAATAGCACCTGACTTAAAGTTAGCCAACGCTTTAGTACGTGCACCTTGACTCTTGTTACCATGGATTGCAGCAGCTGAGATACCACGGCTTTCTAGATGCGTTGCTAGGCGATTTGCACCATGCTTTGTTTTAGTAAAGACTAATACTTGCTTCCAGTTACGTTCACTTAATAATTTTGTTAATAAATTCGCTTTTTTCTTTTGATCAACAGGACAAATCCACTGCTTCACTGTCGGTGCAGTTTGGTTTCGTGGGTTAACGTCGATCTCAACAGGATTATTCACTAAGCCTTTAGCGAGTTCGCGAATTTCATCAGAGAACGTTGCCGAAAACAGTAGGTTTTGGCGTTGTTTTGGTAATAGCGCTAAAATTTTACGAATATCACGAATAAAGCCCATATCTAACATACGATCAGCTTCATCTAACACTAAAATTTCAATATCACGAAATTTAACCGCATTTTGACTATGTAGATCCATCAAACGGCCAGGTGTTGCGACTAAAACATCAGCACCCTTACGCATGCGTACCATTTGTGGGTTAGCTTTTACGCCACCAAATACAACAGCAGAGCTGATTGCTAAATTTTTGCCGTATGTTGCAACACTTTCACCAACCTGAGCTGCAAGCTCACGCGTAGGTGTTAACACAAGTGCGCGAACATGGTTTGAACGAGCAGGTTGACCACTAGATAATTTTTCTAGCAGCGGCAATGTAAAACCTGCTGTTTTGCCTGTACCCGTTTGTGCCGCCGCCATGACATCCTTGCCTTCCAAAATTGCTGGAATTGCTTGCGCTTGAATTGGGGATGGTTTTTCGTAGCCTTGCTTTGCAACGGCTTCAAGAATTGGGGCGGATAGGCCTAAAGAGGCAAAACTCATAGCATCTCTCTTTGTATAAATTAAACGCATAATAGCGTAGTAGATTGCTCATCTAATGATAAGCAAGCAATCATCCTATAAATATTCATAGGCATGATGCGAAAAAACAGAAAAACGACCAAAATCATGTTTCTGTTTAAGATATAAAATTCATGTTTTTTGACTATTGATTAAAGCGCAGATTCAGTATCACTATCAACAGTAGTATCAGATATTACATCTGCAGTTTCAGTAACCTGTGCAGCTTCGTCATCAAGCTTGGCACGTTCTGCTTTAGAAATATAACGAGGCTTATTGCTTTTATTAAGCTTAGCATTCGCCTTCTTCATTCTCTTTTTTAACGTTTCGTTAATTTTTTTCTTTCTATTCATAATCGTGTCAGCTGTTATTTTGAGCCATTTTCAAACAGGGAGCTGATTGTAATCATTCGTAGCTGAATAACAAGCATTATCCTCATAATGCAATTATAAATGCCAAATTATCATCTCCAACACAATGGATCATGATGAATTGGGCTATTACTAATAGTATCGACTAATAACATTAGGTTTATTGCAAGGTATATATGATGTTAGAACGACAAACAGTAACGGTATTACTTTTTGAACAATTTGAATTACTTGATGCATTAGGTCCACTGCACATGTTTGGATTATTACCTGAACATTATCAATTACAAATAATCACAACGAATGGACAGCATGTTACCAGTACGCAAGGTATTAATATGCAACCAACATTAAGCTTTAATGACGTAATCTCTGCAGGAATTTTGATTATTCCAGGTGGGGCCGGCGTTCGTTTTGCAGCTCATAACAAAGATATTTTAACTTGGTTAAAAAAAATAGCGCCACAACAACACATTATCTGCTCAACCTCAACGGGCGCAGCATTACTTGCAAATGCAGGTTTGCTCGATAATAGTAAAGCCACCACTACCCAAAAGAACCTTGATTGGGTGTCTCAATTTGGCAACAATATTCAATGGCAAACATCAGCACGTTGGGTGCGTAATAACAATATTTTTACGGCATCAGGCTGTTCTGCCAGTATTGATATGTCATTAGCTATTATTGGTCATCAACATGGCGATTCGCTTGCCCGTCGCATTGCCGCAGATACTGAATATTTGTGGCTCAATGACCCAAATGATGACCCTTTTGCTCCCCTGCATTTAGTCAAATAGACACGCTATAAATAGCTAAATAAGGTTACTGCCACATCACATAACTTTTAGCTAAAATAGCCGCTTTTAATAGTTCTATCAGCGGTACTGCGCGCACGCTAATACCAATCTCAGGTTCTTTCTCATCCTCATCATCCAGATCAACCACTTGCTGTTGCTCTTGAGTTGCACATTGCTTTGCTGCTGCACCAATGAGATTTTTTTCTAAATTAGCCAGTGCAAGCTCAACATCTTCTGCAATGATCGCCCCAGGTATATCCGTTGTGTATTCCATCATCTTAATTAATGATTGAGCAATATCACCAAACATGGTGACATCATTGTGTGCTTTACAACTAAACGTAACGAGCATTATTGCCTCCTATCTATTTATGATCACTTATCTTATTTAAACATTTAACCACATAAACACTTTTATCACATTAGAATCACACCATGTTTCACAGGTGATGATCGCAACTAAGCATACGCTTGTATATACTATCAATCTCGGTATAATTCATATTATTGATTAGTAATTGTAAATGCAGTGGAATATGAACATCTTGCGCAATTTTTTTATTATGTTATGCATGGTTGCAGGCTGTGATAAAGAGAGCCATATCGATTATTCTTCTTTTAATATCCAACCTGAAGTTATTCCGGATCAAAAACAACAAGGGTTTATTATTACTAATAAATGTAGCCCATTTAAAACACCGCTAGATTTTAAAAATCTCGAATACACATCCAAAGCATTAATTAACTCAAATTGGTTATCTAACCCACATTATCTTGAAGATATTAATCATCTAATTTACCAATTTAACCAAACACATATAAAAAATGCGAATATTTTTATTCAAGCACTTAATAATAGCGCATTAATATATAAAAAAAACATGATCGAAGTTAATATTATAAAAAGAAAACTTCAAGCAGACATCGATGCTAAATTAATGTATTACCAACAAGAACTAGCATCTATTAATTCTCATCTGGAAATTATAAAAAAAGATGAAAAACAACATCTTAATGAAATAAAAACCATAAAAAACAAGATCCAAGAAAAACAAAAATATTATATAAAACTACGTCGTTCGCTTAAACATGAGTTACAGACTATATTGCTTGATGATGATCTCACTTTTGATCTAATCTCAAATATTAAGTTTAAATATAAGACAGATAAAACACTTCATTGTTCAAAATACTTAGGTGAATATCAACAAATCACATTCACATCACCTGACACTTGTATTTATTATAATAAAGAAGAGCTTATAAATAAAATACCCCAACAATATCAATCACAAGTAAATATTGTTATGAATACATACGTACCAAAGTTATGGAAGACAATGGTACTACTTAATGGTTATTTTGAATCAACTTATAATAAACAAGTCTTTGATCATTATTTACAGAAAGATCTCATGATTGCTAATAATAATTTAGCTATCAAACGAACAATTAATATGGGACGACAATCTCAACATGCTATCGATAATTATGTTGAACAGTACAACAAATTAACGATGGCAATGGCAAATAACATCGATAAAACCCTACTTGACGATCAGAACAAAGTTAACATTTCAAGTATGGCATTTTATGAAAAACTATCACCGCTACGACTAAGCAATAAGATCAAAGATCCTATCGTTAATTTTGCGATACTCTATAATAATAAAGCGTTAGTAACTAAATTGACGCAAGAATACGCAACAAAAATTCTTAACGAATACCCTCAAGAGTTAACGTTCAGCATCGCTAATAACGGTAATTTTATACTTCCAAAAATACGAGAAAATAATTACAAAATAGTTATTGATGTCAAAAAAAGTTACAGTGTCATTTATAATGGGCATAATACGTTAACGCCACCAAAAGACTTCAGTCAACAAACCCCTAATACAACCTCTATGGGGTATAATCTTAACCAAATAATCAGTCAGCAATTATTTAAACAATGGTATAACAGTTGATATAACGTTAATTTAGAAACCAAAGCTTTTTGCTGTTTTTATCCATGCAACAGCCACTATAGGATCTTTATTTGCCTCTGGCAGCGTCTCAATAATATGAACAATTATTGCACTATTACTGCTACAATTTGCATCATAAGGTGCAATGGAAGTATAGAATAGTGGCTGATGTGAATCAGATAAAGAACACCAATGATTAACTAACTCTCCACCTCTTTCACTGCATACCTTTAATATAAAATGTTGATAATTTATCATTTGTTGTTGGTATGAATTATTACACCAAATTTGTTGATAATCCATGTAGCCTAATGTGGGATGATAAACAATATTCTGCTGTGGTTGTTGATAAACCGTTTGCTGATTAATGTAAGTTTGGATCGTTGAAATGACACTGAGGTGCGTTGAATGCAGGTTATTAGCATAAGTCACATTTGTGTGCCCACCCAATAAAAGCGTTAACACCAATGCACTCTTTAGGTTGAATGTCCATTTTTGACTACGCATCATCTTCTCCTTACTCAATGATAAGAGATGAATCTCGACAAATTTGATGACGAACAAAATATATCTTTTATTATTAATAACAAAACTAAAAAATAACAGTCTTCTTAATAAACAATAATAACAAATAGTGTCCTATTTAGTGTACATCTTTAAGCATAATTTCGCCTGTTCTCAACAAATTCGCATACACTTAAATAAGTGACAACTTGTTTTCATGATATTACTTACCGGGAATCGCCTCTTGGAGTCATTATGAATAAAAAAACACTTATTGCTGACACTCACGATATTTTTAAAGCTTTTATCAATAATGGCTTACATCAGCATTATTGCATCTATTGCCAATTTCCTTTTAATCCTAACTTACTTAATCGCTACCACTACGGTAAACATTATGATATTGAATTTAATGATGGTTATCGATACTACCAATAAAAAAGCCCCTACTCTATATAAGCAGGAGCTTTAAAAAATATGTTTATTTACAGCGTATTAAACAATTAACACCACTATTTTTGACGACGCGTTCTGACATCTGCGGCAAGTTGGCGTAATACTTTATCAGTATCGTCCCAACCAATGCAGGCATCAGTAATACTTTGACCATAAGTCGGTGTTTTACCATCAACGATATCCTGACGACCTTCGATAAGGTGACTTTCAATCATCACCCCAAAAATGGCGTTATTACCGTGAGCAATTTGTTGCCCAACATCTTCAGACACAATCACTTGTCGTTGATATTGTTTTGAACTATTCGCATGGCTGAAATCAATCATCAATTTATTACGTAAACCTGCATCTGCGAGTTGCTGCATAATGGCATTCACATCTTCAGCACTGTAATTAGGTGCTTTACCGCCCCGTAATATAATATGGCAATCTTCATTACCCGCAGTGGCAACAATCGCAGAATGGCCATATTTTGTCACTGATAAAAAGTGATGAGGCGCACTCGCTGATCCGATAGCATCTGTAGCTATTTTAATATTACCATCGGTACCATTTTTAAAACCAACAGGACAAGAAAGCCCAGACGAAAGCTCACGGTGCACTTGGGATTCTGTTGTTCGAGCACCAATCGCCCCCCAACTTATCAAATCCCCCATATATTGCGGCGTGATCATATCTAAAAACTCACCCGCTGTTGGCAATCCTAAATCGGTAAGATCCGCTAATAATTTTCGACCAATACGTAAACCATCATTTAGCTGGAAGCTATTATCCATATAGGGGTCATTGATAAGCCCTTTCCAACCAACGGTTGTACGTGGTTTTTCAAAATAAACTCGCATAACAATTTCAAGATCGCCTTTAAGCTCATCTCTTAATGTCTTCAGCTTTTTACCATATTCTAATGCCGCTTCAGGATCATGAATCGAACAAGGGCCGACAATGACTAATAACCGGTCATCTTCATCATTGAGAATGTTATGAATTGATTTACGTGACTCATAAACTGTTTTAGCCGCGGTATTAGACGCAGGAAATTTCTCTAACACTGCAATCGGTGGTAAAAGCTGTTTGATTTCACTTATACGAATATCATCCGTCTTATGCATATACTTACTTCCTATAATTCCTTTTAATACCCAACGATTAGCCTACAGAGACAAATAACCATATAATATTAATTCTGATACATTTGTTTAACTTATCTTTTAAAAACTAAGAGTGCAAACGGTTATTGAATCAAAAATCGCATCAATTTTTCCATAACACTGTAAGCTTCTGCATCATTTCACATATAAATGACAATATATGAACAGAAATATCAAAAATACAGGATATATTATTACACTAGAGAATAGAAACACTGTAAAATATACTTATAAAAATTATTAGCGACCAAATTTGTTATACATTAAGAAATATAGACACACTCAATGTATTATTAATATATCATTGACTAAAATTAACATATTAATTCAATAATTCTGTATTCTTTAATCATAAAAAAACATAACTAAAGATCATATAAATAGATGCCTATTAAATTTAAGGAGTGCAACGTTGCTTGAAAAAAACATAATCACATTTAATAATGTTGACAAATGGTATGGCAATTATCATGCACTCAAAAATATTAATCTTTCTATTACTAAAGGTGAAAGACTGGTCATTTGTGGACCATCAGGTTCAGGTAAATCCACATTAATTCGCTGCATAAATGGATTAGAGAAATACAATAATGGTGAGATAACAGTCGCTGGGCATATATTAAACCACAAAGAACTTCATACTATTCGTGGCCAAGTTGGCATGGTTTTTCAGCACTTCAATTTATTTCCTCATATGACGGTTTTAGATAATCTTACATTAGCCCCTCGTCGCGCATTGAAAATGTCAAAAGTTGACGCAGAGAATTTAGCTCGTAAGTTTCTAGATCGTGTCAACATCGGTCATCAAGCGGATAAGTTTCCAGGCCAACTGTCTGGCGGTCAACAGCAACGGGTAGCGATTGCCCGTTCTTTATGTATGAAACCCAATATATTGCTTTTTGATGAGCCTACATCTGCCCTTGATCCGGAAATGATCCGTGAAGTTCTTGATGTTATGAAAGAACTCGCCGATGATGGTATTACTATGGTTTGTGTAACGCATGAAATGGGCTTTGCTCGTCAAGTTGCCGATCGGGTTATATTTATGGATCAAGGTGAAATTGTTGAAATAGCACCTCCAACGCAATTGTTTGATCGTCCTCAACATCAGCGTACACAACAATTTTTAGAAAATATCCTTAGCTATTGAGATCAAAATAATGACCCACAACACACGATCTCGAATTCCTAAAATTATCGCCATCGCCTTACAAGTAATTTGTGTCGCTTCTATCATCATGTTGCTACTCAATAGCGGTGCTAAAGCCATGCATTATCACTGGCAATGGTACCGTATTCCTGAATACCTTTGGTTTAAAGAAGATGGCCAATGGTATCCTGGTGACTTACTTGAAGGCTTAATGGTAACGCTGAAAATATCAAGTATCAGCTTAATCTGTACTATTGTTATCGGCTTTATCACCGCGTTATTACGAATGTCTGACTCTATTGTCGGGCGAAGCCTTGCTCGTGGGTATATTGAGGTTATTCGTAGTACACCATTATTGGTTCAAATTTACCTATTATATTTCGTTTTTGGCCCAGTATTAGGAATTGATCGCACTACAACTGCTATTTTAGCGCTGTCTTTATTTCAAGGGGCTTATAGCGCTGAAATTTTTCGAGCTGGACTACAAGGGATCCCTCGAGGTCAGATTGAAGCAGCAGAAAGTTTAGGTTTATCACAAATTGATAGTTACCGATTTGTTGTTATTCCACAAATGTTTAGAAAAATAATTCCACCGCTCACAAATGAAGCGGTATCGTTAGTAAAAAATTCTTCTATTGTAAGTATTATGGCTATATTTGATCTTACAACAGAAGGACGGAATATTGTCGCAGACACAGCGATGCCATTTGAAGTGTGGTTCACTGTGGCTGCAATTTATCTTTGTATCACTTTAACATTATCAGCATTAGCAGTTTGGCTAGAGCGCCGTTTAAGTATCCCTAATCATTAAATTTATGCACATCGATGGAGAAAGCTATGAAACGCTTTATTGCGGTACTCGTTACCGTTTTTACTTGCTTATTAGGGGCTAATAATGCCTTTGCTGCAGACGACAGTAATGCGCTACAGCAAATTAAAGAAAGCGGTACGTTACGTGTTGGTTTATCAACATTTGTTCCTTGGGCTATGCGTGATAAGCAAGGCGATTTAATTGGTTTTGAAGTTGATGTTGCTAAGCGTTTAGCGGCTGATGCTGGATTAAAAGTTGAATTTGTACCTACCGCTTGGGATGGTATTATTCCTGCACTATTAGCAGGTAAATTTGATGTCATCATTGGCGGTTTAACCATTACCCCTGAACGTAATATGAGCGTGCTATTCACTCACCCATACTCATATTCTGCGGTTCAAATGGTTGCTAGCAAAAAACTAGCATCAAAAATGACAACAATTGCTGACTATAATAAACGCAGTGTGACAATTGCCGTTCGTAGTGGCGCTTACCCAGTCCAAACTGCACGTAAGTTATTTCCAAAAGCAAAACTACGTCAGTTTGATGATGAAACCCAAGCATTCCAAGAAGTGCTTAATGGTAATGCTCAAGCTGCATTAGCATCAACGCCAACACCTGAGCAAATGGTCATTAAAAATCCAGAAAGCTTATTTATGCCATTTAAAAAGCCTCTAACACGTTACGCAACCGGTTTTGCGATTCGTCAAGGTGACTTTAACTTGCTAAATTTCCTTAATAACTGGATTCAAGTACGCACAGAAGATGGCTGGTTAAACAATCGTTACCAATATTGGTTTAAAACAACTGATTGGCAAAACCTGGTTAACGAGAATAATTAATAATGACTGTCGCTAAAACGTCAGGTGACAATACAATACAGGAGGGTTTACGCCCTCCTGTAAAGCGTCGCTTTAATTTCAAACTGAATAAACTCGATATCTTTTTACTGATTGTTATTGGTTGTTTTCTGAGTTGGCTAGCTTATCGTTCGTCTATTGGTATTCACTACCATTGGCATTGGCGTCAAGCATTTGAGCTTATCTTTACTTGTAGCCATCATGGTGGCTTACCTTATTTTATACAAGGTATCATTAGCACCATTCGTGTTAGTATTTGGGGCATGATTTTTGCCGCTACATTTGGTTTATTACTCGCACTCGCTAACCTCTCATCATTTAAAATAATGCGACTTATCTCAAGTAGCTATATCCAGTTACTGCGTAATATTCCGCCGCTTGTGTTTGTGTTTATTTTCTACTTTTTCATTTCAAATCAGCTAGTTCCACTGCTCGGCTTAAGCGGTATCTTTCGTCACTATAATGGCCAAGAAAACGCCTTACAGATTATTTTATTTGGACATAGTAACCTATGGGAAAACCTATTTTCAGGTGTGCTATGTGTAGGATTAATTGCAGCGGCTTATATAGCTGAGATAATTCGTTCAGGCATTAATACTATCAGTAAGGGGCAATGGGAAGCGGCAGATTCACTTGGCTTGTCAACCTATAGTCGATTTCGATTTGTTATATTCCCACAAGCATTAACAGCTATTGTTCCGACACTAGCGGGACAATTTATATCAATCGTAAAAGATTCATCCATTATTTCATTAATTTCGATACAAGAGCTTACTTTTACTGGTTCTGAAATTGCTAACTCATCTGGGTTTATCTTTGAAATATGGCTTATCGTTGGTGTTGTTTATTTTTTATTGTGCTTTAGCTTATCACTGCTATTTAGCAAGCTAGAAAAACACAGTTCACGTCATTTACAACATTAATAAATATTTATTATAAAACCCAAGAATAGTCAATATTCTTGGGTTTTCTTGTTTTTTAACTTTCATTTTGTAATAACGTCTTCGATTGAATTTAATAAGTATAATTATAACAATATCATTACTAGATTTATTATTTGTAAATATTATGGATCTGCTTGCTACTTACTATTTTTATATAAGCATTTATTAGCCTCTTAAATTTATTTTTCATATTTGCCCCCTCTATGACAACAAATGTATATTCATTTAATTATAGCTACTGTTTATGTAATGAGATCAGAATCCGCCTAATTATAGGGTTTGCGATTCAATATCAATCATCGCAAGATATTTAGGTCTTGATACCAATCACTGATACACTCAGAACAAACAATTAATGGTGAGCACGAGCATGCAAGGTACACTCAGTAAAATGAAATCATCTCTTGGAGATATCGTTGATTACTATCTCCCTGTTGGCGATCAACAACTGCATCTTAATCCCTATATTGGTAAGCAATTAACGCTCACTCATACAGGCAATATCTTCTGCTGTTCATGCGGAAAAAAGACAAAAAAAAGCTATTCTCAAGGGCATTGTTTTCCTTGTATGAAAAAGCTAGCTAGCTGTGACATGTGCATCATGAAACCAGAAACTTGTCATTACGCTGAAGGAACTTGCCGTGAACCACAATGGGGTGAAGAAAATTGCATGGTGCCTCACTATGTTTATCTTTCTAATACATCAGCCCTTAAAGTTGGCATCACTCGTCATACTCAGCTCCCAACTCGCTGGATTGATCAAGGTGCAACTCAAGCTCTTGCGGTATTAAAAGTAAAAACCCGCCAAATATCAGGGCTCGTTGAAGTTGCTATCGCTGAAATGGTGGCAGATAAAACCAATTGGCGCACAATGCTAAAAGGCAATAATGACGATATCGATTTACAGCAACAAGCGCAGTTACTGTTACCACAAGTAAAACAAAAATTAGCTGAGATAACGGCAGAATTTGGTGAAGATGCTATCGAATATTTGGATAATAGCATTGTGGATATTCATTACCCTGTTGATCAGTTTCCAACCAAAATAGCGTCACATAATTTTGATAAAGAACCCGTAGTCAGTGGTATTCTCGAAGGGATTAAAGGTCAGTATTTATTGTTTGATACCGGCGTGATTAATATACGAAAATTTAGTAGCTATGAAGTTATCGTTATTGAATAAAGCACACTAATCGGTAACAAAAAACGGCATTGATCTTAAGTAAGATCAATGCCATTTCTTATCTTGTTAACTTAATATAAAATTACTTTGCTCGCGGCTGAACGTATTGGCGTTGGATATTCTGTATCGCGATATCTCGCATAAAGTTTTTACCTAAAACAACCCCATTACCACCTGCAATTAATTGATATTCAACTTCATCATTACGATCCCCAAGTTTTGTTCGTAGTGACACAACAGGTAATCGTTTTTTATCTTCAGATTTTGACCATGATTTCACTGGGTATTTATATTCTTTACCTTGAAAGTTAAACTTCACCCAATTATCACCATCACGCTCAAATTCCACTAAATCTTTAACACCAATTCGAGACGTTGTTGATTTAGGATCAATATAAGCAGAAACATGTTTGGTACCCGATAATATTAGTACCCATTCATGGTGACCTAAAACTAACATGCCATCTTTGGTGGTCTTTTTTGTGGCCGCCTTTTGCTTATGATCAACAGATGCTAACTTAGCTGATGCGGTTGAAGCCGTAATTTTATCTGTTGTCACATCCTTTTTAACTAAAGCCTGTTGATGCTTTTGGGATGCTTTTTTTTCAGCGGCGGCAGTTTGTGCTTTTGCCGCTGCTTTTATCTCAGCAGCCGTCACCATTGATGCAAATGCTAATGGTTTGGTAATTGGCTTAGCTACCGATGCTGTTGTTTGTTGCTGATCGTCGACAGGTAATTGTTGAGCACAACCAAAAAGAAACAAGGTTAATAAACCTACTGCCGTTTTCTTCATAAATCACATCTTCCTTTACATTTTTACAAACCATAACTAACCATAATACGTAGATTCACGTTATGCCAAATAATTCTATATCGTTAAAGTACGTCGTTACTGCACTGCTGATTCATATAATGAAAACTTATTCGTTAACCATTGTTCATTATACCAACCCATATTGCGACTATGCTTAGCATCATCCCATAGACTAAAAAAATGACGACGCTCTTCAAAACCATCATCTAAATGACTTTTTTCTAAGTAGCGTTCTGCAATATGTAAATCACTACGCACATCAAATAAATGAATCACATCCAATTCTCGATGTTTAAAACCACTGTCACAAGGGTCTAATAATCCTGCAACTTTGAACGTGGTAGGATCAAATAACACATTCGCAATATGACAATCATCATGTACAAATGACGATGACTCATGGGCAATTGGTGCTAATATTTTGGTCCTATTTTCCCAAAGTTCTGTGAATTTTTCTTTTAACTTCGAGCTGAAAGGGGAACCTGTACTCATTAAATAGTGATAGACACTTCCCATCCAATCATCAAATGCTGAACTTAAATTTTGGCTAAATTGACCATTTGAAAGTTCAAAACCTTGTGGATGCTGATGTTCATGTAGCGCTAATAAAATATCAGTATAATCTTCTCTGAATGTCATCACCGCTTTAGAATCTTCTGGTAATTGATGTGCAGAGACACCGTCTAACCAATCTAAAACGATATAGTCATAGCCTGCTTCTCGACCAAATAAATAAATTTCAGGCACAGGGCACGACACAATTTTACGTAACTGCTCTAAACTCGCCACTTCTTTACCAATTCGACCTACTTCACGCGAAAATTTGACCACAATTTTCGACTTCCCTGAGGCAAGAAAAACTACCCAACCATAAAAGGTTTCCTGAATATCACACACATCAGCTTTGCGACGAAACATTGAAAAAAAAGCGTTTTCGGCAATAGTTTTAAGCTGTGGTTTATTCATAGTTGTTACCTTGATAATCATTGTTACATAACACAGATAAATTATACCAAAAAGGAATAACTCATTGGTTTTATGTAAGTTTTCGTTGTTTTATCTTTTAAGAATGCATCATAACAGCAAAGATAACCAGTATTGAGTGATAGAAAAGACGAAAATAGTTTACTTTTACTTACAATTTCATTTTTAGTGCTAATAATCACTTCTAATAAACAATATTTTAGTGTTCTAAACTATATTTAAATGTTCATATAAATATAATTAATTTATCACCCCAAAAAAACCAAGAATAAACATATATATACAAGGAATTAATATGCCTTTTGGGTATTCAATGCCCTATTGGTGCTATTTAATGATGATATGGCTCATAAATAAAAGCTTTGCTTCATAACGATCACTTCAGCATTAGTATTATTTTGTTAGCGTAATATTACTTTACATTTTGTTATTTCTTCGTTTTGAAACAATCGACGCTTAAAACGTTTTTTTGTGACCTAGATAAAGTTTTCATGCTAAAAGTCAGTGTTTAGTGTAATATCCAGCGACTAGAGCCAACCACATTATGCGCTCTGTATTTAATAACGAACGATATCGGGGCGATATGCAATTACTCGAAGCCAAACTCCATAAAATTGACCGTCATAACTACCGTAGCTATTCAAGTATGCGCGGTGAATATCACTTTGTTGATTTCGACTTTTTTATCGATACCGTTCAGTCGGATCCTTTTGCGCCTGCTTCTCGCGTTCGTGCCCGTCGCGCTTGGTCATTAACTGACCTTGAATGGCTACGTGAAAAATCGACTGATTATCAACGTGCAGCTCGTGATTTTATTGCACGCTTCTTTGCTGAATTATCCCAGCAAGATAATGCTGTCTTAATTGACATGCCTGGACAAACCATTCTTGATCGCACTTCAGTTGTGTTTGATGAAGAAGGTATTGAATTACGTTTCCGCATTAATATGCCCGCTGATGGCCGTACTATTATTGCGAAAAAAACCCTTAATCTACTGACATTCTACTTACCAAAGATGATTCGTCGTGCCACTATCGCGCGTGAATTACCCATGGATGAGTTACAACGTCACTGTGAAGCGGTTGAAGATCAAGTTGCGCTACGAAGCCAGCTTAAACAACACAAATTATTAGCCTTTGTCGCTGATGGCAGCTTATTACCTCGCCTTGCTGGTAATAGTGATTTACCACTAACGGAAGCAGTGCCATTCCTAAGCCCTGATAACTTAGCGGTTGAACTAGAAGCGCCTCATAAAGGCAAAATACGCGGTATGGGTATTCCTGAAGGTATTACGCTTATCGTTGGTGGTGGCTTCCATGGTAAATCAACGTTGCTGAGTGCTATTGAACGCTCAGTATATGATCATATTCCTGGCGATGGCCGTGAGTACGTTGTTACCAATTACGCGGCGGCTAAAATTCGCGCTGAAGATGGTCGTTGTGTTCACAATGTTGACCTATCACCTTACATCAGCAACTTACCAATGGGTAAAGACACAACTGCTTTTAGTAGTCAAAATGCGTCAGGCTCAACGTCACAAGCATCATGGTTACAAGAATCAATTGAATCAGGCGCTGAAGCCTTATTGATTGATGAAGACACATCAGCGTCTAACTTCATGATCCGTGATGAACGTATGCAAGCACTGATCTGTAAAGAAGATGAGCCAATAACACCATTGGTTGACCGTATTGCACTATTACGCGATCAACACAACATCTCAGTTATGTTGGTAATGGGCGGTTCTGGTGACTATCTTGATGTTGCTGATACTGTCATTCAAATGCACAACTATGATGCTGTTGATGTGACAGAAAAAGCACGTGCTGTGGTAGCTTCTCACCCAACACGTCGTAAGCAAGAAGGAACAGAAGTTATTGTTCATCCTCGCACACGTCAAATAAACCGCAGTGCATTACAAGCAATGCTAGAAGAAGGTAAATTCCGTATTCAGGTTAAAGACAAGACGTCTCTTCGTTTTGGTCGTGAATACATTGATTTACAAGCATTAGAGCAAATAGCTCACTCTAGCCAGCTATTAGCTATTGGGTACCTATGGTTCCAACTAGCACAAACAAAAGGTTGGGAAAAAAATCCTACTCGTGCGTTTGCCAATATGTTGCACGATAACTGGGCTGATATGATGCCTAAGTATGGTGAAATGGCTAAACCTCGCGTCATTGAAGTTATGGCGGTATTAAACCGTATGCGCAAAGCTGAATTTAAGTAAGCTTTTTGTTCTATCAATGATGCTATCAACCCCGCGTAATGCGGGGTTTATATTAGCTCAGGATACGGTAGCGCAATAATCTACAATCTATTATAATACGCGGTCATTTTATTCGCGGATTACATTCATAAACTGACCATAATCATTAGTTTATGAATGTAATCGGCATAGGCCGACAGTTTAGGAACACAGCATGTCATTTTTATCTCAAGGTTTTTCTCCAGAGCTTGTTAAAGCATTAACCGATATTGGTTACGAGAAATTGACCCCAATTCAGCAAAAAGCGATTCCTCAAGCGCGACGTGGTGCTGACATTTTAGCATTAGCACAAACAGGAACAGGCAAAACAGCCGCTTTTGCATTACCTATTATTCAAAAGTTGTTGGACAAACCAGCAACAAAAAGCCGTTTTAACGTTCGTGCATTAATCCTTGCACCAACGCGCGAACTCGCAGAACAAATCTCAGTTAACATCAACGATTATGCTAAATACACCAACATTAATTGTACGGCTGTTTTTGGTGGCAAAAAAATGGCAACACAAGAAAAACGCCTAGAACAAGGTGTTGATATTCTAGTTGCAACACCGGGTCGTTTAATTGAACACATGGAACAACATAACGTTTCATTAGCTAATCTAGAATGTTTAGTATTTGATGAAGCTGACCGTATGCTTGATATGGGCTTTATCGGTGCGATTCGCGTTATTCTAGAAGATATTCGTACTAAGCCACAAACTATGTTGTTCTCTGCGACATCTTCTGCACAAATGAACGCATTAGCAGCAGATATTCTTCGTAAACCACAACGCATTACAGTTACACCAGAAAACAGTACTGCTTCTACAGTGGCTCACGTGGTATACCCTGTTGATGAAGATCGCAAACGTGAAATGCTATCTGAATTAATTGGTAAGAAAAACTGGCCTCAAGTACTTGTATTTGTAAACTACAAAGAAACAGCTAACCAACTGGTTAAAGAGCTAAAACTTGATGGTATTAAAGCGGTTCTTTGCCACGGTGACAAAGCACAAAGTGCGCGTCGTCGTGCATTAGAAGAGTTTAAAGAAGGTAAAGCACGCGTAATGGTAGCAACAGAAGTTGCTGCTCGTGGTTTAGATATTCAAAACTTGCCTTATGTTGTTAACTACGACATGCCATTTTTGGCAGAAGACTATGTTCACCGCATTGGCCGTACAGGTCGTGCAGGACAAAAAGGTAATGCAATCTCGTTTGTAAGCCGTGAAGAAGAACTAACCTTAGTTCAAATCGAACGTTTGATTAATCAACGTATTCACCGCGTACAATTAGAAGGCTACGAGCCTAAGAGCCGTGAAGCCTTAGTTGAGCGAATGAACACTAAAGCTGCTTACCGTGATCGTGCAGGTCGTCAAAACAACCCAACACAAGATCAATCAGCCGCTGAACGTCGTGCACGTTTACGCAAAGCTATTAGCAGTAAAGCAACTAAAATCACTCGTTTAAAGAAGTAATTTAAACAAGACTAAACACGATAAAGCCGAGCTAAGATTACTCTCTTACTCGGCTTTTTATTGTTTATTCACTCATGCATTTTAGCAAAAGCGTAAGCACTGCATCATCAAGTCATTATCTAACTATAATGGACGACGTTCCGCTTTAGTTGGAAAAATTCGACACCAATCTTGTTTCATATCAACCACTTGCCATTTATGCTGTTTCGCTGCTTGCATTAGCTCCGGCGTAAATTTACCTTCAAAAGAATCAGCACCATATTGCCATTCACGCTGACTATCAGTGTGATGAATCAGCATACCTAAGCTTGCCCCTTTTTGAGAGGTTGTCCATGAGAGCATTGCTTTATCACCCGTCGAGTTACCCACCGCAAGAATAGGACGCTTACCAATGATCGTCGCAATATTGATCGCCTTTTGCGGACCATCATCAATGTACACTAGCTTATCATTCTTAATTAATGACCCATCTTTATAGGTATAACCAAATGCAGTACCAATCACATTTTCAGCAGGAATGTGATAAATAGCTTCACTCCACGGCTTTACAAACGCACCACCAGCACCGGTTACAATAAACACCTTAAACTGATGCGCATGGAGATAATCAATCAACTCTACCATCGGTTGATAAACAAGATCGGTATAAGGGCGCTTAAATCGTGGTGATTGCGCTGTTGAAAGCCAATTTAAGACATCTTTATTATATTGTTCCGGTGTTAATCCTGCTTGTGATGTAGCAAGAATAGGCAGTAATGCTCCCCAACCTTTTGCAAAAATAGCTTTAGTGTCGTTATCTAATACCCACTTATACGGTGTTTCTGTTTTCCATTCAGGGTGCTGCGCACTCTCATGCTTTATTTGACTAAAGGCAAACAAAAACTGCGTATAAGTTGGTTTTTCAGGCCACAAGGTTCCATCATTATCTAATACCGCAATACGGGCACTGGGTTTTACAAAATCAGGATTTCCAACGGTTGTTACTTCATTGACAAACTGCGTGATCGCACTACGGCTAGCACTGGTGTTCCATAATGGCAGTACATCGCCATTATTTGAACATGTCGCACTATAAGCCGACGTTGATACAGCAAGTAAAGTGGTAACACCAATCCATATCGCTGCTATTTTTTTTCTAGTCACTAACCTATGATCCTTGTTGTTCATTTTCGTCGTAATAAAAAGCAGGCCATAAATAACCTGCTTTCTATTCTCTATTTTCTTATCTTATTCTAGTTATAATCAGCATAAGGATTAACACTGTTCAATACGATCGCGTGTTCAAACTCAGACAATTTTATCGCATCAGGTGTAATAGTAACTGAATGTTCATTCATTACTGCTTCACCAAATTGATAACGAATGGTTTCTTGCCCTTGGCATGCACTAGCATCATTATGGGTTGTTACCGCTTTAACTGCCTGATTACGCACCTGATAAGCAGCCATTGCATCAGTACCATATTTCGCGGTTAACATTGCAAGTGTTTGTTGAGGAGATAACACAAGCCCTGAAGCATTATTACCACCAAAGCCTTTCGCATTAAGAATAACGGCTTTGTAATCTTGGCCACAATCACCCGCAAAGGTGTGCTCAGTAAGAATATTCAGATTTGAACGATGAACATCATCAGCAACATGATCAATGGTATTAATCGCAGGTAACCAACCGTATTGCCACACACCTAATGAAGCCACAAGCTGATCGCCTGCTGCTGCACTCATTGAATGACCTACATATGATTTAATGGCTGCAACAGGCCAGCTTTCAATACCAAATGTTTTAGCAACTTCATTAAGAATATGACTTTCAGTCACGCGGTTTTGAGGAGTACCCGTGCCGTGTGCTTGGACAAATGTTTGTTTTACGCCCTCTTCACCAAGAATAGCTTTTGCCAATGCTGCCGCTTTCGCAACGGTGACATAGTTACCCACTCCTGGCGCTGAAATTGACTTTTTATTGGCATCAGCATTTACAAATACATCAGCCACAGAGCCATAGATATTAGCGCCTAATTCAAGAGCCAATTCATCTTCCATCAACACCACAAATTGCGCTGATTCTGCCATGGTAAAGCCCGCATTTGACGAAAATGGACGACAAGCACGACGATTATCAACACTGTCAGTACCATCAAGTGCTTTTAATTGTTCATCTTCTGCCAGTGCACCCATCACACGGAAGCCTTCCATTATTTCGGGAACAACGGGGGCTTCTGCATTACCAACAATAACAACTTTCGCTTTGCCATGTTGAATATCATGCATACCTTGACGTAAATTATATAAGAACGTCGCACACGCCCCCATATTTGTGCCCGTTGCGCCAATGCTATTAATCACATAACCATTAATAAAGTCAGCAGGCATTTGCGCTAATGATAATGCCATCATCTTAGAACTTACACGACCGCCAGTAAGATGCGCCGCAATCATACCACCCAATGAGTTATCATCAATTTGTGCTAAACCACTGCCAGCATAGACTGACACTTCATCAGGCTTGATATGGCGAAGCACATCATCCCATTCAAACCCTAACGAGTTAAGTGCATCAGAAGCACCATAGACAGTCAGCGCCAAACCTCGTGGATGGAAGCGAGAGTTATATAATTTGCTAGGATCAAAACCAGCTGGAATATTACCGCCACTAGAAACAGGAAAAGTAACACGCCCTTCAACTAATGCATCAAAATTACCATTCACAGTAATAACGGCTTTTGTACCTTGAATATCAACCTGCCAATTACTTGGAATATGATTAGGTAATTTCGATTTACGTAAAGTAAAGGTGATTTGATCATCGGCTGAATTGAGATTCGCTTTATATTGATAGAGCAAATTATCAGGATCAAAAGAATCAATACGGCGTACACAAGTACCCGCTTTAATTGCAGTAATAATATCTTCAGTAATAGCGCCATCATCACTCAATCCCATTCGACGAGCAAGATCTTGCCATGTTGACTGCATTGCATCTTCAGATAGCACATCAGCAATCATAAGTTTGTAGTTATGAAAACCAGAACTGCGACCAGCGGCATTAATGCCACCCAAACCAACAATTAGCGGTAATTTTGCCATTTTAATATCCTGAGATCGATTTAATACACCGTTTGAAACAGAATATCAGCATTGACCTGTGATTCATTCTGCATTTATGCCAAAATCACTGACATTTCAGCCAGAAGTGTGAAAACATTACAATGATGTGTGTTTTATGCACAATTATAGTCAGAGGTGGAATAATGAAAGTGGGTTTTATACTTTTTCATAGGGCATTAATTACGGGAATTTCACTTAGTGCTGAGATGTTAACCAGTGCAGCTAGCCTTCGAGATCGTAAGACACAACAACAATCTCCTTTTGAAATTAAACTCATTGCTTCTACTCTTGAATCTCCAACCCTCACCGCAGGTATTCGTATTCAACCGAATATTACCTTTGAAGATCCATCTGATTTTGACATTATCATTGTGCCGCCAATGTGGGGGAACCCTATTTCATCACTATCAAAACACCCACAAATCCCTGCTTGGCTTATTAAGCAATACCATAATGGCGCACAGATCATTGCGACAGGTACTGGTGTAACTTGGTTGGCTGAAACGGGGTTATTAAATAATCAAACAGCAACGACTCATTGGTATTTTTATGATAAATTCTCACAGCGTTATCCACAAATAAAACTTAACCGTCAAGCCTCTATTACTTCAGCTAACGGGCTTTACTGCACTGAAAGTATTAACTCACAAACCGAGATGGTGTTGTATTTGATCTCTAAATATTATGGGCAAAAAATTGCCAACACTATCGAAACCCATTACGGCCACGAAATCAGTAAATCAGGTCATCAACCTTTTTATGAAATTGGCGGTCAGGTGCAATTTGATGAATCTATTGCTCAAGCGCAAGATTGGATGCAGCGCTATATGTCACAACCATTAACCTCGAAACAAATTGCACAGCATTGTGAATTACCCCTTCGTAGCTTTAATCGTAAATTTAAAGATCAAGTTGGCCAAGCCCCCCATCAATATCTACGAAAAATAAGAATGGAAACAGCCAAAGAGTTATTGCGTGATTTTGGAATGTCATTGTCTGATGTATCTGAGCAAGTAGGCTATAAAGATCCGTATCATTTTTCTACACGGTTTCAAAAAGAGTTTAATATTACGCCATCGCAATACCGTAATATGGTTAAAGCAAAAGCCTATAACGTTCAATAACTGTCGCTGAGTACAAACAAAAACGCCTAGCAATAATAGCTAGGCGTTCTGGATATAATCAGTGCTTATATGACGTCGACTAAAACTTTCGGCTAGTCACATCTTCGCATTCACCATCAATCACATTTGCTGTCGTTTGACGTTGCTGACGGAAAACACTGTTCATGGTTTCATCTTGGCCAGCAAAGCCTTCTGTAAAATTATTTTCTTCGTATTGCATGCCTTCAGCTGCAAGTTTACGTTTAATAAATGGCTTCGCAATCATTGCTGCAATACCAAGAAACAATGCCATAATGGCAGCAAAAGAAACTGCAAATAAACCGACTACAACAGCAAAAAAACCAGTAAGTAAATTTCTCATGGACACGCCTCTCTAAAATTATATCAATCAGGCCATTAGGTTATCCTAATGTTTATCTCATACCTGATAAGTCTGCTTATTCAAACATTTATTCAATACTTTTATTATCTATTTCAATAATAGCTTTCTATAAATGAACCAACAATGAACATAAGCATAAATTCGTTATCTAAACTGTGTTTTATTATACTTTATGCAGAAATGAAAGATAATTTTTATTAATAGATAAAACGTTACTATTAGTTTGCTGTTATGGCTACTTAGACGGCAAAGGCAGCGATACTGTGGATATCACACTGAATACGACTGATTTTATCGTTAGCTAATAAGAAATAAGCATCTTGTGGTAAATCTTGAGAGAAAACTTCATTGTAAGTCATGCCGACATAAACACCACGAAATACAGCGCCGGTTAACCCATGAGAAACAACAATGACATTTTCTGGCACTGAAACATCAGCCAGAAAATCTTCAATACGATCTTTAACGGCATAATAAGACTCAGCATTTGGTGCCATTAAATACCAATCACGTTGTTCACAAAGACGTGGCTGTGTTGCTTTAATATCAGGAATATATGCTTGTTCCCAATCACCTAAACAAAATTCTTGTAAGCGTGCATCTTGTACAATCTCACTTACATCAATACCTATTTGTTCAGCAACGATTGCAGCAGTTTGCATCGCACGGCCTAATGGGCTGGAATATATTGTCCATTGACGCTTATTTGCTAATTTGTTTTGTAGAGATAAACCAATCGCAGCAGCTTGATGTTGCCCCAAGTCTGTTAAGTTAGAATTACAATGTCCTTGTAAGCGCTGTTGTGCATTAAAAACTGTTTGACCATGACGTAATAAAAATATGCTTTTTGACATTGTGCCCCCTTGCGTGAGCTTTAGGTTATACCATCAAGGCATTCCCAACAATAACAAACCTAAAAACAAACAGTAATAATTCAGATTTCTTATGATTAGCCCTTAAGTTTATTACAAATAAAATTCCCATAAAAACATCACATAGCAAACGATTACCTATTTTAATTATTTGATTTTAAATATAAAAAATAAAAACACAACCGACAATAGCTCTCTTTATACCTCCAAAGCATCATGCTATGATGCCGTCCCTATTTAGCCAACGAACATATAACAGACAATTTAATACGCCTAACCTCTGCTTTGTTATAAGCAATTCGCATCTTTGGCTTATACGGATATAGCCTTTAAGTAATTCATAAAATAATTAAAAATCACTGAGAAACACTAACGATATCAATACAACTTTGTTCTCAGTCGATAACAAGAATAGAGACTATTAATGGTAAATATCATTATTGACGGTAACACATTCAAGGTAAGTCAACGTCTAACCTTGCTCAAAGCTGCTGAAGAATGTGGCATTACAATCCCATCGCTATGTAATATTGACGGTTTTCATCACAACTGTGACCTATGCGATGTTGAAATAGAACACCACGGCACAGTTAAAGCATGTCGTATTCATCCGACTGAAGGCATGGTCGTTACAACAACATCGACCGCATTAATTCAACGTCGTAAACAAGCGCTGGAACAGATTTTATCCGCACCCAATATCAGTTGCAGTGTTCCTCCTTGTCAAGTTGCTTGCCCAGCAGATGTTGATATTCAATCTTATCTCTATTTTATTGCAACCAATCAACCTCAAAAAGCCATTGAAGTCATCAAAAAAACACTACCAATGCCATTGTCTATTGGTCGTGTGTGCCCTGCTTTTTGTGAAGCGAAATGTCAGCGTAAATTGGTAGATGGTTCGATTGCGATTCGACAAATAAAACGCTATGCCGCAGATATTGATTTAGCATCATTACATGCTTATACCCCAATAAAAAAATCCACTAAAGCGCAGCATATTGCCATCGTTGGTGCAGGTCCTGGTGGACTAAGTTGTGGTTACTTCTTAAGCAACAAAGGTTACAACGTCACTATTTTTGAATCAATGCCTCAAGCTGGCGGTTGGTTACGTTACGGCATTCCAGAATACCGCTTACCTAAAGCTATTTTAGATCAAGAAATTGACATCATGTGCCGTAATGGTATGACGATTGAAACCAATAAAAAGCTGGGGACGGATTTTACGCTATCATCATTACAACACAACTATGATGCCGTCTGTTTAGCAGTTGGTGCTTCACTCGCCAGTGAAATGCATTATCAAGGAACCGATCTTAATGGGCATTATCTTGGGGTCGACTTTTTAAAAGATCAAATGCTTGATAAGCACTACACCATTGGTAAAAAAGTGGCTGTTATCGGTGGCGGCAATACAGCAATTGACTGTGCACGAACCGCTTTACGTTTAGGAGCAGACACAACCCTTATTTATCGTCGCACCCGTGATGAAATGCCGGCTGAAGTTTATGAAATTGAAGAAGCAGAACACGAAGGGGTTAAATTCCTATTTTTGACCAATCCAGTGGAAAATATTGCTGATGACAATGATCATATTTGCCAAGTGAAATTAGAAACAATGGCGTTAGGTGAACCGGATGCTTCTGGACGTTGTTCTCCTAAAGCGACAGGTGAATATATCTATGCTGAATTTGATACAGTGATAGCGGCTGTGTCACAAAAAACTAATACTGACTTTTTAGCTAACGAAACCACAGAGCTACCAATGAGTCGTTGGAATACGCTCAATACCGATGAGCACACCATGTATTCTGGCGTTGATAACATCTTTGGTATTGGTGATTTTCGTCGCGGCCCAGCCACTGCAATCGAAGCCATCGCAGATGGCCGTAAAGCAGCTCAAGCAATCGATGTGCAATTTGGTGGCAACATGGAAAAACTCTACACTGAGTCATTCCGTGAGCGCAATGTGGCTCGTGGGCATTTAATTCGCCCTGATCATGTCGATAAACTTAAAAATATTATGCGCTCATTACTTGCAGATAATAATTCAACAGATATTGAAGCTCAGCTTGAACATGCCTTAACACACGTTATGCGTAATCAAATGTCAGAGCTGCACGTAAACGCACGTCATTTAAGTTTTAATGAAGTTGAGAAAGGCTATAGCCACCAAGCGGCAATAAATGAAGCAAAACGTTGTTTAAGTTGTGGTTGTCATGATGGTAATGACTGTAAATTGCGTCATTACGCGACCGATTATCATGTTGATAAGCAATTGATCATCAGTGGATTACGTCCAATAATAGCTTAATAATATTTAGTCATAACAAAATTTTAGTGATAAAAAAGCCACTGCCAGTGTTTGTTGTAACAGCAAACACAGATAGTGGCTTTTATTTAAGCTAAATTAGCCAACCAAATTCATTGGACGTAATTTCACATATTCAAATAATTTATATTCTTCCGCCGTAGTTAGAAAATTCATAAAGTGTGTGCTTTCTAAATGCTCATCAAGATGTGCTTGAGAAAACCACACTTCTTGCATTATAAATAAACCATCGACGTTTTGATCAGCGAACAACTGGTAGCTCTCACAACCTTTTTCTAAATGCGTCGGTGCAATTAGCGACTCTAATAGTGCTTGTGCTTTTTCAATACAGTTTGGGTTTGCTTTAATTTCAGCTAATAAATAAATCATGGGTTAACACTCCGTAAAAATTTGTTCATCATGCCAGCGTGACTTAGGCACATTGGCATTAAAATCATCCGCACTATGGTAGCCAACAGGCACTACCACTAAACTAGTAAAACCTTGCGCGCTAAGATTAAACTCTTTATCTAATACATCACAATCAAAACCTTCAATCGGCACTGCATCAATCCCCATGGCTGCAACACCTAATAATAGTGAACCAATATTCAAGTACACTTGTTTTTGCATCCATTGATCAGCATCACCTAAGGTTTTTCGATGTAAATCAACAAAGAAATTACGTCCATCAACCATGCGCTGTTTTGATTGTTCATTAGAGAAACGGCCATCTTGCTGTTCAGACGCTAATAAGTCATTTAGATAATCATCATCAATAGCTGTTTTTGAGCAAAAAACGAGCACATGTGAAGCGTCCAACATTTTAGGCTTATTGAAAACATAAGGGCCTTCAGCCGATTTTGCTATACGCTGCTTGGCATCATCGGTTGCTGCGACAATAACATGCCAAGGCTGTGAATTTACACTAGAAGCACTTAATCGAATCAACGCTTTAATTTGTTGTAATTGATCATCATTCAACTTACGAGAAGGATCAAAAACTTTGGTTGAATAACGCTTTTCCGCAGCATCAACAATGCTCATATTATTTTCCTAGTACAGTATATTCTTTGAGTTCATACCATACTCTCTCATGGTAAAAAGGAAAACCTATCTAACTACCCGATTTTCCAAACTCATATTGAATATCAAATAACACTCTGTCACACATCAATTAACTTAATGCTTGCTCATCATTGATCATCTTAAACCCAGCTTGGCGACCCAACTCATATCCAGCGTTTAATTTATTTACATCACGTGTTAAACGTTTAATCAGAAAATCTTTATTTGGTACAATCGCAGTAATACGGCAATCAGCAGGTGGATTACGGATAAAATACAATGCTTTATTATACCGAGATTCTTTTGTAAGAAATTCTTGCCCAAATACAGGTGTTGTTTTGAATATTTTACGTGTTAACCACGGAACTTGATGACTATGAACAAAATTAGCCTGTGCATGAGATAAAATAACCGTAATATCACGCGCACCACGACGATAAGCTTCAATAACAGGAATAGGATCAGCAATACCACCGTCACTCATGGCAATACCATCCACTTTGGGGAAGTTACGGTAAACAATGGGTAATGCACATGTTGCTGTCATCAAGCTTTGTAAGTTATCTCGTTTCACTTCAATATAGTCAGCATCGCCAGTAACAATATTTGTTGTTGTCGCAAATAAAGGAATACCTTGGCTTTCATATTTATCAATTTCTAATGGCAGATTGTTAATACTTTCAGACCATAACCAATCAATATCGATAAGATTGCCGCCTTTAGCAAAACGAAAATAATTAATAAATGACTTACTACGCGCATACTCAGTGATGACTTGATAATTACGCTTATGGTTTTTACATAAGTAACCCATTAGCACCATTGATCCAGCAGACACACCAATCGTAAAATCAAATGGGTTATAATTTTTTTCAAGAAATGCGTCTAAAACACCCGTAGCAAAAATACCACGCATGGCACCACCTTCAACAACTAAAGCACGCTTAGGTGTATCAGTCATAAACATTTATCCTTATAAGTCATGAACCAATTAACATTTAATTGCATATGGGATTAGAATATCAATATAAGGCGAATATTACTGCACCGAATAGCAGAAAATGCCTCTTTTTATTGCATCCTTAATTTTCATGGGTATATAGCAACTAACAATAGTATGTTTAGTCAATATATACGCTATTTCAACTTATAAAAATAAAGTAAGGCCAATGCTTATTACTCATTTATTGTGATTGCATTGATAAAACAGGCATCAATACATCGTTTACAATGACGACACTTTGCAACATCAATCGTTGGTTTTTTATCCGCCAACCATAAGATCGCCTGCTCTGGGCAAACATCAACACAACTTTCACAATAACCATAAAGATTATCGCAAGTATTGCTGATTAATAACCGTGGTGGTGATTCTATTGGCTGACGTGCGAAGTGCGTAAATAACTGACGCCGACTATATTGCTTTGATTCACGCATTAAAATAGATCTTACCTGGCACTATTTCGGCATTAAACGTTTTTGCAAGAGCCACAATAAAAGCTTGACCTAACTCAGCCAACTCTCGGTAAGCTCCAGTAGGAGCAACCTGTTGAAGTAGCGCTAAATAATGTGGAGCCCAAGGCAATAAATGTTTGGATAACAACTCAGTAACCGCATCCAAATTGTTATCTTCAATTAAACTTGCGATCACCATTAACATAAGTCCAAATTGATCTTCTGGTTCATTATGGCTCGTTTCAAATTTGATGCCGTATTGTTGTAAAAATTGTCGAAAGTGGAGCGTTGAATCACCAAAGACCACCGCTTCTTTATCTAAATAAACTGATCCCCACGGCGGTGCTTTCATCTCCCCTATTCCGGTGAATAACTCATCATGCCAGACAGATAATGTATGGGGATCCGTTGCCGAAATTGCCGCTATCGTGGTATCAAACTGAGTAAAACCAGTATGATCCAAGCTTAATACCGCACTAAGGCCTACCGTTTCATACTGGCTGGGGTGGTAATAAAATAACCCACCAATAACTCGGCTCAATGTTTTTATATTTTCCATATCGCTACAAATGAACATCATTTCTCATAATCTATTAATTTACATCATTAAGTTAATAATGCTTTGAAACTATCTTACATATATTGACGCAAAACAATAAATGATAATTTCATGAAGGCATACTTTCTCCCCTCATAAAATAAAAAAGCAATGTCTTAAGGGGATAATGTGACAGATTCAAAAAAGCCACTTAGCGTCAGTCGTCGTAGCGTGCTAAAAAGTGGTTCTTTATTAGCAGCCGCAGCTGGAGGAATGTCCCTACCATTCACCAGCGTTAAAGCGATTGCTAAAGAAACCCCAGCAAAGCCCGATGAGAAAATCGTTTGGTCATCATGCACGGTGAACTGTGGTTCTCGCTGTCCTTTACGTATGCATGTCGTTGATGGTGAGATAAAATATGTTGAAACGGATAACACAGGTGATGATGTTTTCAACCATTCTCACCAAGTCCGTGCCTGTCTACGTGGCCGTTCAATGCGTCGTCGTGTCTACAACCCTGATCGCCTTAAATACCCATTAAAACGTATCGGCAAACGTGGTGAAGGTAAATTTCAACGTATTAGTTGGGATGAAGCATTCGATATTATTGGCAATAACTTAAAACATACCATTAAAGAATATGGTAATGATGCAGTTTATCTTAACTACGGTACAGGCACACTTGGTGGCACTGTGACGAAAAGTTGGGATCCATCTAGCACGCTAATTGCACGAATGATGAACCTTTGTGGTGGTTACCTAAACCATTATGGTGACTACTCAGCTGCCAACATTGAGCGTATGAGTGACTTTTTCTACGGTTCATTTATTGATAACAACAGTGTTGATGATGTACAAAATGCTGATTTGTGCATTATGTTTGGTAATAACCCAGCAGAAACACGTATGTCTGGTGGCGGCCAAGTTCATAGTTTTGTTGATGGCCAGCAAATCAGCCATACCCGCACAATTTGCATTGATCCTCGTTACACCGACACCGCTAGTGGCCGTGAAGATCAGTGGGTTCCAATTAAACATGGAACAGATGCCGCATTATGTGCCGCTATTGCCCATGTATTAATTACTGAAAATAAAGTTGATCAAGCTTTCCTTGATAAATATTGTGTTGGCTATGATGCCAAAACATTACCAGTATCAGCGCCTAAAAACGGCAGTTACAAAGACTATATTGTCGGTAATGGCGATGATAAAACACCAAAAACGCCCCAATGGGCTGCGCCTATTACCGGTATTCCTGCTGACATTATCATTAAATTAGCCCGTGAAATTGGTAACTCAAACCGTACTTACATCACTCAAGGTTGGGGATTACAACGTTCAGCTAATGGTGAGCAAGCTTGTAAAGCTATCATGATGCTGTCGCTTCTACGTGGCCAAGTGGGTCTTCAAGGTGGTGGTACAGGAGCACGAGAAGGTAGCCATAGTTACCCATTTGTACGCTTCCCTAAAGTCGCCAACCCAGTGAAAGCCTCTATTCCGATGTTCCTTTGGACTGATGCCATTTTCCGCGCCCATGAAATGACAGATAAAACAGACGGAATCTTAGGTGCAGAAAAACTCAATAATCCAATTAAATTCATTTGGAACTATGCTGGTAACTGTTTGATAAACCAGCATTCAGATATCAACCGTACCCATGATATTCTACAAGATGAAAAAGCATGTGAAATGATCGTTGTTATCGATAACCACATGACATCATCCGCTAAATATGCAGATATTGTTCTGCCTGACTGTACTACATCAGAACAATCTGACTTCTGTATGGACGGTGCTGCTGCATCTATGCCTTATTTCATCTTCGCTAGCCAAGCCATCAAACCCCGTTTTGAATGTAAGCCAATCTACGACATTATGTCAGGTGTGGCTAAGCGTATGGGTGTTGAAAAAGCCTTTACTGAAGGACGTACTCAAGAGCAATGGTTACAGTGGATGTATGCTGAAACTGTTAAGCAAAATAATGACGCAAATTTACCTGATTACGACACAATGCGTAAGCAAGGGATCTATAAGAAACAATTTGATCGTCCGTATGTGCCATATGAAGATTTCCGTGCTGATCCCATTGCCAATCCACTTGCAACACCATCAGGGAAAATTGAAATCTATTCCGAACAGCTAGCAGTTATAGCAAAAGAATGGACCCTAAGTGACGATGAGAAAATTACACCGATCGCTGAATATCACTCAACATTTAATGGTTGGGATTCAAAAGATCGTGAGCAATTCCCACTGCAGTTAACGGGTTTCCACTACAAAGCTCGTGCCCATTCAACTTATGCTAACGTTGATATTTTAAAAGCCGCAGCACCACAAGAGTTATGGATGAACCCTATTGATGCGACACCTCGTGGCATTAAAAATGGCGATCTCGTCAGTGTACGCAGTAAACAAGGTGAAATGAATGTTCGCGTAAAAGTGACGCCTCGTATCATGCCCCATGTCACTGCACTTGGCGAAGGCGCTTGGTATTCACCTAACAGCAAAGGTGTCGATCAGGCCGGTTCAATTAATGTATTAACCACTAGCCGTCCAAGCCCGCTGGCGAAATCTAATCCATCTCACACTAACCTTGTTGAAGTGAAACTTGTGAAAAGCATGGGAGTTGCGTAATGACACCGAAAAAACAATACGGCTTTTACATCGATTCAAGTAAATGTACTGGTTGCAAAACTTGTCAATTATCATGCAAAGACAATAAAGATCTAGGTATTGATCGTAACTTTCGTCGAATCTATGAGTATGTAGGGGGTAACTGGAGTGAAAACAATGGTGTATTCCGCCAAGACGTTTTCTCTTATTACCTGTCAATTTCATGTAATCATTGTGATGATCCCGCTTGTACAAAAGTGTGCCCATCAGGTGCAATGCATAAGCGTGAAGAAGATGGCTTAGTGGTCGTCAATGAAGATGTTTGTATTGGCTGTAAATATTGCCATATGGCATGTCCTTATGGCGCACCACAATATAGCGAAGAAAAAGGTCATATGACCAAATGTGACGGCTGTTTTGAACGCGTCGCTGAAGGATTAATGCCTATCTGTGTCGATAGTTGTCCATTACGCGCAATTGAATTTGGCGAGATCGGTGAATTACGTAAAAAATACGGCACTAATGCTAATTGTGCACCATTACCTGATTCAAATATTACCCATCCAAACTTAATCATTAAGCTAAATCCAAATGGTAAGCCCGTTAATGATACCAGTGGATTTCTGCAAAATCCTCGGGAGGTAAAATAATGTTATATCCTGAATTACCTTTAGTCGTGTTTACTGTGCTAGCACAAACTGCTGTTGGTGGCTATATCACTATGGCAGGCCGTTTATCCCAAATGGACTCAACAGCAAAACAGCGTCAACCGCTGGTGCTTAGTATGTTTATTTTATGGGCATTTATGGCGATAGGTTTCGCGGCATCAACCATGCACCTTGGTAGTCCTTTACGTGCATTTAATGCCTTAAACCGTGTCGGTCACTCTGGTTTATCAAACGAGATCCTAACCGGTAGCTTATTCTTTGCTTTAGGTGGTATTTATTGGCTTGCTGAACTGTTTAAAATTGCGAGTGAGCATGCGTTAAAAATTGCCCGTATTGTTGTCAGTATTGCTGGTGTTATTTTTATGGCAGCGATGATCAAAGTCTATTTGATCAATACCGTTCCAGTATGGGATAGCAGTTTCACTTACGTCGAGTTTATTGGCACCGTATTAATGTCAGGTGTATTACTCGGTTACGTACTATTAAACCTAACAGGTGCAACAACCCCAACGTTAAACGCTAAATTAGCTACATTTGGTGTCGTTATTATTTCACTTCATCTAGTGATAACAGCTTGGCAATTAGTGAGTATCGCTGAAATAACAACATCAATTCAGACGGGTGCTGAACATTTAGCCATTTATTCAGGATCAATTATTACCCGTTTGCTATTGCTCGTTATTGCGGGTGGCTTATGGTTATTCTCTGCATTTAAATCATCTCAGACAATATCAGTTACTGCCTTAAGTAGCCTTGCTTTTGTGATTATGTTTGCAGCAGAAATCATCGGACGCGGAGTGTTTTACGGCTTACACTTCACCGTCGGGCTATTATAATTTAATCGATTATATCAGGCTTAAAACACCCAAATAAAAACAACGCCATATTGTCTCATCCTTTATGATAAAGATAAGACATATGGCGTTTTTTAGTTAATCTTTTTGACGGCCGTAAACTTTAACGCCTGCACGAGTACCATCAGAATTACCGTACACTTCTAGCTTCTTCACACAACGTTTGTATGAAAATTTACGCCAGCTCGTTTCTTGATTTTTCTTCAGATCCCGATGGAAAGAAACATTACGCGTTTCACCATTTCTAAATGTTACTTTAATACGTTCAAGGTGTAAGTTACGTTCTGCTTTTACTTTAATTGCGTCGGTATTACGGCACACGACTAATGGTATTTTTGCGCCATGATCACCGATTTCAAGCAAAATCGTGCGACCAAGCGTTATTTGGTCATAAGCATGTGCTACTGACATGCAGCCAAAGAAACTTACAGCAACAAATAGATAAGAAACCGCTTTTTTTATATTCATGATCTAATAAATAAATGAACGAGAAATGGCCGCTATCGTAGCGTAAATTCTAAAAAAAACGAGTAAACAATTAGCGATCAAATAAACCAGCGATCACACATTAATCTCATCAATATTTATTAATGCGTCAATATTAACTATAAAAAATAACCAGTATGGATTTTTATCATTAATCAATCACATGAAAAACATTAATTTCACTTATTTAACAAAATTAACGCATTTTCATTCAAAAAAAACGATGAGTTATCAGATAACTCATCGCTATTATTAGCCTATTTTTAAGCAGCTGTTTTATTATTTATAATATGATTTAACAGCTCGAAAACTTGCCACAAAGGTGAGCCCTGCGGTAATAAGAGGAAAAACAAACATCAACGGTTTTAGTGTTGCCATTATAGCCATAGCAGGCTCTGTTGTTGGTTGATAAAGTGGAACATAGTAGATAATGCTATAACTTAGGCATAATGTTATGACTAAAAAAACGGTGGCGACAATCACACCAAATACCCATGATTCATCAGTCAACTGAGCAAAGATTCTTCCATAGCGTTCAGCGCCTGATTTACTTAGACCGACCAATTTCACTATCCTTCATCATTATTCAGCTAATTACGGTATAAGGTAACAATATGTTGAGCTCCAAACTCAACCATATCACCATTAACTAAGGTTACTAAGCCAATCTCAGCACTATCGTCAATGACTTCCCCTTTAATAACGTCAAACTGACACTCAATAATTTTCACTTTGATTTCATGTCGATTTGAACGTAGTTTTGCTGTTTCCCCTATTTCAATAGGCTTGTAAATATCAACAGGTGCTTTACCAAAAAAAGATCTTGGCCCTTTCACATCATCCCACTGCATCGTCATTTCCTTATGATGAATACCGACAAACTTAGCTTTGTTTCTATTTTATATAACAGCAATAATTTATATAATTCTATTTATTATCACTTTCATTCAGTATTTAATTAATAATCTAAAACTAATATTTATATATGCTCTAAACACCACATCCTGTTAATCATTAATAAACATTACAATACAAACCTAGTGGCATATTAATATCTGTTAATTGATTGATAGTATATTAAACAAAATCTGTTCTGTGATTAATCCCACAAAATCACCACGCATTAAGTGCTACCAAACTAGATCAACAATACGTTCATCTGCAATGTAATAAACAACATCGCCAGCTTTAAGTATCGTCGTTAAGCTAGGATTAATTTCACAGACTTTACCTTGTTGCTGCACTGCAATTATGATAGCTTCGTGATGTTTTTTAAATGTGTAATATATTGATTCTAAAGTAATATTGTTAATATCAACCGGAACTTCAATTGAGTATTGAGTTTGACCTTTATGTGCACTTACCAACTCTGAATGAATAAAACTTGAGCCTTTATCTATAACAGATTTAGCCACTAATTCTGTGGATAACGAAGATATACATTCTGAGTTAGGACAGTATTTATGTAACAAATCACGCTTAATCGCATCATCAAAGTGCGCCACCAAATGTGCATCACTATTTTGTTCTGCAATAAATAAACTCACGGTTAATGTCGCGTCATCTAAATCAGTATCAACAATTACTGCACTGGCGGTTGAAAGGCTAGCACGCTCCATTTCAATAGCATCTGTAAATGAATTAACCCGCACAAAATGTATATCTGTATAAAATGGTGATTCATCATATTCACAAGAGACAACCACTACTTCACGTCGCCCTTGCTCCTCCCTTTTTAACATTTCAAGTAAATGAGGAGTTCGACGGCTATTAATGCCTATAACAATAATATGATTTTCTAAATTCAAATTTTGTTTACCTCTTCGATTTGCTCGCCAAAAATCAGTAAAAAAAACAGCTATTTTACCAATCGATAATGCGAATAATCCCACACCACAGGGAATAATAAATAAGGCTGCAAATAACTGTCCTTGTGCTGTTATTGGACTTAGATCACCATAGCCAACGGTGCTACTTGTCGTCACCATATAATAAATAAATCGCGCAACTTCATCTGTTAAATGCACTTCATGGGTAAACACTAATCCGAGCCAGCTAAGTACCACATACCCACTGACAAGTAACATTAATGTGTATCTATTAATGGCCATAAGATGCTTATCAATGATCTGTTTTATGACCTTTAATAGTGTATGCATACCCTTTCCCTTTGATTTACATAATATTCATAGTGTAGCGAATACTAACGTCGCTGTATGTTGCTATAGATACTATTTGTTACATAAAAACATATGCAACAAGTACAAAAAACATAGCGACAGTAAATGTATAATATTATACGATAGTTTCCACATGATTTTATTATATAAAGTTTTTAAAAATTACATTTCACTAACAGTAATTAAAAACCATTTAATATCAAGGTGTTAATATGAATATAAAACTATTGTCAGCTGCAATTTTATTGGCTACTTCTGGATCGTTGTTTGCAACTGAAACTTATGATCCAAGTAAAAGCTATTCCGCTAAAGAGCAAGTACAATTTAACGACAGCATTTTTGAAGCTCAGTGGTGGGTTAATCCTAGTGAATCTCCAGCAAATATTACTCAAAATGCATGGGAATCCCCGTGGATATTTATTTCAAAATCAGAATCAGACACTATCCCTGAAGAAGTATTACCCCCACCTCCTGAATCTGAAATAACACCTGAAATTGATACAACAAATCAGGTTAAATACGTTCAAATTATGAATGAAATGGCATCAAAGATGGTTGAGCGTGTCAAAGAACTAAAATCATTTGCCAATAATCCAGAATTCTATTTCTTTAAAGATGGTAAAAAATACATTGAACTAAACGGTATTAATTACGAAATAGATCAAGAACATGGCACTCCTATTGTTCCGCTAAGAAATTGGGCTGATGACAGTGCTACCCGTAATTTATTTAGTTTCTTCGATCAAAGCTGGGAGTTTTCAATGTATGAAGGCGGCGTTGTTGTCGCTAATAAAGATTGGGGTAACTACGACTGGAATAATGGCTGTGTACTTGAATATTTACCAAATGGCCATTTAGACAGTGATTATGTATTAAATGAAACACTTACCTGTTTTGTTGGCTCAGAAACCCATGAAAAATTAGATGCAACTCACCTTGCACCGTATAAATTTGGCGTTAATGCAGAATACGCTAACATGGTATCAATTGAGCAACTTGGTGATAAACTTATTGTTGCTCAATCACCTACAGCCGAAAATAGTCAAGACGACGTACCAATGGTAGGTATTTATGACACTAAAGCAAACACAACAACTAAAATCTTTGGTATTAATAAAGAGCAGCCATACAAAGGTTTAGACGATTTACGTAGCTACAACTCACAACTGTTTGTTTCTGCTATCAAAGCACATAACCGTATTGACGTTTTTAGTGGCGAGAATAGTCAATACCAGTACTCTTATGCCATCAAACATAATGGCCAGGCTAAAATTGCTATTAATGAACAATACATTTTGGTTGCGGACGCAGACAAGATCACTGTTTATCAACATATTCCAGCGATGTTAGGTGAAATAAAGTCACTACAACCATTAGCTTACTTGGCTTATGCACACGGTCAAGCTTCATCACTGGAGTTTATTGGATCTAAATTACTGGTCGGTGGTACTCAGGGCTCTGCTATTTATGATTTATCTACACTCTCTCAAGGTATGACAATACAACCTATGCACAATAACCTTGGTGCTATTGAAGCAATGGATGCTAACGATAAACACATATTTATTAAAGAAAATAATGGTCAATATGTAGAATCAACAACCCGTTTTGCAATGTATGACATACAACAATTTATAGCTAATGATTATCAATTAAAAGACGCAGAGAAAGCGGTTTATTTAATTGACCATTTCTGGGTAAGTGGCCATGATTTGTTGGTTCGCAATAATGAGATTGTTGCTTTAACAAATACGATTGTTGAAACTGTTACCTTTGATAAATTAGACACACTTGAATTTACACCAAATGCGTATGTACCGACAGCACAATTAGACTTTGACGCTCTGCCACAGACAGCCAATGTACGTAAAGTATTGCAACAAGGTTTAAGTGAAGGCCACTGGTCACTTTCGGCTAATATCGGTTCAATGGTAAATGTGCGTTTAGTTGATCGTAATACCGTTGAAATTACAAACTTTACTGAAGTTGATCTGCAAAACCTGGATCTTGATATTCGTGCTCATAGTCAACACAATTGGGTACGCTTGGCTAATTTAAATAAATTGCCAGCATATACACGTATTACGTTACCTATTACCGATCTTAACGTCGATAATAGCTTTAATACTGTCGATGGTGGTGGTGTTTATAATTATACCAAGATGTTAAGTACACTTGACGGTAAGGGAAATACTTACGGCCATTATGGAACGCAACACCTTATTGATTCACGTTTTAATACTGCGACAAAACACCCGCTGTTAGATAAATTAAACAACATTACGGCCACTTGGGACATTACTTTTACAAATAGTCTCATTACAAACCCTACAGCTGAAAAAGCGTGGGATGCTAACAGTGCCAAACGTCATATTGAACTAATCACCAACGTTGCTTACATTTTATCTAGCGATAAATTTAGAACAAAGCTAATGAATTATAAGCAAACTTATGGGCACGATATGTTCTTATATGGCACAACATTTAAGACCGAAGCACAGTATGCGGATTTACTAGATAAGACCTTAAATTCAAATGGTTTTGTTAATTATCGTAAGCAAACTGGGTTCCAAGATATTTATAGTTTTGGTAAAAGTGCTGGTACTGTATTTGGTTTATCTGATACTGAATTAGATAAAGTCGAACATGGTGAAATGTATGATTTTGCTTTGTACCTAGGGGAGCAAATTGGTCGCAGTTGGTATGATGGCTGCCCTCCTGTTCCATGTAACTGGACTGAAATTCACTTTGCTAAACTGTTTGTTGATGTATATAGCGAGCTAGTTAAAGCCGGTGAATTGCCTTATTAATATTCTCTTTAGTCAGTAGAATAGACATTGCATAAGGGTGTGGCACGTAGTCATACCCTTTCTCCTATCTAACCATATAATCATTGTATTCTATCTACTTTTTGATTTTTAGTATGAACTTTAACCATAAATATGGTTTTTCGCTATTTTGATTTTATCTTTTAATATTTATTTTTTTGTGAATTATTTAGATATTTGCGTGTGTTTTTTTACTTATCATTACCTTATAAGTATTTTTTGAATTAATATCTAACTTAATATAAATTATTAATAATTTGTCTTCATTTTCTAATTTGCAATAGATAGATAATTAGAATTACAATAAAAAAACAATATCTTTATGTCAAATCAATAAGAAATATTAACTATGTATTTTAAAGTCACAAATTTAAATAACACCTCAGATATTGAACTTAAATTTAGTATTTTAAATAACTCTAATCTCATTGGGTTATCTGCATCTGAACGTTATAATTGTATTCGGTTAGTTCTTGCCATTTTAGACTCATCAATACAAACAATTACAGATATTTCATTTGATAAAGTATCCATTTTTATTAATAAAGACGAAATAATACATATCATAACTTATACTCAATTAACCAATAAACTTTGCTATTCTAGTAAACAATATAATGATAACAATCACCCTGCTATTTTAAATTTTATTGAATAAAAAGCAGTATGCCGATAACTATTTCATGAATAATTATCGGCATACTATTTTTTATTATTTAATACTATCAGTGATTTTCTATTTTCTCAGGATAATAATACTCACCTTTATCATCATAAGCTTGACATTCAGAACAAATAGACACAGTTCTAAAAGACACAGAACTACACTCAAGACATTGAATTGTTTGATTTTTACAATTCCAATATACGTCTTCATCGGCAGTCGTTGTACCAAACTGTTCAATTGACGCTAATATGTAATGATCTGTTATTTTTAGACACTCATTACATTTTATTTGATGCTTATTTTTATCACAGCTTATAACATTCGTATCATATATTATATTCATGTTTATATACTCTAGATACTTTTGTTTCTTTATTACTTACACAGACAAATCTATTTTACATTTTCTTGTTTATCTAACCATCTTAAAATGGTTGAATGTGCAATTTGTATGTTCGCATTTGTCATTAGCCATCGCTGAAGTTCAGCAACACTCGCCCCGGCTTGATAAAGCTCTAACAATTCAAATTTAAACTTATCAAGTCTAGATACTCTATTAATCGATTTCCGATTACGAATTGCTTTCGTTTGCGCTTTCAATGCTAATAACTCTGATGCTACATTAAAATCAGACATTAACTCTCCACTTATAATAACTGAATGGTTAAAAAAATAATACGTAGTCCACTATATCGCCTCAAGAAAAGCATAATTTCTTTAACATGAGGCGAATTTTTAATATTTTAGTTTATATAATGCTCTATATTATTGCGGTGGTGTACTTTCACAATTCGAAACAATCACATCTATTTGAATTAGAGCATCCATTGGAATCGCTGATACCCCTATCACCGTTCTGGCAGGAAGCGCTTCTTTGAAAAATGATGCATAGATTTCATCAACAAGCTCAATATCCAGCATATTTTTAAGCTGAATATTAACTTTCACAATATCATCCATAACATGATCAACACTTTCAATAATTGCTTTAATATTATTGAGGCATTGCTTTGTTTGCGCTTGTATATAGCCATTAACAACCGTCAATGTTTCAGGATCTAATGGCAATTGGCCTGAAATATGGTTGTAATGAGAAAATGCAACTGTATGCGAATAAGGCACAGTTGGGGCATTTACACTATTATTCGCCTCGATAACAAGTAGACGGCTATCTTCAGGTAGTTGTGGCGGCGTACCATCACCATGCGATACAACAGTATCAATCTGTAATAGTGCGCCTGCTGGTAAATCCTCAACGACGATAAAAGTTCGGGCTGGAATATAATCACCAAAAAACGTATTACAAACATCATTGATAACATTAATATCGTTAATATTCTTAATATATATTGTTGTTTTCACCACATCATCAAGAACATGATCAATACTGCTTAATATCGTATTAATATTATATAAACATTGCTTTACTTGCATTTTAATATCACCAATAATAATTTCATTCGTTTTAAAATCTATCGGTAATTGAGCTGACAAGTTATTATAATGAGAAAATGCAACTGTTTGCGTTGCCATCTTATCATTTGGTGCTTTATCCGTATTTCTAGAGACTTTAATTAATGCACAAGGTTGCTGTGGGGCCGTTCCCTCACCATTTGAAATTAACGCATCCATCTGTATTAATGCATCATTGTAAGGTAAAGATGCGACGACAGCGACAGTACGCGTCGGTAAAATATCATTGAAAAACGTTTTGTATACTTCATCTACTATCTTAATATTTGAAATATCTTTAACAAAAACATGAAGTTTAACCACATCATCCATAGTGTGATCAATATGTTCAACAATAGCTTTAATGTTATTTAAGCATTGTGTTGTTTGTTCTTTTATACCGCCAATAACCATTTTCCCCGTATTAGGATCTAACGGTAATTGAGCCGATATATTATTGTAATGAGAAAATGCAACACTTTGAGTTGAGGCTGAATTTTTGGGTGCATTTTTCGTGTTTCGTGAATTTTTTATAATATTATTTGCCATATTATATTTATCCTAAAATAGTTTATGTATTATTATTTGTTTTTAATTATTTTATAAGGTAAATAAGAAAAGCAGAGTATATAAAGTAAATTTTTCCATTACTCACTTTCATCTAAAATAACATATAGTTTTGAGCTAGTGGTAATTCATGCATTGGTTCACATTCTAAAAGCTCACCATTTTCCCACACACTAAACGTTTTAGGATCTACTTTAATTTCAGGCGTACAATTATTATGGATCATATCTTGTTTAGAGATATTACGAGTATTCTTAATACCACTGATAATTTTCTGTAACTGCAACTTTTCAGGAAGCCCCGCATCAATCGCTGCTTGAGACATAAACGTAATCGACGTCTTCATTTTTGCTTTCCCATAAGCGGCATACATTGGGCGATAATGAACGGGTTGTGGTGTAGGTAACGCACCATTTGGGTCCCCCATTTCGGCCATTACAATCATGCCACCTTTAATAATCAATGACGGTTTTATTCCAAAAAAGCCAGGGTCCCAAAGCACAAGATCAGCAAGTTTTCCACATTCGACCGAACCCACATCATGAGATAAACCATGAGTAATAGCAGGGTTAATCGTATACTTTGCAATATAACGTTTGATCCTATTATTATCTGATTTACAAGAATCACCATCTAATGCACCGCGTTGAATTTTCATTTTATGCGCTGATTGCCAAGTCCGGCTAATAACTTCTGCAATTCGGCCCATAGCTTGAGAATCAGAGGTCATTAATGGAATCGCCCCCATATCATGCAAAATATCTTCAGCCATCATAGTACCCTTTCTGATTCGCGATAATGCAAAATCTAAATCTTCAGGTATTTTGGGGTCTAAATGATGACAAACCATGATTAAATCTAAGTGTTCATCAACGGTATTGATCGTATAAGGCATTGTAGGTGTAGATGATGACGGAATGATATTATTCACGCCACACGCTTTTAAAATATCAGGCGCATGACCACCACCAGCACCTTCAGCATGATAGGCATGTATAATGCGATCTTCTAGAACATCTACTGTATCTTCAAAAAAGCCACTTTCATTTAAGCTATCAGTATGTATCGCAATTTGAATATCATATTCTTCAGCCAGTTTTAAACTTGTATCAATTGTTGCAGGTGTACAGCCCCAATCTTCATGTATTTTCAAACCAACAGCGCCGGCTAAAATATGCTCTTTTAATGCTTCAGGCTCACTACTATTCCCTTTACCTAATAAACCCACATTAATTGGAAGCTCATCAATAGCTTCAAGCATACGATGCATGTTCCACACACCAGGAGTCATATTTGTTGCAAGGCTTCCAGCAACAGGGCCAGTACCACCACCAATTAATGTTGTTAAACCACTGGATAACGCTTCTTCTACCTGCTGTGGACAAATAAAGTGAACATGCGTATCAACACCACCGGCTGTAATGATTTGTCCTTCGCCTGCAATAACCTCAGTGTTCGGACCAATCACAATATCAATATTCTTTTGAATATCTGGGTTACCTGATTTTCCTATACCGACGATACGACCGTCTTTAATACCAATATCAGCTTTAACAATTCCCCAATGATCAATAATAACCACATTGATAATGACAACATCAACACAATGCTCACTAGTAAGTTGACTCTGCCCCATCCCATCACGAATAACCTTACCACCACCAAACTTCATTTCTTCGCCATATTGCGTGAAGTCTTGCTCTATTTTCGCCCATAACTCAGTATCAGCTAATCGAATGCTGTCACCAACGGTTGGACCAAACATTGAAATATAATCATTTTTTTGAATAATATTAGTCATTTTTTTGTCCTGCTTTTTGTACAAACTTCCCTTGAAAACCTGCGATATTTTTGGCTCCAGAAAATTCGACTAACTCTACATCCATTTTCTGCCCTGCTAATACTCGAATAGACATTCCGGCTGCAATATTAAGGTGGTAGCCTTTTGTAATTTCACGATTGAATTTCAGTGCATAATTTGTTTCATAGAAATGATAATGTGAACCAATCTGAACAGTTCTATCACCACAATTTTCAATAGAAATAGTTATTGTATTTCTATTTTCATTAATACAAATTTCTTTTATTTGTTCATTACAAACAATTTCACCAGCAATCATTGCTATCTCTTATTTAATTGGATTATGTATAGAAATTAATTTCGTGCCATCAGTACAAGTACATTCAACTTGAACATTTACAATAAGATTCTTAATTCCAGGACGAATATCATCTGCACTTAATAGCGTTGTACCATAATCCATTAATTCAGCTACAGTTTTACCTTCCCTTGCTCCTTCCACTATCATTCCTGAAATATAAGCAACGGCTTCCGGATAATTTAATTTCAGATTATTCTCTTTACGCATCTTAGCTAACAAGAATGCTGTAAATAACATGAGTTTATCTTTTTCTCTTGGGGTTAACTTCATTGATTTATAGTTTCAATATTTTAATTAATAATGAAAATTATTTTATTTTTATAAAATTCAAATCAAGCGCTAATATTAATCTTATTTAATATAACGTAATACAATCATTGCTTAAATATTTTATATAACGTGTCAGAACGTCAAATAACAAGAACAGAATTCTATGCCATCAAAACTTACAAGCGTATTAATTCAACACTTATAATAAGGACATAATTAATCACGCATATTTTTACATCTACAGATATATTAACTAGTTATAAGCTCAACTAGATTAAATAATTAGAGGGTTTTTGATTACACCTAATATTAGGCTTAATTGTCCTTTCGCAAATAAATTACATCTTTATTTAATATCTAGCAAGCAATATATATACACGAATAATTCCGTATTTTACATTATGAGCGCAAAGCTAAAAAATGCGCTTTAATAATAAGAAAAATATTATAATTAGATCATTTTTATTCTTTTATATAAGCAAAAAAAAATTAATAATTAAATTATTCGAAAAATATTAGCCGTGAGAATAATAAGGAGCGTTAACAAACAAAAAAATTATTTTAACTTTAAAAACATACAGTTACAAAAACAAAAAAATGTTAACTATAATATAATTAAACACATAAGCATTAATGCGCATAAAAACCTAATCTTCATTGGTTAACTCTTTTAACCAAAAAAGTAGTCCTGCAATACACAAACATAATATGGTTGGTACGACTAATGCGTAGCTTAGTGAAAACGCCATCAATTGACTACCAACAATCGCACCAATGAAAATAGACAACCATAAGCAAAACTGTTTTATAAAGACGTTTTTGTCACCTTGTCCCAATAGTAACATTGCTAATTCTCGCCCAGTGTTAGCGAGAAAGGCCGTTGCAAAGGTTAATGGCATCGCTTTGCTGATCGTGATCCTGAGTGCGATATTTTGTAACCCCATCGCAAAAGCCAATACAAAGTTAGTTGCCATCGGTATGGTGATTTTTTCAATAAAAATAGCGCTGCATAACAATATAGAAACAGCACTCATCACCAACCAACGATAGTTTTTTTTCTGCAGTACCGCAATCATTTCACCAACAGTGATCCCTGTAACAAACAGCAAAATTACACCTATATAAGCCATTGATTGACCATATTGATGGTTAGAAAGCAGCATCGCTACATGCGTTGTATTACCACTCATAAAAGAGACAAATAAACCATTTTTAAGGTGAATAAAACCAATAGCATCAACAATACCCGCTAAAAACAATAACAAAAAAGGCATCGTCGCAAGAATTGCAGACTTAATTACTGATATATTCAATGGCTTATAAGGTTTATGGTGATAACAATAAACTAAGTATTACATTAATTTTAGATATTTGACATACAGCTAAGTAGTAACATGTAGAGAGGATAAATATTAGGCTAGGAGTTGCCACTATTTTAATCGAAAGCATCAAAAAATGGTGAGTACCAACATGTACACACCATAAGATCATAAAATAAAAAGTGGTCTTATTTACTCAAAAACATTTCAATTTGGTCATGAGTAAGATCAATACCCATCTTATAATAATCACTGATCTGACTTGCCGTTACAAAATAAGTGTTTGGATATGTTGATTTAACTTCATCAATAAATGCATTTAAGCCAGCAACTTCAGCAGGAATTGATAATGACTGACGATGCAAATAGATGCCAAAAGGTGGTCGTGACGCGTCATTATAATGATTTAAGAAGTTTTCCATCCAAATATTTTTCGCTTCATCTGTAGAACAACTTTGATTACAAGCACCAAATACAGTATCCATAACATTTACAATTTTACCGTTAATGTATTTGTAGCCCATAAATAATTGATTACTTTTAGGCTGTGTCGCTACGGTATATTTAGGATAACCACCATCTTCCCAATTAAACTGCTCTTTTTGAGTAAAATCACAATGTACGTTATCCCAGCCACCCGCTGTTGATGTACAGTGGCGAACCCCCATTCTTGGTAACGTTTTCTCTGGCGGCGCTGACAGTGAAGAATCATAGTTAATATTTAGTTGATTCATTATTCCTTGTAAATGGCTTAATGAAACATTCTTATTTTCGCGATCCCAACCACTGCTGTTTGTATCTAAAAATGGCGCTCTAAAGCCTTTGATTTTATCGCTAGGAACCCCTGATGCCACCAAGAAGTTATAATTATTTTTTAGCTCATTTTCAATTTGAACTTGTGTTAACGGCTCACCTTGATTTCCTGAAGCAATAGCTGGATGAGAGTAAGTATGTAAAGCAAACTCATGTCCTTTTTTGTATAGATTATTGATAGATTTAGGATTACTCACGCATTGAGGATTACCCGTTGTCAACCCATCATCATTAACACAAACGATATCAAGCATGGATTCATCATATATCCACCCGCCAGCTTGCTGTACAACATTGACATAAAATGTTACTGGAATAGAACTATTCAATTGAGCAACACTTTTTTCCATCTCCTGATTCACACCGTCATCAATACTAATAACAACAAATTGTGGCTTACTCGTATCAACTGATGCAAAAGTAGAGAATGAAACTGATGTTAATAAAAGACATGCTAAGCGTTTGTTTTTCAAGTGGAACATAATGACCTTAAAAATATAAATAAAATTCGTGGGCATCATATATTAGTATGCATCACGTTCAATATTATATATGTAATAGATTATGTCGATTAAGATTTATATGTGACATTTAGCATATTGATGGTGTTAAGTGTATGATTAAACTAATTATGTTATTTATTAACAAGTGTAACTGCTTTCATATCTAATACTGACGAAGATATCGAAAACTGCGAAAACTGGACAGCCATATGGATGCGAAAACTGGACAGCCATATCTTTTCTAGGAAAAAACCAATACAAATCTACCTAATTTAACTTCAATCGTAAAAGAATAAAGGACAGCCATAACTTTTAAATAGTTAAATCACTATAAATACAAGTAATCACAAGATAAGAATATTAGATAAAGCTTTAAAAATGGAAATATCTACTACACGACAATAAAAGTACACTATTTCCTGTATAGCAAGATCGCCAAAACCCACAATAAACAATTATTGCGGCAATAAGCTTCTGCAATACGATAAATTTAGTTAGGGTGTAATCGTTGACTTGCTCTTTTACCTTTACACCAACGGCCACCAAAATGTTGTTGGAATGCACACATTCTCGACCATTTACCGCTAACATTAGTATAATGCGCCATAAAGTCATCGCTATTATCTAACCACGCTTCCTCACTGACACCAATTTGTTGTAATAATTTAGGTTGAGTGACTGGAATAGAGCCTTTTTTATCCTCACGAATACTGCGTCCGGTCCAATCAATCAGCTCTAAATAATCAGCAAAATCAAATAGTATCCCTACCTGCTTAGCCTGATGTTCAGCCCCAACGAAAGGCAATAATCCAATTTTAGAACGCTTAACTGATGATGAATTTGAAGCTGTTTTTTTTATTATAGCAGTTTGATTATACTCCACGATTCGCTGTTGAATTGAAGTAAAATCAGAATCTTGCAACGTTGTTGTTAATCCTGCACGGATGGGATTTAAATCAACATACATCATGCAAGAGAGCAATGCTTGTTCGTCTAACAACGCTTGAGATTTAAATCGCCCCTCCCAAAATGATCCAGTACAATCATCTTCTTTGTTGGCTTTACGTGCAATTTCTTCATTTAGACACCGCATAAACCAACTAATACTGCCTAATCGTGACTGCCATTCTGCAACCAATATTGATAACGCTTGTTTCTTATCTACACCAACATCACCATTATTAACAAAATCTACCGCAATAGGATGGCCATTAAATAGCTGTAACCAACGGGAAATGACCTCTTGAGGTGATAGCGCCTGTTGTTGATGTATATCGATCTTTAATACTAAATGATAGTGGTTATTCATAACTGCATAAGCACAAACATCAATACAAAAAACCTCAGACAATTGCTTGATTTTACTAACGATCCAATCACGTCGATGTTGGTAATTTTTACCACTATACGGATCATCACCACATAAATAAGCCCGCCTAACACAGCGATTAATAATATGATAATACGGAGTAATTTGAGGTTCGATCAATTTACGTCTTGAAACTGTCATTTATTTCACCATAAGCAACGTGAAGCTTAAGTGTAGTGCCTTATCGAAAGCCTGCAATGTCTTGGCTGTCCATATGACTAATACAAGTTCCTCCCTCGCTTTCATATGTATCTATGAGTTATGGCTGTCCTTGTTTGTTGCTTTTGTTTTTGTATGGCTGTCCATGTTAAACAACCTCACTAAACAATGGTTGCCCAAGATATTCATCACGTTTTACTCCTGGTAGTACAAAATAGTAACTGCCGCCAAAGGGTTTGATATAACGTTCTAGCGGTTCGCCATTGAGCCTTTTTTGAGTATCAATAAAACCAGATTGAAGATTTTTCTGGTAGGACATAAAAATAAGCCCCATATCTAACATGCCAAACGTATTTATGCCAAGTGAGTAACTGTAACTACGACGACGTAATTTTGCCGTGTACCTATCTGGATTACGAGGCTCAGCTCTACGCATATGTGAATTAAACAAAATACGATCACCGTGTGGGTCAGTCTCATATTCAGGCGAATCATGCTCGTACTTCATTCCAATAGGAGCACCTGTTATTTTATGGCGACCAAAATCATTTTCTTGATCTTCTAAGGGTGTCCTATCCCAAAATTTTGATCATAAGCCGATTCGTCGTCTTTTAACTTTGGATTTAGCTTCTTCCGTTCAGAGTTAGGAGCATGACGTAAAGAAATAGCAATAATCGGAATCCCTTCACTTTCAATCTGCTTAATCATTTCAGCGGGAGCGTAATTAGCAACAAAGACCACTTGAGGACGCGTTGCTAAAAGGCTCTCGATATTAACCTGAGTTAAGTCCCCTGGCGTGGGCATAGTAACCAGTGACGGTGCTAAACGAATATAACCTTCACCTAGTTGTTTTTTCCAACTACGTTGAATACCAACAACCTTATTTAAAGCATCTAATTGATTAAGAATATTCAGCGTTTGATGCTGTAAGACGACAACACGATTAACATTATCGGGTATTTCAACCGAACGCCCTAGTTGATCGATAATATGGCGAGCAGCATAACTAGAAGGTGAATTAATCAATAAAAAAAGGAATACAGTTATGTGTAATATATGATAAAGCGGAGAAAAAAGCTTATTTTTAAACATAAATTCAGTTCATCAAAACGATATATAACAAACTATACATCGATATTTTTAATCTTTCAATTTAATTTATTCAACGTGGCTTTTTATAATCAGTTTTATATAAGATAACTAATTATATAAATCTCTCTTTATATAGCCATCAATAATCCGCCATAAAATAAATTAGCCTTAATCCTCATTAAAAATTCTTATTAAAGTGATAATTACTATTAATTATTATTATCAAAATAATGACGTTAATATTTCAGCGATAACAAATAAGTTCCCATAAAATATTCATAGATTTATAAAAAGGACCATATGAAAAGTATAAACACATTCACTAAATATATTTTAATATTTATGTTATTAGGAATTGGTGTAGGATTTATTATTAATCAATTAGTTGAACCAAAAATACAGCAATCCTGGTCTGACAACATCACATTACTAACCGACATTTTTTTAAATTTAATAAAAATGGTTATCGCACCACTAATATTTTGCACATTAACATCAGGAATAATGAAATTAAAAGATCTATCAGCCATTCGTAATATTGGTGGCAGAGCAATTTCTTGGTTTATTATTGCATCGGTATTATCAATCTTCATTGGCTTGATCATGGTTGTATTAATTAAACCAGGTTCAGGTATGAACTTAATTTCAGCTAATGTACAATCACTGAATATTGATACCAATAGTTTATCATTTCGAGCATTCATTTCTCATATGATTCCAACCAGTATTGTTGGTGCTATGGCGAATAATCAGATATTACAAATTGTCATTTTTTCTTTATTTTTTGGCGTCGCGGGAGCATCCATTCCTCAACAACAAAATGAACAATTAGTATCATTATTAGAAGCTATTTCTAATACCATGCTAAAAGTGACCAATATTGTAATGCTGTTTGCCCCTTTTGCTATTTTTGCTTCTATTTCAGCCATTATTGCCACTCAAGGTTTGAATGTTCTTTTAAATTACACTCAATTTATTTTTGGATTTTACACAACCATTTTGATTACTAGTCTGATTTTAATTGGTCTTGGCTATATCTTTATCAAACAACAAGTGATCACCTTAGTTTCAATGCTAAAGAATCCCATTTTAATTGCGTTCTCTACCACAAGTTCTGAAGCAGCCTATCCAAAAACATTGGAGCAATTAATTAAGTTTGGTTGTTCTAAGAATTTAGCCTCTTTTGTACTACCATTGGGATACTCTTTTAATCTCGTTGGATCAATGTGTTATTGCTCTTTCTCAGCCATGTTTATTGCACAGGCATATAACATTTCGCTGTCTAATTCAGAAATATTCACTTTAATGATCACTCTCATGCTGGCATCAAAAGGCATTGCTGGTGTTCCACGTTCTGCCCTTGTTGTATTAGCGGCAACGCTACCAAACTTCCATATTCCCGCATCAGGGATCTTATTACTAATGGGCATCGATCATATTCTGGATATGGGTCGTTCAGCCATTAATGTATTAGGTAACGGCATTACAACGGCAGTGATTTCTCATAATATCGAAGGATTACCAAATCAAGATCGTGATTTAGACAATCCTTTACTTGAAGCTGCAAAAGTTAATAGTTAGCCAATGTAGACTGTTCCATTATTTAATAAGGGTTGTTTAGCAGCCCTTTTTTCCGATTATTTACCTTAACCCCCACTCCAGTCATGCATCATCTTTATCAATTACACTAAACGTATACATCCCTCTATTTCATGATTGAGATAACGATGTTATTTCTTTTCAATTACCGCTCACCCACGTATATTTAGTCCACTTTTTTACCATCTGTCGCTCAATACCTCAAAGCATAAAGGAGTATGCCATGCATCAAACAATAACATCATTACTTATCATTGATCCTCAATACGACTTTTATGATGTTCCATTACATGAACAACTCACTTTAGGTAACCAGCCAACTGCGATCCCGCCTTCTCTTCCTGTTCCTCACTCATGGGAAGATGCACAACGGCTTGCTACATTTATTGATAACAAACAAAAGAGCATTAACAATATCGTTGTAACCCTTGATAGCCACCATAAATACGATATTGCTCACGCGGTTTATTGGCAAAATAAGCATGGACAACATCCTGCGCCATTTACACTGATTAGCCATCAGAATATTGTCGATGGTTTATGGCTACCGACCAATTTAGAACTTCTTGATCACGTACTAGAATATACTCAATCCCTTGAGAAAACAGGAAAATACAGCCTGCTTATTTGGCCAACACACTGTGTCATCGATTCAGTAGGACATACCATTGTTGCCCCAATTCAAACAGCAATTAATGCTTGGGAAAAACAAACCGCACTTTTACATCACACCATATCTAAAGGTGAAAACCCGCATACAGAACACTATGGTGGTTGCGAAGCCGAATACCCACTACGCGATGATATAAAAACTCAGTTTGATCCCCAATTAACAGCACTAGTCGTACAAAGTGATCGCATCTTTATTTCAGGACAAGCTCTATCTCACTGCGTCGCTAGTACCGTTGAACAAATGGTCGATAAGCTACCACTTGCTGACATAAAAAAAATAACCCTCCTTATTGATACCACCAGCTCTGTTGCTGGCTTTGAACAACAAGCACAAGTCTTTGTTGAAAAAATGATGGCTTTAGGCGTTAACATTGCTAACACAACGGATATTATGCCAAGTTAAAAAAAAAAAATATTACTTATTTTTAAATAAAAAATCCGAGAAGATAAATATTCTCGGATTTTAAAATTTAAATAACGACAACAATATGACCATAATAGGCAATACGGAAAGTTCTGCCGCTGCAAGCACATCTGTTACAACACCACTGAGCAAAAGAATAAAAACAGCCACTACACGTTGTGATAAAAAGCATTAGAATAAGTAATGCTTTAATCATTAACTAGCAATGAATATCCTGCCTAATTACAAAGAGTTTCAACGAGTACTAATACAATAAACGCTCATAAAATATAGATATTAGAACAATCCATTCTCAATATAACGTTAATATTTATTTATTAATGATAATTTTATCTATAATGAAACTTTTTCTAAAATTAACTATCAAACTATCCATTTGAAACAAACCGAAATTATTTAAGTAGTTAATTTATGGATTTTTTTTCCTTGTTAGATCTAATCAAGCAGATAACTGGTGTAATGTTCCCTATAGTTATGTTTTTTATTTCTGGCATTATCATATTAACAATTTCACGCACCTTTTTATGTATTTGGCAAAATGAACGTGTTTCTAATGCACAGGGTTGGAGAGTAATATTTATTTCTGGGTTGCGCATGGATATTGTAAGTATGTGCTACTTGGTCATATTACCTTGTCTTATCACACCTATTATTATTGGCGTTCCTTATTTAAATCATATTTGGTTAATTATTCTTTCCTTATGGATCACATTAGGATTATGGCTATTAGTTTATATGGAAGCAGCAACACCATTTTTCATTAAAGAATATGATGTACGCCCAAACCGCCTATTTGTTGAGTATCTTATCTATCCCAAAGAAGTGATGAGCATGATGTGGAGCGGTTATAAACTTGAGTTAGCACTGGGTTTAATCATTTCATTAACAACACTTTACTTTGGTTGGATATTTTCGAACTATCTTATTCAAGACCTCCAAACACCCAATTGGTACTGGCGTCCTATCATTGCCCTAAGCAGTGTTGCTTTATGTGTAATAGGCGCACGTTCGACATTCGGTCATCGTGCTATAAATCCATCCATGATTGCCTTTTCACATGATAATCTCATGAATGATTTTCCATTAAATTCAACGTATTCAGTTCTGTATGCAATGAAACTAATGCGCAAAACAGTTGATTCATCCACTATTTATCCCCCAATGGAAAAAGAAGACATTATTCAGACTATACAGGAAAATAGTCAATTACCCGCAGACGCTTTCAATTATCAGCCACTACCAACACTTGCCTACCACAAAGCAAGTAATACAGGTAAACGTAAGAACATCGTTATTTTGCTACAAGAGAGCCTTGGTGCGCGTTTTGTCGGTGGATTAGGAGGCTTACCATTAACGCCAAATCTCGATCTATTAATGCAAGAAAGTTGGAATCTAACTCGACTGTATGCCACAGGAACACGCTCAATTCGAGGGATTGAAGCTGTTACTACTGGCTTTTTCCCAACACCAGCTAATGCCGTTGTAAAATTACCTAAAAGTCAAAATAATTTTTATTCAATGGCTCAAACACTTAAAGATGAAAATTATCATACTCAATTCATTTATGCTGGCGAAAGTCACTTTGACAATATGAAAGGCTTCATGCTGGGTAATGGTTTTGTTGATATCCAAGATTTACCCACATTTCATAATCCAGAGTTTATTGGATCATGGGGCGCGTGTGATGAAGATCTTTACAACAAAGCACATCAACAATTTAGTATGCTTTCTCAACAAGATAAGCCCTTTTTTAGCTTAGTATTCACAACAACAAATCATTCACCTTATGATTATCCACAAGACAAAATAGAACCGTATAATCAGCCTGCAACCACGCGAGAAAATACCGTTAAATATTCAGATTACGCACTGGGTAAATTTCTAGAACAAGCTAAAAAATCAGATTATTGGGATGACACTATTTTTGTATTGGTAGCGGATCATGATTCGCGTGCTTATGGTGACCAAATAGTACCAATAGACTGCTTCCATATTCCTGCGGTCATTTTTGGTGGTGGTATTTCTGCATGTGAGGATAATCAATTAGCCAGTCAACTTGATTTACCACCAACGTTATTATCAATGGCTGGCATTAATGCTTATCACCCAATGATGGGTAATGACCTCACCAAAGAAGTAGAACAACATAAGCAAAGAGCCATCATGCAATACCACAATAACTTTGCGTGGCTAAACAAAGATAACCATGCTGTTGTCTTTCAGCCAAACAAAGATCTAATGACCTTTCACTATGAACCGACAACCCATGCATTGATACCACATGAATTACCAGACAGCGAAATAAAAACAGCGAATGCATTCGCGTTATGGGGCAGCTTGTCTTATAAACAAGATTTCTATCAATGGGATAAAATAAAGGCTGCACAAGCTAAAAACACTCAAAATTAATATACCCGCCGCTTTAAGACTTAAGGACAGCCATATATTTGAACACTTTTATGGCTGCCCTGTCTTTCACTAGCTTTCTTGAAACAAAGAGTAAAATGTAAATTAGTACCGATCATCTAAACAGCGATGACATTTACAGCTCTAATCTATAATCCTATGGCTGTCCTATCTTTTGTCCTTTTTAGCTTTGCTAATTAATAAGTGTTTGTGCATTATTGTACCCGTCGTTTAAATTTCAAAACGCGTCGATAAGTGATTATAGGTGAGTCATATCATCATAACTCTTCTTGCTAAATCAAATAACTAGCAGCTTTTATCCAACAACTGAGCGTGACTATTATGACCTTTTCTTCCATCAAAACCGCTATTATTGGCTACGGCTTTTCAGCAAAAACGTTTCATATTCCCTTTATTAACACCTTACCAGAATTTGAATTTACAGCGGTAAACACCCGTAATCGTGAAGCAGTCAATCGTGATTGGCCCAATGTGCAGCACTATGAATCTGCGCAAGATTTATTGAACCACTCTGATGCTGAACTTGTCATTATCACAGCCCCTAACGACGTCCACTTTGAGCTCGCTAAACAAGCACTTGAAAACGGTAAGCACGTCATCATAGAAAAACCATTTGTAACCAACATTGCCGATGGTGAAGCATTAATTGCCCTTGCCGCAGAGAAAGACCGACTCTTAAGCGTATATCACAATCGCCGTTGGGATGGTGACTTCTTAACAATTAAAAAGATGATTGAAGAAAAACGTTGTGGTGAGTTAAAGCATTTTGAATCTCATTTCGATCGTTTTCGACCAGAAGTTCGTCAACGTTGGCGTGAACAAGCCACCAATGGCGGTGGGCTTTTGTTTGATTTAGGCTCGCACCTTATCGATCAGGCACTGGTACTATTTGGTGTTCCTGATGCGATTACCGCACAATGCGAAATCATGCGCGAAGGCTCAACAAATGTCGATTACTTCAATATTGTTCTGCACTACCCTAATCATTTAGCGACCTTGCATGGTGATTTATTCAGTGCTGGTCCAAACAAACGTTTTACGGTGAAAGGCACGCAAGGAAGCTATGAAAAGTACGGCTTAGATCCACAAGAAGCGTGTTTAATTGCAGGCGTTTTACCTAACAAACCACAATGGGCAGACGAAACACCTGAGCAATATGGTCGTTTCTATAATGCAGATGGTAGCGAAACCATTACAACTGAGTCTGGTTGCTATCAACAATACTTTCAAGAACTTGCATTAGCCATTAACACCAATACAGCGCCACCCGTAACCGCAACAGACGCGTTATGGAATATCAAACTGATCGCACTCGCAATGGAAAGTAGCCGCCAAGGCAAGACGCTTACTATTGATAAATGGTGATAGTGGTTAATTAAGACCACCATTCTCTCTATCAAGCCAAAGACAGGACAGCCATATGTTTAACACTTTTATGGCTGTCCTTTTTATTTTTATTTTGCACTACCATTTATTTGTTTTGCTATAAACGTTGCATAATTATCTGTCATTCCGGAAACAAAATCAGTTATAGACATATAATATTCATAAGCTGAACATTCACCTGAAGGTAAATCATCTTGCATTAAGTCAAGTATCCTTTTTGACTTAAATGATTGTTTTTCTCCATTTTTTATTTTATCATCAACAGCAGTAATAAATGCGTTTAGTATTATTTCTATTGATGAATAAGATCCAACTTCAAGTTCTATTTTTCGTCTATTTGAAAAAATATTTTTATTCGTTATTTCTTTAATTTCTTTAATCCCATCTTTACATTCACCTGTTATTTTTGATAACAAATCACCTTCAAATTTTCCACTCATAATATCTTTATAATTAACATCAAATATATTAACCACTTCCAAAATGAGATTTTCTATTACCTTAGCCCTAAATTTTACAATTCTCTTTCTTGCTGAAAATGAATCACCAATATCGTTAATTTCCTGTACATTTGCTAATTTTTTAAATATTGGTATCACATCATTCATTCTTAATAGATTAAGTTCTAGAGCATCCTCTACATCTAGTATTTTATAACAAATATCATCAGCGGCTTCCATTAAATAAGCTAATGGATGTCTTGCGTAAACATTATCACCAAGCTGTAAAAGACCTAATTTATCGACTACAGTATTAAAAACATTAACTTCAGTTTGGAATACATTAAATTTATTTTTTTCTTGAGTTAATTTATGGTTTGATTGCCATGGATATTTAATTAACGCACCTAATGTTGCATAAGTAAGTTGTAAACCACCATCTTTATAATGATTTTCTAATTGTGAAACAATTCTAAATCCTTGAGCATTACCCTCAAATGACATCAGATCACTCTTTTGAGCTTCTGTTAGTGAAGAGTCTAATGAATGTTCATTTTCAGTAAACCATTGTCTTATTGCATATTCACCAGCATGCCCAAAAGGAGGGTTACCAATATCATGAGCAACACAAGCTGCTTGGATAATTGATGAAAAATCAACAGCTGTAATATCACTAGGTAATTTATCTTTTATTCTAACCCCAACAGCTAAACCAAGGCTTCGACCAACACTACTAACTTCAATAGAATGAGTAAGTCTATTATGAATATGATCATTAAAAGATAATGGATGAACTTGGGTCTTTCTTGCTAACCTTCTAAATGAAGCAGAAAAAACAATTCGGTCATAATCTCTATAATATTCAGTTCGTATACCATCACCATCATCACTATCAACACCAAGACGCTGACTAGTTAATAACTTATCCCATTGCATTTCCATAAAATATTCCTTAAATATAAAATTCTGATCGCTACTGGCACTTTATTTTCACTTGTAATAAATAATGAAAATTCAAAGAAATGACAGCCATATATTTTATATTTTTATGGCTATCCTGTCTTTCATGTTCAATATTTACAGATAGAAAACAAATTTAATGGCAGTGATATACACCCGTTTTGTGATTTGTATGACAACCATTAGAGTTTGTACCACCTGAATGGGCATTTGCCACACCTGACAACATTAAAGAGATAAAAATACAGATAGATAGCTTTTTCATTACATTACCTTAGAGTAAACTTTATGGTTTATTTTTTGAGAAATATACAACCAATGTAATAACAAAAAAGAATGGAAAACTATTTTATAGGTTTATATCAAATAATATACACAAAAGGGAATAATTAAAGGTCAAATATCACCTATTCGTATTATGTTTTGCTACTGAAACAATATTAATGGTCGTATTTAAATACGACTATTACAAAAAAACAGGACACCCATATATTTAACACTTTTATGACTGTCCTATTTTTCTCAGTAGAGAATAAGCATTAGATAGCAGCTATTGACGCTTTATATAAAGATACAAATTACGACATATGTAACAATGCACTACAATATGAGAAACAAACTAAAGAATAATTTAAAATGGCAACAACAAGTATTAGACTAGATCAAGAATTAATAGCCAAAGCGACAATTAAAGCCAAAGCCCTTAGCCGAACAGTACCAAAACAAATAGAACATTGGGCAAAAATTGGAGCGATAATGGAAGATAATCCAGAATTATCTTATGAGTTTGTAAAACAAGCAATTATGGCTAAAGCTGAAAAAGAGATAGGTCAATTAGAGAGTTATCAATTTGACTAATATAACTCAAATTTTACAGACTCCCACCTTTAAAAAAGCGGTAAAGAAACCACAGGCAGCAAGCATAGGACAGCCATATATTTAATATTTTTATGGCTGCCCTGTCTTTCATATGTCTTTCATCTTTCTAAAGCCCACACTTGTAACCGTCAAGATGTGCAGATATAAAAACGAATTTAATGGCAGTGATATACGCCTGTTTTGTAGTTTGTATGACAACCATTAGAGCTTGTGCCACCTGAATGGGCATTCACCATACCAGACAATATTATTGTGTTTTTATGGAATAGCGCAAATTTTCAATCACCAACATAAGTTATTATATTTTCAATAACGGTATAACCTGCGATTGAAAATATGTCTGAAAATAATTTAATTTGTGTCCTTTATGGTAGTTCAAACACTGGCAAAACCACCTCACTGCGGCTTTTAGCAAAGAAATTAGAGCAAATAACAATACCAAGTATCACTATTCCAAATGAGGATGATTTTGCCGTAACATTCATTCTAAAGAATAAAAAAATAGGCATTATTACGGGTGGCGATGACCGAGGTGCTATCGAATCAGGTTTAACACAAATTAATAATAATCGTCGCTGTGATATTATTTTTTGTGCCTCAAGAACTAAAGGTCAAACAACTGATTTCTTAAATGAAACATTTAAAAAAGAAGAATTACGCTGGATTACAAATATGTACGTCTATGGTAATAATGACGAACAAGCGTTCCTTTGTAATCAATCGGTTTCTGATTTTCTTTATAATTCATTGCTATTAGAATTAGCAGTATAACAAATCAAAATAAGCACCGAAAAACTGACACCTATCTCATTTATAAATAGTCAGTATCAGCTTCATATACCAAAAAGCCACACGCCATCACAACAATAAAACATTCACCAATTTAATATGTTATGTGTTAACAATCTCGCGTAGTATTCGTAACGTGTTATTTCTTAATAAAATAGAGTGACAATTAAATTATTCTGAATTAGGATAATTGCCATTAGTCGGGGGGCGTTAAGCTGAGATCACTGTAATGGTGGGACCCGTTGAACCTGAACCAGTTAAGACTGGCGGAGGGAACTAACTATCAACGGATTATCAACGTTAATAGATGCAAGCTGAGTCAACTGCACACTCTCATGCCGCAGTTTACACTTCCCCGCTTGATAACTTGTTCCTGATGCTAACGCGTAAGGAATGAAGTATGTCACACAACCCATCATCGCATCACACAACTACCCCTATTGTATTGACGATTGCAGGATCAGACAGTGGCGGCGGCGCAGGTATTCAAGCTGATATTAAAGCTATTTCAGCAACAGGCAGTTATGCTTGCTCGGTTATTACGGCGATTACCGCCCAAAATACGCAAGGCGTTAGCGGCATACTTGCCATTCCTCTTGATATGGTTGAGCAACAGCTGGACGCCGTATTCAGCGATTTAAATATTCAAGCAGTCAAAATTGGCATGCTCGCCGACAGTGATATTATTCGACTGGTTGCTACAAAAATTCGTCATTATCAACCAAAATTTTTAGTCATTGATCCAGTGATGGTTGCCACAAGCGGTGATGTATTATTACAACAACATGCCATTACTACCCTCAAAACAGAATTACTGCCACTGGCTGATATTATTACCCCTAACCTACCAGAAGCTGCTGCATTAACAGGTTTAGACATTCCACAATCACTGGCTGATATGCAAGCGATGATCAGTGCGTTACGGGAGATTAATCCTCATGCAGTGTTACTCAAAGGGGGGCATTTAGAACAAAGTAGTGATAGCACTGATTTACTCATTCTCGCCACTGACGTTATCGAGCTCACTACCCCTCGCATTAACACCAACAACACTCACGGCACGGGTTGTACCCTATCTGCGGCTATCGCGTCTTATTTAGCTCAAGGCGATGATCTTACAACGGCAACTACCTTGGCTAAACGCTACATTACCGCCGCCATAACCGCTGCCGATGAACTCAATATCGGCCATGGTCACGGCCCTGTGAATCACTTTTTTGCAGGTCATCATCATGTCCGTTGATCTGGAAATCACCATTACTAATGGCAGTTTACGCTATCACTCCAGCCCCCGTTCAAACACAAATAATGCGGTAATTGAAAATCTTAATCTAACTATTGCCGCCAATAAATGGACTTGTCTGGTGGGAAAAAGTGGCTGTGGTAAAAGCACCCTGATCAAGTTTTTAGCCGGATTACTCAACGAAAGTACTCAATGGCAAGGTCAACTAACGATTTCAGACAATCAGCCTTTAACAGGACGAGTCGCTTATATGGCGCAACAAGATCTGTTATTGCCTTGGTTAACGGTATTAGACAATGTTTGTATTAGCAGTAAGTTCGGTCATCACGATTCAATACCCAATTTAAAACAACGGGCAATGACATTATTAGAACACGTTGGTTTAGCAGATAAACATCAACTACTACCACAACAATTATCGGGTGGTATGCGCCAACGAGTCGCACTTGCAAGGACGTTATTACAAGACCAGCCGATTGTATTGATGGATGAACCTTTCTCCGCATTGGATGCAGTCACTCGTTATCGCTTACAAGATCTGTTTGTAAAATTACTCAAGCACAAAACCGTGGTGCTGATAACTCATGATCCTCAAGAAGCAATTCGATTAAGTGATCAGCTGTATATTTTGCAAGGCGAACCCGCTTTCGCAACGGCATTATCGTTGCCGCCAACATTGCCACCACGGCGCTTTGATGCTGAATCAGCGAACCACCAGCAACGTATTTTTGACATATTGGCACACGATCATGACTGATATTACCCGTTTAATCGCTACCAAATCGCCGCGTCAACAGCGGCACCCACAGCGTGAACTTGCAACACCGATACGATTACTGATCAGTATTAGCGTGCTACTTGGGTTATGGCAACTCACCGTGATGGTGTTTCACTTGCCGAGCTTTATTTTACCGCCACCACTGGCTGTAGCGCAGCGGTTAGTCTCCCGCTATGACGTTCTGTTAAGCAATACATGGGTGACCAGCCAAGAGATCATTCTAGGGCTGATACTCGGTTTATCATTAGGGTTATTTTTTGCCTTACAAATGCTGCTGTTTAAGCCCGTTAAACGATGGTTATTACCGTTATTGATTGCCAGCCAAGCCATCCCTGTATTTGCTATCGCTCCGGTATTAATGCTGTGGTTAGGCTATGGCATTGGTTCTAAAGTAGTAATGGCAGCGTTAATTATCTTTTTCCCTGTCACCACATGCTGTTATGACGGCTTACGCAATACTCCCACCGGTTACCTTGAGTTATCCGCCACCATGGGCGCGACCAAATGGCAACAACTTAAATATATTCGCTTTCCTGCTGCACTACCGGCACTAGCTTCTGGCATTCGAGTCGCGGTGGTTATTGCTCCGATTGGCGCAGTCGCTGGCGAATGGGTGGGCGCGAGCAAAGGCTTAGGTTATTTAATGTTGCAAGCCAATGCACGGATGATGATTGATGAAATGTTTGCCGCGCTATTTATTTTATCACTGTTATCAATATCGCTGTATTTCATCACGGACAGATTATTAAAACGCCTGATCCCGTGGTAACCGTAAACCCCGCTTAAATAGAAAATTGTAACCAGTACTCATTTAATACTTAATATTTAAAGGATCTATTGTGAAACGTATTTTGTTAATTACTTCAACAATGTTATTGCTGTTTGGCCTATCGGTGAGTGCAGAAGCTGCAACCGCTTCCCAAAAGCTCACCAAAGTAAGCCTAATGCTTGATTGGTTTGTTAACCCAAATCATGGTCCGATTATTATTGCTCAAGAACGCGGGTATTTTAAACAGCATGGAATCGAGGTTGATATTCAGCAACCTGCCGATCCATCATTACCACCGAAATTAGTCGCCGCCAATAAAATCGATCTTGCCGTTTCTTATCAACCCAATTTAACGATTGATGTCGCTGCTGGCTTACCTCTAATTAAAACCGCCACTCTGATTGCGACACCGCTTAATACATTGATGGTATTAAAGAAAAGTGGCATCACTGATTTATCACAACTGAAAGGTAAAACCATTGGTATTTCAGTCGCAGGTAATGAAGATGCAACTATTGGCACCATGCTTGCTGATCACGGAGTGAAACTAAGCGATGTCAATATCGTTAATGTCGGCTGGGCGCTATCATCTTCATTAGCATCAGGGAAAGTTGATGCTATTTGGGGCGGATTACGTAACTTTGAAACCAATCAATTAGCGTTAGAGGGCTACCCAACTACATCATTTTTCCCTGAAGAGAACGGTATTCCTAGCTATGATGAATTGATCTTTGTTGCCAACAGCAAACATTATAACCGCCAAGCGATCACTGCTTTTAATACTGCTATCGCACAAGCAACCACCTATATCATCAATCACCCAGATGCAGCATGGAAACAGTTTATTCAATACGCACCCGATACGTTAGATAACAAGCTTAACCATAATGCATGGAACGACACTTTAACGCGGTTTGCTTTGCGTCCTGCGGCTATCGATTTTAAACGCTACGATAATTACGCCCAATTTCTATTTAAACACCACGTTATAACCCAACTGCCCCAAGCCAAAAATTATATTGGCAGCTTCTAAGGAGAGATCACATGACATACCAAGATTTAATTGATGCTTGCCAACCCCAATGGACTACCTATACCCAGCACCCATTTGTGATGCAACTTGGTCAAGGTACACTGCCCCACCATTGTTTTATGCATTATTTAAAGCAAGATTTTTTATTCTTAAAACAATATGCACGCGCTTATGCGTTAGCGATTTATAAAGCCCGCACCTTAGCCGATATGCGTCGAGCATTACCAAGTGTTGCCGCTTTATTGGATCATGAAATTGCTCACCATATTGATTACTGTGGTGCTTGGCATTTAACCGAACAAGATATGGAACAAGAGCCAGAAGATGTCGCTACAGTCGCTTACACTCGCTATGTATTAGATGCAGGTATGCAAGGGGATATCATTGATTTATACGTTGCTCTTGCTCCGTGTGCGATTGGTTATGCTGAAATTGGCAACTTACTGGCTAATGATACAAAAACCGTGTTTGACAATAATCCATACCATAGCTGGATTGCATTATATAGCGGTGAAGAGTACCAACAAGGAGTTGCCACCGCGACAGTATACCTTAATAACCTCCTTGCGGAAATTTCACTACACAGTCAACGAGGTCAACAACTGGTTCAAACCTTTAAAGTCGCAACCGAGATGGAAATCGCGTTCTGGCAACAAGGACTCAATGCTGGAACTAACAACACAAGGGCTATTAACCATACATCAGGAACTGTCGATAATGCATAACTCATCACAACACACAGCGACTTCAGCTTCATTAACTGAAAGCATTATCACGGCACTGGCGCTGGTCAGAGAACAAAAACCGCTAGTGGTTAATATCACCAATTATGTAGTGATGAATAACACTGCTAACGCCTTATTGGCCATTGGTGCTTCACCGATTATGGCGCATTCACGTCAAGAAATGGCTGAAATGATGCACATTGCAGGATCGTTAGTGATCAATATTGGCACCCTTGATAATGAATGGATTGAACGGATGCTATTTGCCGTTGAACAGGCTAATGCCAATAATAAGCCGATAGTGTTAGATCCTGTCGGCTGTGGCGCAAGTGTATTACGCACCCAAACTGCTCGCACTCTGGCAGCGAATGCCAATAATCTGATCATTCGTGGTAATGCATCTGAAATCATTGCCCTTGCAGGTGAAGCCAGCCAAACCAAAGGCGTTGATGCGCTTGATAGCAGCGATACTGCATTAGTCGCCGCACAAGCGTTAGTCGCGCAGTACCAAGCTAATGTGGTTATCTCTGGTGAAGTTGATTATGTAGTGACAGCGTCACAGACCATCAGCCTTCGCAATGGCCACCACATGATGCCTTATGTCACTGGTATGGGCTGTTCATTAACCGCATTAACTGGTGCATTTGCGGCTATTGGTGAAACTTCAGGGCTGGCGGCTACTGCAATCTATGCCATTGCAGGTGAAATTGCAGCAGAACAATCAGCAGGTCCTGCATCATTACAGCTCAATATTATTGATGTTTTATATCAAATCAGTGCCGAGCAAATTTGTCAGCGACTTAATATGGACGTGGTAGCCTAATGATAACCAGCAACCACAATCCTTATTTGTTGTATTTAGTCACTGATGATCAACAAAACCTGACCACCCTTGAACATGTTGTGCGTGAAGCCGTTGCGGGTGGTGTGACAATGGTACAAATTCGTGAAAAACACGGTGATGTACGGGCATTTATTCAGCGCGCTCAAACCGTTAAAACGATTCTGCAACAGGCTTATACGGCAACAGGTCGTCATATCCCCTTAATCATTAATGATCGAGTAGATGTTGCCTTAGCGGTGGATGCTGATGGGGTGCATTTAGGCCAAACGGATATACCTGTAACTATGGCGCGACAACTGCTAGGGACGGATAAACTGATTGGGCTGTCGATTGAAACTGAGCAACAACTCATCGATTGTGCCAGCCTACCGATTGATTACATTGGACTTAGTGCTATTTTTGCGACAGCGACTAAAACTAATCTGATCACTCATTGGGGATTGGAAGGTCTGCAACGTGCAGCAGCAATATGCCCATTTCCGATTGTGGCGATTGGTGGCATTAATCACACTAATTTAACTGAAGTGATGGCAGCAGGAGCTGATGGGGTTGCGATTGTTTCAGAAATCAGTCATGCCGACAATCCTTGCCAAGCGACAACAGAAATATTAGCTGCTATAAGCACGAATAAACAACATCAAAATAAATAGAATAACGTTAGTTTCTACAATAAATATAAATAACAAACAATAATCAAGGTAGCTGAATATACCTTGGTTATTGTTTGAAAGATTATATAAAATAGCGATCGACTTACTTTTAATCTTGCTGTGGTGCTCGTGGTGGCATTGTTGCTCGTTCAATACTGCACTCATACGAGCCCATTTCAAACTCACGGCAAATCCACGGTCGATTTTCATAAATAGTACAAAGCAAAGTATCGCGATCAACAGCGGCACACCAGCCATCGTCAAGGCGTAGCATCACTTCACCGCCCCACTCATCAATATCAATGTATTCTTCAGGTACACCTGTGTCTGTAATGATCATTACTTCCAAACGGCAACAGCATGCTTGGCACGTACTGCAAGTCATGGTTGGATCAGGTTCAGTGCTTATATTGGTTATATCTATGGTCATATTTATCATCGCCATGTTTTCTTGCGCGCATAGTAACGCAAACCTTTATTAAAAACACGGACATCATAGTAATGACTTATATCGCTATTCATTCAAAATGTAGTATAAAAATAAATATCCCCCCTATTTTAGTGATTACTTTTATATTATTCACTTCCTATATAGATTTACGTTCATAACCTAAAAATCCATGCTATTGTAATAAAATCAATAACAAATTTTTAACCAAAAGGATGGTTATGCACGATATTACTACAATGACAGTCACGGTATTTATGGGTTTCTTTGCCATGATGAATCCCATTGCCAATACCGCTGTTTTTGTCGGCATGACAGGAAGTCAGACGCCAGAGCAACGTAAAAAGACTGCCTACAAAGCCCTTACCGCCGCTTTTTTTATCATCGCCACCTTCTGTCTTTTAGGTAAAGGGATCTTTGAATTATTCAGTATTACCCTACCAGCTCTACGATTATCCGGCGGTATTTTAGTCTTTCTAGTCGGCTATCATATGTTACAAGGTGATAGTTCAAAAATGCATTCTGAATCGAAAACTGATGATACTAACGACGAAAAAGACATTTCTATTTCGCCACTGGCATTACCGATTCTTGCAGGCCCAGGTACTATTGCGACAGCGATGAATTACTCAGCTTCAGGTTCATTTCTACATACAATCATTACAATTGTGGCTTTTGCAACCTTATGTTTAATTACCCTCGTATGCTTTCTTTATGGTCCGAAACTGGTTGATAAAGTCGGTGAAGCGGGGATCACAATTACCACGCGTCTAATGGGATTGATTTTAACGGTTATCGGTATGCAAATGTTAATTCAAGGCGTACATGATGCTTTCTTGTTGTTTGATACTGCTAACTTAGCGAAATAATCCACTTAAATTCATCACCCTCCCTCTTGATAACAGCCTTAGTCTTTCTTTTTACAAGGCTGTTATCTTACATTGGTTACATTTTCGCCCTCGACATTTACAAACAAACTTCTGTATAATGCGCCCCCTTACACATCATCTCTGTTTTCGTGCGTCTTCTTTTGGCTGTTACTGCCAAAAAATCATCGAATAAAACTGCTAGGAATACCTCTTGATATCTACCGCAAACATTACTACGTTTTTATAAGTAATCAAAGTATAAATGCACAGATCCATTGATTTCACAGCCGTACAGGTAATGATCATTTCTATAACCCAAGTATTTCCATCTCGTCATTAACGCCATAGGTCTTAGCTCGATTATTAGCGATGTCTCCTGACGTAGTTGGTATTGTTTCTCTAAAAGATACTCGTAAAACTACTTCCACCGCATCACCACCCGTTTGAGCAATGGTTGCATAATTTTCCATGCTGCCATTGAAATGCACCTCAACATCAGTGATTACGCACGGGTATAACTTGAACAAATCATAATGGCGTTGAAGTCCATTACCAATCCTTTCTTCAATCTTCCAAGTTGGTGGGACTCTAACAGTTGATGAATTCACCGATGAACCAACCCTATTAGCTTGATCTTCGTTGATGTGCGCTAACGCTTTGGATGCTTCGAAAGTCGGACTACTGTATTTCTTGAATAAATGAATAATTCTTGAACACTGCTTTAATTCTTCTTTATTACGAGGTCGCAATACATAATCAAATGTATTCTCTTTTAACTTAGCACCCTTGTATTGGCTTGTATGGTTACTGAGAACACGTTGACCAGTTACTTTAGTCATTGTGTCAGATTTCGCTAATACCTCAACAGCACGGGTTCTAAGTAGGTTTATAGCACTTCCAGCGGTTAATGTATTATCTAGGTATTGTGAACCCAATTGAGCAAAAACCGATTGATCCACCTGCCCAAAATCTTGGCTGGTTCTATCCATTAAACCATTATCAGGTAATGGCAATGCTATAGCGAACAAAGTAGAATCAATACTGTTGGTAATAGCATTACGTGTTGCTTTTTGGCTAGCGTAATTACCTTGACTTAATCCGATTTTCGAGCAACTAAAAACCAAGTAGCTACTGTGCGTAGGTATGTTATCGCCTGATGCGTATAAGATCGATGATGGAAAACTGAAGCACTGAATACCTGTGCTAACTTTAACGTCCATACTTTCTGTACGTTTTTTTTCTGATTCGATGACTGTTGTATTAGCCATTACTGACCTCGATTTTTAAATCCCAGTAAGCATTAATTATTTGTTGAATGGTGGCTGTATCATAACAAGCTGCAATACTTTCAATAGTGATCCCTGCTTCATAAGCCTTTACTATTCTATAACAGTCTTGGGGTGTTAAATTATTCATTTGATTACCTATTTGGTTATCCCACTTCGTGGGAGTCGAAGACAATTTGTTATTAATAATTTTTGGTAGTTAGGATCTATAAGAAATAGATAACTACCAAAATTATAATAAGTCATCGATTGTTATCATTGGCTTACTAACGTGGTTCGATAACACACGCTTAATCTTACGTGTGCGTCTATTAACGATTCTTTTAGTTGTATTGTTAGCTAAGTTGCTATAATTGGTATTGAACTCAATCAGTGCGGTTTTAGGTGGCTTTACGTAGCTTTGTCGATGGATTAGCTTACACTGTTCGGTAGTTGTACCACCTGCTATCAACTCAAACCCCACCGACATCAATACAGTCATACCAAATAAAGTCCATTACACTTGGTTTACTCATTACAAAAGCCCCAATGCTGCCAAACCACTTGATCTATCTTCCCGTTGATGATTAACAACTTTCAAGCCATCACGTAAAATCTCAAGGGTTGCCTCAATACTATCTCGGTGATCGGTGTCCTCGACAATTTTTAATTCTGTTGTCAATTCTGCTATTGCTTCGATAATCTCGACCTTACGTTTAGCAATGGCGACTTTGGGCATAGTCGATACCCGTTTCTGGAAATTATCAATAATACTCATTCCACATCACCTGTGGTGTCTTCAACTCCAAATGCATGGCGTAGGTATTGATTGCGACGTTTACGACTTCCAATAAGGTTATACTTAGGATGTACGATTTTATCGAGTTCATCATCTAATACTTGGTCAACATCTAATGTCATTGACTTTTCTGTATTGGCTGTCAAACCCTTCACCGTTTGTAGGTATTGCTTTTGCTCTGCTTCGGTAAGATTATCTACCATTAGATTAATTGCACTACGTATACAATGTTCTTTTTCAAGCCTAATCATTTCTTGAGGTTTTAATACTTTGTTCGTAAAAAGCTGACGACTTATGTCAAGTGCTAATCTCACCGTTGGGTTTAAAGCCGCTTTTTCTATTTTTGTTTTTGGCTTACGAATAACATTAAGATCATCGTTTATTAATCCAAGGCGGTATGCACTTAATTCCTTCAAGTCATCTTGAATAATGCTTAGTACTACAACCAATTTTGTGATTATAATTTTTTCAATTTGATTACTAACTTCTATCATTTTTAAATTCCTACTTTGATTAATTTATACCTGTATTTATTACGTTTTTTGAAGATTATTTTCTTCACTAAATAAATATATAAGCAAAAAGGACTCCATTGATGAATAATCAAATTGACCTACAAGCGGTGATCAAGAACAAAATTAACGGTGTATCATTACAGCATCAAGCATCAAAACTTGGTTTGAATTACAAAACGTTATGTTCTCGTATAGCCAGATACAAAAAGAAGAACGGTTTTTAATAGGCTCCGTTTTCCTGTGTTAACTTAATATTATGATCGTAATTGTTTTAAATTCCTAGTAAACGAAAAAGCCACCGCTAATTAAGCGGTGGCTTTTTTTATTTCTATTAATTAATAAGATCAACTGACATAATTTGATTATTTTCAAAATTAATTACGATTGCACCTGACTTTGGTAAATCGATTCCAAATCTATACTTTGACATACCAACAATAGCTGTTAGATCATAATCTGGAATAGGTTGATTTTGCTTTTCAATTGATGGTCTATACCACGAATCCCATTGTTCGTGGCTATTACTAAAACTATTAATTCCACCCATTGAGCCTCTGTTTAATACTTTCATTACACTACCGCCTGACGTTGTAGATTCATCAAAAATGTAGGTGTTAATAGATTTTCGAGATCCGTTAAAATGTCGATCTCTGTCCCTTGTTTAGTGGTAGCACGTAAACGATACGCTTTACCTTCTTGGTCTAAAGTGACCTTTTGAAAGATTGACTCTATACTGCTAATGCTTTCTTTTACTTGTTGTTGTTGCTTATGAAAATCATTAAAACTGATCATAATTACCTCGTTAAAAAATTATTAGTTGCTAGTGCTTCAATAGCGGTTATAAGATCATTAGTTGGTATGGTTCGCCAATCTTGCGTAGTACCACCAAGCACTAAACAGATCCCGTTTATGGCATCTGCTTGCGTAACTCTTCCACCAGCCACGAAAGATAGATAAGCTCTTACGGTCTCGCTATTGATAAAATCACCTTGTGAGAGTGCTACATACTCATGCTGTAGCACTTCAGTTTTAAGTCTATTCGACTCCGCCCATTCATCTAGAAGGCTTGTACGTTCGTTACAGTAGTCTATAAACCTCATTCGATAATCTCCCAATGAATACCACTAGAATCATTATCAAGGTCAAGCGCATTGTGTAAGCAGCCATTGATAGGTGGTAAAAATCCATGCTCTCGTAAGTAAGCAATACTTTGCGTTTTGCTTTCTATCATTACCAGGTCTTGACGTTCTTGGGTTAGCTGTTGCCGCTCAAGTTTTACTAACAATTCATCATTTGGATCAGCACAAGGTCTATACAAAAAATCTTCTATAAAATCGTTAATCATGCTCACCTCATTTGACGATACAAATCGCCATTACCCACCGCTTGATACAAGATGCTACATACCATTACCCTATCGTCCTTATAGCCTTTCTCAGCCTCGAAAATAGAACGCTTTTCATTCTTACTGCTGAAGTGCTCTAACTCCGTAAGCAAATCAAAATCAAGTATTCCTATTTCTTGTTGTAAAAATGCTGTTCTGAATAATCCTAGACTTGGGGTTTTAGTTTTCTGTGTAGTTGTTACACCGTAGCGTGATCCACTCTTATAGATGTTAATCGGGTTACGGTCTTCATGTTGCAACTCATTAATAAATTGTGTTCCGCTTCCGTTTGTCTCAACTATTACCAACGGATCGTAGTATTCCTCGTAGAGACAATCGATAAGGTCACCAGCGGTCTTTAAACTAACATTAGGTTGTGCAAAAGTTGCTACTTGCATGAATAACCCTTTATGGTACGCCCACACTGATAATGCGAAATTATCCGAGTCACCACCGCCACCATTGCTAGGATCAACCGACACCACATAGTGTGTGTCTGATCTCCCTGACTGATACATTTTAAGACCACCGTAACAAATTTCAGGATCTGTAAAGCTGCGGCTTAAAAGCTGTTGTTTGTAGTTCTCGATTGCGTCCAACGAGATAAGCTGGTCTTCACTTGATAGAAAACTACACTCATAATCTTGTTTAAAACGTTCTAAACCGATCTTGTCTATTTCATCAGCAGCAAACGGGTTAGCGTAAGTTGTTACTAATTTAAAACTGTATGGTGCTGTTAACGATAATTTGAATTTCTTTGTATAACCATTGTCGGGATTTTCCCACCAGTGTACCTCGTGAATAATCCATTTTTTAAACTCAGGATCACCTACTTGCTCTACTGATAAATCACTGTATTTTATTGCTTTTCTACATACATCATAAAAGTGATTTTTACCTCGTGGGGTTGATGTAATAACGACACGTGATTGATCATTACTTGATGTTAAAGGTATTACACCTGACTCTAGTAACTCTTGTCCGTCTTTCTGTAAAGCGTATTCATCCATCCATGTCAAAGCGTATGAATAACCGTTCACCGTATCTGGTTTGCTTGGGTGGGTATTAACATAGCTACCGTTTTCGAGTTCAATACCGTCAACCGAAAGATTGACAATACCCACGCTTAAAAAGTCGGGAAGTCCTTCAAGTACTCGCACCACATCACGTAAGTTCTTATTACTATCATCTTTAACCTTATTGATGATCCCTACACCCTTATAAGCGTGGAAGGTGATTAACCATGCAATAAAGACAGCAACGGTTACTGACTTACCCGTCTGTCGTGACTGGTTAGCAACGTTAAAGCGGTTAGACTGTAATGATCTAAGTAGCTGTATTTGATACGGTCTAGGTTCGAATTGAATAGCGTAATCGTGGCTACCATTGAAAATAGAAACATAGTTTTGTGCAAAATAAACAACATCACGACGGCATCGATAGAACTCGTTTTCAAGGTGTTGTGTATACGTTATCTCAGCATCTACTGATCGTAATTTGCGGTTACGTGCATAACGGTTGTCTTTATCACGGACGTTCTTATAATCAGTTGCGGCTTGATCTGTATTTTGAAAAATACGTTTCTTATACTTGGTCTTAACTTTTAGTGTCTTGGGTAAAACACGGGAAGGTACTTCTATTAATTCGTTAGTAACATGCTTTGATTTAAAATCAATGTCGTCTAATAATTCACTGACTAACATAAGTCAGCATCCTTACCAATACGATAGATCGTATTAACATGACAACCGCATAACCTTGCTATCTTGGCTTTTTTCATACCAATAGTAAGATAATTAATAACATCACTTTTCTTGATGCCAGTATCAGTATAGCCATAAGAAAAACCATACTTTTTGATAAGCTTGTTTAACGTGTCACGATTAATACCTGTTTTATCTATAATCTGTGTCTTGGTGTATTGGTCAACTTCGATAAACTTTTTTATTTCTTCGTGATTGTATTTGTAACCTTTGTATGACAAATCCATAAAATACCTTTTAATTTAATTTATAAAGGTATTTAGTCTTCGTGGTTGTACGGTTTTTCGTTATGCTGGTAGGCTTTATAGTTATGCTGGTGGATCTTGTCGTTATGCTAGTGGATCTTGTCGCTGTAGGTGTAGGGAAAGGGGGTAAAATGATGACGTGGACTATGTTTGTATAAAAAAGAGTAACTATTAACAGCCACCCTATCCAAAGTACTGGCAATAATTAGCCGTCATTTATTTTGATCTTTAATGTAACGGTACAACGTAGCAACTCCAATTCCTGCTGCTTTTGCTGCTTGTTCTTTTGTTAGTCCTTTATCAAGTAAACTAATCGCAGATTTACATGCTTTAACATTCTTCTCACTTTGTGGACGTCCTTTGTATGCTCCTCTTTCCTTAGCAATCTTGATACCTTCCGCTTGACGTCTGCGTCTATCTTCATAGTCTTTACGGGCTGTAGTCGCTAGGATTTCTAATAACAAATTATTAACATGTTGTAAGATCTCTCCCACTAATGAAACTGAATTAGTAAGAGCTAGATGTGAGGTAGGTAAATCAAGTGATACAAGGTGAATACCTTTATCTTCTATCGTACGCTTTAGCTGTCGCCAGTCCTCCGCTGTAAGGCGTGTAAGACGATCCACCTGTTCAATTATTAAAATGTCACCTTTGTCGCTTTCTGATAAAAGTTGTATTAATTGTGGTCTATCCAACTTTGCACCGCTAACATTCTCAATGTAATAGCGATCAGCTTTTAGATTGTGATTTATTAAAAAGCTGTCGATAGCTTCTTTTGCACGACTTGCGTTCTGTTCTTCCGTTGACGCTCGTAGGTAAGCTAGTATTTTCATAATAATCTATCATTTAAGTTTACTTTTAATACCTGAATGATAAATCATTCAATAGGGTGTGTAAATAACCCTAACGATAGAATTCTATCATTTAATTTAACCCTATCATTTTGGCATACTCTAATGATAGGTATTAAAATACTGCTTAGTAGCGTAATTGGTATCGTTCATTGAGGTAGTATCAAATGAAATTAGATTGTAGATACTTAATATCTGCAATAGAGTACTGCGATAAAAAAGCTATTTTATTTTCATTTTGCTTATTCCTGAGTGAATAAGCGGATTGACTCATAATGTATAATTTCACGGATAGCTGATCCGCTTATGGGGTTATTACTAAATGCTATCTAAAAATGTGTCTATGTCGTCGGTTTGATCTGGCTCTGCAAATGCTGTTTTATATTTCAATTGCAGTTTTTCACTTGCAGCATAAACCCATTCCGCACTTGGTATACTTCCATTAAAGATCTCATGCTGCTTAATTAATAACGCTAATTCTAGCTGTATCATTTCTTCAATTGGTGAAACTGACGATCTAAGATTTTCCGCAAATTGCACAATTTGTGCTGCTCCGCTTTCTAGGTCATACGTTTTAGGTTTGAATGATGTTGCTATTTCATACGATTTAACATCATTCCAAAATGTTGCTGTATAGTATTTTCCTGCTTCGGTGGTGTTGTGCGTAACATGGGTGTAATGGTCAACCCAGTCGCTTGCATCATCATCCCAACGGGTCATAATTGCGTATGGCTTATCTACATTTACGAAAAGCCCAACAATCATTAACGTGTCATTCGTGGCGTAAAAATCAGGGTTGTCTATCTTGGTCATGTGACGTTTGATCACTTCCTGTAAACGAGTATAACAATACTGACGCTTATCTGATTTACCTTGCTTTTTCAATACTTTCAACATTCTTTTCCCTTCCTTGTATAGCAATAGCGGATCTTTATGGACTGCTATTTTTTTATCTTTGGTTTTACCTTTAACCAACAAACTGCATTCAATAACATTTGTCGATAAGTCATTAGTAAAAACATTAATATTTGTTTGATCTTGGAAACTATGACTTTCCAATACTGTGGGTTTCTTTGGCATCTTGTTCTATTCCATTGGTGTGAATAGGTGACAATCCGACAATTTGCGATGGGTATAGTTTGACGATTTGGTTAATTCGTGCTGGACTAACTCCGTAATGCTTCGCAATTGCTCTCTGATTGTAACCACTATTCATTAGTTTGATTATGTTCGGGTGGTCGGCTTGGCAAATCTTCATAATAACCCCGTAAAACTTAATAAAAGTTAAGTTTTTAGTTTAAAAAAATGGACAATAAGTCCGTGTGAGATAATTAAAAATTAATTAGCTTTTCAATGTCAAATCAAAATTAAACATTGAAAAGCCGAAATTAATCGGCTTGAACATAATTGAAATTAGGATAACCAGTCCTAACGGATAACGGATAACCAGTCCATTACCTATGTATTTATAATAACACATTTTTTAAAAAAGTAAACAATTATACTTGACATCGTCATGGCTATTATGGCATAGGGAGCCACGTATGCGGATCAGGGGAAACAACAACTTATGACATTTCCAAAACCACACATACACCACACATACGATTTCCAAAACCACACATACACCACACATACGATTTCCAAAACCACACATACACCACACATACGATTTCCAAAACCACACATACACCACACATACGATTAGGAAATTACTATAATCTTGTGATGTAAGTCACTGTTTTTTAACGATTTTAATAATGATTTTTCGGCTATTTGGCTTTCACAATAGCAATTTAATAACAACTAATTTTACACTTCGTGCTTTTTAAACATTAATAGGTGTTTTCACAATAGATTGTAAAATCCCCAAGGGGGATTGTTACGGCTTGATAAAACCTTTACTGGATTAGAGAATACCTTTACTGACAATAGATATAATCATTACTGGTAACCAATCATTACTGACAATAGATATAATCTTTACTGGGTTCTATATAGCTCCAGAAACGATTGTAAGAGGTTTAATTGATACTGGGTTAATCTTGTATCAATCGTTATCGACATCGTTATCTGGTGCTACTGGTGGACTGGTAAAAATAGTGGGGGGGAGTTTTTACCAGAACCCTTGCTATCACTGGGCTGACGGGAGCAACTAATAACTAATTTAGAAACCATCTGCGTTACCGCATTAACGATAAACCATACCAGATAAACTAAACCATTATAGTATTGTAACCAGATCCCACGGTGCTTGCACCGTGATTTAATTCGCTAAGGTTGTAATGTTTGGTTTCTAAGTTAAGGTAATGATTTTCTTTACTAGTTATCTTGATAATGATGTTTTCTTGATAATCAACCTTATCAACTAAAGTTAGGTTTCACCATGATAGCTATTGTACTTGATAATATTGATTATCATTTTTTGTAGGTCGTTCCGCCCTCCAAAAAATAAAACGTTGTAACCCTGTAACGATTTTTCAAGTTTCTTTTACTGGATCTTGATCAAGATTTGCTACCTACAATCTATCTTGAAACCATCATGTAAAAAGGTTGCAGGGCGGTTGGTGGCTGCTTGCAGCCAACAAGATAAACTAATTTTAATAAAACTATTACTAAGATCTAGCAATCAAGCATTACCGATAAAACCACATAAAAAAGGTGACCAAATAGTCACCCTTTATGTTTATTACTTACCATCTAATTTTTTTGATAATTCAATCTGATTTTTTGCATTTTTTAGTTTAATCACAAAATTAACGCTACTAATAACTACCATGTAAATACAAAATAGTTGAGCATAGGTTAACGTTAACAATGAACCAATACCTACAGCACAAAATACACCCGAATAACTAATAAATAGACTAGTTTTAACAATAAAAATCTGTAGTGATGTTCCTATCACTAAAATTCCCATTATCATCGCAGATACAACAATTACACCAACTAACGATTTTACTGCTCTTTCATCTTCTTTAGAAAAAATAGATATTACTTTCGATGATTGAACCACGCTTAAAATTACTTGAGGGTAAACATAAGCAATCCACAATCCCATGATAGTAAAAATCATAGCTGATGTATTTTGAAGAATCGAAATCAGATTCTGTACATCTTTAAATTCTATCTCGTTTCTAAAACAATAACTAACAGCAACTATTATGACTAAAATAATCACATGCCAGATTATAAATCTTATACTTGGCGACTCCATTTAATCACCCGTTAACAACGTCCTCTTCATGCTCATCTAGAGCAAAGGGAGCAAGTAAGCTATCTCGGTTTAACTCTAAAGCTGCAAACAATCGCCTTGGTGTATAATGACCAGTGTCATCAATACCACCTTCCGCTAAATCACTTACGACCAGAGTATTTTTTACAACAAATTTATTCAACCAACAAATACCACCAACCCCTTCTTTTTTAAATCCAAGATTACGCCATTCATCTACGCCACTATACTCTTCATTATAACGTTCAAAAACTTGTCGTAATTCTTCAACGGTGGGTTTAGCTTCAATGTTAATTTCAATCTTACGAGTTTCTTTAGTAACTTCTCCAGAAACATAAGGGGAACTTCTAAAAAATCGTGTCCAATCCTGCTCTTGAATTGTACGTGCTGCAATTACATCCCGCTGTACAAAATGAGTAATATCTCTCGCTATTTGACCAAGATCTGCCTGAGTTGTGATCTTAGTATACTGCTTACTTTCACAACGGAACCACAATTTATCATTATTCGTATCATCATCAGACTTAAATGTTACTAAAGTATAACTTCCTTGTGCACCTTCTTTCACTTCTCGAACTTTTTGCTTAACATTACTTTGAAGCCAAATAAAATCTTTAAAATACGAATTAACCATTGCAGAATCAGCAATAGAATTATGAAAACGGATAGAAGAAAATAAGTTTTGTCTTGGACAGAACCAGTAATACGATGCCTCACCCCAAATAACACGAGCATTATCTTCTACTGCTTCATCTGCATTATACAAACGATTATCATCTAATCTAGAGTCAGCACGAATACCATACACACCATTACCCTGCCCAATGGCTCGCCATAAAACTAGTATGTAATCACCTGTATCTGGATTATGCTCAATGGCTTTTAGGTATACCTTTTTTCGATGTGAATAGCCTTCCGTCTCATCATCCCATAATAAAGTATCTTCCAATGAAATACGATCTTGGAACCATTCATGTAGAGACTCAAGCATTTCTCTCATCTCTAAAGGTTCACAATTATCATGCTCTCTATAACGATAAAAGCCTAACTTAGTAAATTTAAAAAAAGAAACAACACCTGTACTCATGTATAGACTCCAATTAATTTATTTTATAAGCAAATTAGAGCACATAAAATCAAATAGAAGAAAGGTAAAAAATGCAGATTCAGTGATAAACTTCAAAGTATGCAACTGAAATCATAATGTAAACATTATCGCCTAGTTTTATGTAATAAAAATCTAAAACTAACTATTACAATATTTACAAATCGAGTTATCTAACAGTATATGCTGTCATGATTGCTTCTAAAGTCGAAACAGCCATCTAAATAGTATCTAACCTCTTAAATCAAATCATTTATCATAATGAATAATTAAATTTTATACTTTTTAGTTATTGCATTCTTTTTCCTAACCAAGTTGATATGCTCAATTTGATCTGCTGTTAGTGGTATAACCTCACCTAACATTGATTGCATAAAATAGTTATAGGGTTCAATAACTGTTATTGGTTCAACCTTTATTGGTAACACTGGTTGGTAATGGCTCATAATTGTTACTGGTTTTTCACTCGAAAACTTAACATACATTTTTTCGTGCAATTGAATACAATCATTTTTTGTATTGATCCATTCATCACTGTCAATAACTTTATCACCGTCAATAGTAACAGTGCATGATTTAAGCTTTTCAATAACTAGTGGTTCGAGTTCTGCGATCACCTGTTGTTGATCATCTTCACTTAGTGATTGAAAGCGGTGTGAATGTTTTACACCGTTAATGTTTAATGTTGTAATATGATCAATTTCTTCTGGTGTAAATTGACGAATAACCACGGGTTCAACTGCTGCAACCTTTACTGGTAACACTGGTTTAACCTTATCATCGATAAAGTTGATTTCTACGTCATCGAATACAGTATTGCCATTAATGTAACACCACTTAATGCATGGATTATTGAGTTCAATTTCATTAATTTTTTCGTTCACTTCGTTTGCTATGTCGTGCCATAGATCAATAATTTCGATTTCTTGGGTTTCAATGAAACTGTGACTTTCATCAATAACAATCAACTCACTAATGATAAGATCTGCAATTTCGTTTGCTTGCTGTTCTAACAGATACACCTTAGCTTCTTTCTCTGCGATTACTGCATTACATGTAATTACTACTTGGTCGTATCCGTATTGGTTATGGCTATATTTCTTTTTATCGATCTTGTTTTCCATCCTCACACGTGTGTTTTCAAGTGCGATCAGCTGCTTGTTGTATTGTGCTACCTTTTTATCAAATGCTATTACTTTTTTATCAATGAATGCACTACGCTTAACAATGAAATTATTACAATAAGTGATATTACGTTGAAACTTATCTTTTTTGTATTCGTTCGAATGGCGATCAACAATTTTTGTAATACGGGTTTTAATTTTCTCAATGTCTTTTACTACTGGTAAAATGTTGGTATTGAATGTAACAACATTCTTGATCCCGTGGTTGGTAAACTCTACGCTGACACAATCCCCAACATTTAAAGCGTAATCGCAAGTTTTACTATTGCCAAAAATACTACGGTGTAACTTCAACCATCCAGTTTTATAGCTGTATTGACAATCATCACCAACCCCGTTAACTAGTGTTGTGAATGCATTATAATTGTTATTTCCAAAATCAATAATTGCTGAGATCTCACCATTATTACAGTTGAATGTAATACCTTTTGCTTTTAGTTTTAGCAGTGTCTTAACGTCTACTGTGTTCAAATCATCAATAATGATCTTAGGTTCTGGTGTAGGGTTAACGGTTAGGTTATCAACGCTGTTATCAATGCTATCACGTCCTGTAGGGCATGAAATACTAATTTGGTTAGCAGTAGCATAAACAATGCTATCATTTAGACTTGACCTTTTTACGGTCTCATTAAACGTCTTAATGAATGTCTTTAGATCTGAGATGTTGAATGTATGCGTAATCAACTGGTCTTTGATAGTCCATAGATCACCATTAACAGTTGTGAGGTGAATTAGTTTTGTTGTTGCGTCAAAATACGCACGTGTGAACCCTTTACGGCTTGCACGTGTAATGATTGATAAAAGCGGTTTTGTAATTTTCATGGGTAAAGCTCCGATAGTTTGATTTCCATCGGTAACGAAACTTATGAAATAGTATGTATAAATCCATGTAAAAATGTCCTTCTAAAATTAAGTCATGGAATCTATACAATAATCATTATGTTGTCAATATCATCTAAAACGCTGTGAATCGCACGTAATGACCATAAATGAAAAAACCCCACAACCTGTTAGATCATGGGGTTAAAGTTGCATAGCTGCTGATTTACTAGTCTAGATTTGATGTTTATTCTTGATCTAATTCCCATTCATGCAAATTAGGACTTATAGACGCAATGTCATAAGTGTCACTCATGATGATATTCAAATCTTTATAATCAATTCTGTCTACACCAGAAACAACAGCACTAATTGTATAGCCATTAGACTGATTTATTACTACACGATAAGAACCGTGATCCTTTCCCATTCCTATTCGTTTTGGGTTAGTAATGTAATCAACGTTTATACTTTTAATTAATTTAACCGCCAGTATGTTCCATGCAACAGCATCACCAACCGACTCTGATAGTAGATCATAATCTTGATCCCCATAATCAATGGTAATCTTTGATCTCAAGTTATCAATTTCTTTTTCTAATTCAATACTGGTGGCAATCAAAGCAGTGACCCCAACCCCACCTAATATGGCTTGTTGTATTTCAGATAACGCCATTTCTTTTTGAGCAATAGTTTGTTCTATCAATTTTTGTTCGGCATCAATACTAGAGCTTCTAACACGCTTTAAATGCTTGGTTATCTTAAAAATAACTTGATCTAAGTCTTTGAACGTAGGCTGATCACATTTCAATTTACCCGTGTTTTTAATCCCCATACAGAACCACTGAACATAAGTATTACCGTTACTATGTTTAGATAGTTTTTTCCCTACTGGCTCACCACATCGCATACAGCGTGTAATTCTACGCAAATGGTTATGTGAACCATGATTACCAGATCTAACCCCTGCTATAGGTTGAATACTTTCAAAATCTTCAGGACTCATGATCGCAGGGTAATGATTAAGGACTAATTTATCTAAAACAATTTTTGCAGTTGTATGATCTGTGGGATCACTACGAACTGTACGCATAGTTTGATAAGCACCATACACAGCTTTATGCGTATAGATGTTTCTTATACTGTTTTCATACCATCGTGAACCCCTTGGGGTCATGATGCCGTCGTTATTAAGTCCATTGATTATCGTTCTATCACTTTTACCTGATAGCCGCTCAAAAACTATTCTACGCACAATTTTAGCTAAATCATTAAACTGATATTGACAAGTAGTTTTATTGTAATCAATCCAGAATGGAAGTTTACGGGCTTGGGCTTCATTATGCTCAATCGCACGTAATCGCTTTTGTCCTTTAGTTTCCAATAATCGTTGTGATTTTTTCTCTGATTCCTTCCATGCTAGATCAGCCATAAGTGCTACACGCATAATAGATGTAAAATCATTTAGGCTACTTTTATCTAAAGTTAAATTATCGCTTTGGACATGTAGTACCACCCCTGTTGATACAATTTGCTTAATAAGTTCATTAGTATCTTGGAAGCCTTTTCGGGTAATCCGATCAAGGTTTTCTAAAAAAATCACATCGCCACCAGCAATAGAACCATTTTTTACTGCTTCCAGTAATGCTTCTAGCCCCGATCTTTTTTTAGCTTTGTATCCAGAGACCCCCAAATCAGAAAACGTTTTATCTTGATAATCAAGATCATGCTGTTCTGCGTAGGTTCTAGCGGCTTCCGTTTGTCTGCGTAGACTGTCACCATCAAATTGAATTGATGTAGAGAATCGTTGATACGAAAAGAGTTTATTCATGTTAGTATGCGCCTCAATTTACGTTCTGAGTATATGAGAAAGCTTTGATTAGTACAGCAAACATTACAATGCAATTTGGTGCTGAACCATTATTTGAAAATATTTCAGCTAAATTTGGTAACGGTAACCGCTATGGCCTTATCGGTGCTAATGGTTGCGGCAAATCAACCTTTATGAAAATTCTTAGCGGTGCGCTTACACCAAGTGCGGGCAACGTGTCTATCTCTCAAGGACAACGTTTAGGTACCCTAAGCCAAGACCAGTTTGCATTTGAGCAATACACGGTTGTGGACGCGGTTATCATGGGTGATGCTGCATTATGGAAAGTAAAACAAGAACGTGACCGTATTTATTCTCTGCCAGAAATGACAGAAGAAGACGGCATGGCTGTGGCTGAACTTGAAAGCGAATTTGCTGAAATGGATGGCTATACGGCAGAAAGTCGTGCCGGACAGTTACTTATTGATGCGGGTATTGATGAAGAACTGCATTACGGTTTAATGTCACAAGTAGCGCCAGGTTGGAAATTGCGTGTGTTATTAGCACAGGCATTGTTCTCAAACCCTGATATTTTGCTACTTGACGAACCAACAAACAACTTGGACATTCACACTATTAACTGGCTTGCAGGCGAGTTAAACCAGCGTAAATGTACCATGATCATTATTTCTCACGACCGTCACTTCCTAAACTCTGTGTGTACTCACATGGCAGATATCGACTACGGTGAGCTACGTATTTACCCAGGTAACTACGAGAAATTCATTGAAGCATCAACGCTAATTCAAGAGCAACTATTATCTGAAAATGCGAAGAAAAGTGCTGAAATCAATGAACTACAAGATTTCGTAAACCGTTTTGGTGCCAATGCTTCAAAAGCAAAACAAGCAAGCTCTCGTGCTAAGAAAATGGATAAAATCAAGCTTGATGAAGTGAAGTCTTCAAGCCGCTTAAAGCCATCATTACAGTTCAAGCCGGGTAAAGCACTTTACCGTCAGGCGTTGATTTTAGAAGAACTGGCTCATGGCTTTGATGGCGAAACCTTATTTGAAGGTGGCGACTTAATCCTAGATGCGGGCTCTAAATTAGCTATCATCGGTGAAAACGGCGTTGGTAAAACAACCATGCTACGTTGTTTAGTCAATGAACTAAAACACAACCATGGTGTTATCAAGTGGTCTGAAAACGCTTCTATCGGCTATTGCCCTCAAGATAGCTCATCTGAGTTTAACAATGATTTAGGTATCTTTGATTGGATTTCGCAATGGCGTACAAAAGATCATGATGATCTCGCCGTACGTAGCATTCTAGGTCGTTTATTGTTTACTGCTGATGATATTAATAAGAAAGTAAAAAACTGTTCTGGTGGTGAGAAAAACCGTCTATTATTTGGCAAACTAATGATGCTAAATATTAACGTTCTGGTTATGGACGAACCAACGAACCACATGGATATGGAAGCAATTGAAGCGCTAAATAACGCCTTAAAAGTGTACGAAGGTACGTTAATCTTTGTTAGCCATGACCGTGAATTCGTCTCATCACTAGCAACACGTATTATTGATATTCGCGATAAAAAAGTGGTTAACTTCCACGGCACATTTGACGAATACATGTCAAATCTTGCCCTTGAAGAAAAAGTCGCTTAATAACGCTGATCAGCAAGTTATGCCATTGGTATAACTTGCTGTATTTCTTTCATTACTTTTACTGCTTTTGTTACTTTTACTTTAATAAAACTTCTTTAGTTACACATCGCGCACAAAGTGACAACGTCACTCATTGAAGTACACCCTATCATACTAGCTTGCTACTATCTGTGACATTACCCATCCAGTATGAGCTGCCGTTACGCCTGTCGATGGATGCAGCTTACCTTCTAGCAACTGTTTACGCATATTATCCACATGATACAACTGAATATTAGTGGGATTTTCAATCACGATCTGCTGTTGTTTATCGGCGGTGATCACCTCTATTGGCGCTTCATCAAATACTGAAAAATGTATTTCGCCTTGGCTACCATATATCACTACTTTATCTTGGCGCGAATGACCACCAAAATTCCAACTACCACAGCCCGTCACCCCATTTGTATGTAACCAGCATGCACTCACAACATCTAATGCAGTGTACAAGTGCTGTTGATTAATGCCTACGCCTTTTACTGTTGCAAAATCACCTAACAAATACGCGAACAAATCTAATCCGTGACTCGCAAGATCATCAAAATACCCACCAGCAGCAATCATTTTATCGGTGCGCCAATTGTATTGTTGTGAAAGATCCATTGGATTTGCGGGTTTATTCAAATGCCAACTGATATGACGTATATCGCCAATATCACCATTTTCAAGCAACTGTTTTACATGATTAAAACGCGGTAAGGAACGACGATAGTACGCAACAAACAAAGGTATTTCTGCCGTTTCAAATGCTTCAACAATAGCTTGGCTATCGGCATAACTGGGAGCAAGAGGTTTTTCAACACAACAAATCTTCCCCGCTTGTGCAACTTTTAACGCTAACTCCTTATGGCTATCAGGAGGAGTTGCGATATAAACCGCATCAATCGAAGGATCATTAATTAACGCATCAGCATCCACATAAACCGTCGCGATATTATGTCGCGTTGCGTAATCATGAGCTAAGGCTTGGTCGCGACGTGTAACCGCCGCTAAGGTGAAATTTTCCACTTTATGGTAAGCAGGACCACTTTTCACTTCGGTTACTGCACCACAGCCAATCATGCCCCAACGGATCATGTTCGTGTTCATTATCTGAGTCCTTTTGATTTTCTTTATAGCGTTTGTCTATTAAAAATAGCGAATTCCAACGATAACCAGCATATATAATCTGTGTTAACTACAGTTTATGATATAAATTACGTATACTGCGAGCAACCATCTTAACTAGATAATCCTCATGACTAGTATTACTTTGATCACCAATGTCGGCAATATCGATATCAACCTTAATAAACAAAAAGCCCCTGTTACTGTACGTAACTTTATTCAGTATTGTCGTGATGGTTTTTATAACGATACGATATTTCACCGTGTTATTAATGGCTTTATGATTCAAGGTGGTGGTCATACTGCTGATTTACTCGAAAAGCCAACTCGTGATCCCATTGTAAATGAAGCAAATCGTGGCCTTAAAAACACGTTAGGCACCATTGCAATGGCCCGCACTGATGCGCCGCACTCAGCAACCGCACAATTTTTTATCAATCTCGCGGATAACGATTGTCTTGATTACACAGCAACAACTAATAATGGCTGGGGATATACGGTTTTTGGTGATGTGACAGCCGGAATGGATGTGGTCAATCATATCGCGCAAGTAAAGACCACAACGATGCAAGGGCATGAAGATGTTCCATGTGAAGCTATCGTTATCAATCAAGTGATCATTAACGAATAATGAGTGATCTTTCGTATAATTAACTGATTGTATTGATAGATAAAGGGATAAAGAGGGAGCGAATGATGATTATCACCGCTCCTACTATTACTGTGGTTAATTAGCGCGATAACGATTTTGTTTTTAGAATAATCTCAGCGTGTTCTGCTGATATCGGCATCACTTTTAATGCATGTACATTACTGCCACCGGTGTTACCAATTGGCGCGCCATCAATAGCAGTTAAACATACCGCGCCAATAATACGCATCAACTGGCCAGTAATTTCTTTAAAATCACGCTGTTTTAATGCCCAACATAACATTAAATAATGTACCTTTACATGCCAATATGTGGATTCTTGCCCAAGTACATGTGCATTTTCTAAATGTCGAAATGCCGCCGCTACATCACCTTTTTTCTGAGCACGATACGAACGCATCATTTCTCTTTTAATATAAGGTGCGATATTGTGACTAAAATTACTCATTGTCCCTCCGAGTCATTATTCATCCTTAAATAATTAGCCTACAATGGTTGTTTTATTATTATGGTTGCAATGTTACTGCTGTACCAAATGCTAATAGTTCACACGAACCGTCCATGATTGCACTGGTTGTAAAGCGAATACCGACAACAGCATCTGCACCTAATGCTGCGGCATCCTCTTCTAACCGTGTCATCGCTTGGCTACGAGCTTCATTAAACATCTCGGTATATCCTTTCAGCTCACCACCAATAATCGTTTTTAAACCTGCCATAATGTCACGGCCGATATGCTTTGATTGCACAACATTACCCGTAACTACACCCAGTATAGCGGTAATCTCATGCCCAGGAACGGTTTCAGTTGTTGAAAAAATCATTTTGTGAAACTCCTCTTAAAATCACGCACTCAATATTCATCAATAAAATACACGATCATGCTCAATCACCACCTATTTTGTACTGATTGAGCATAATATTATCTCTTGTTAGTGATGGCCTTATACCCACAGATAAGCAAGTTAATCATGGCTGTAATAACATTAGAGTTATTGTATTCTTCCATTACATAAATAAAGTTAGACTTAAAATGCGCAACCGCTTCTGCGCTAGTGTCAGCAAAAATCACATCATCCTCAATCTCAAACCCGGCTGCCAATAATTGTTGTTTCTGCGTTATAAATTGCTTATCCGCCATATCTAAATAGGTAAATTTCTCGCGATTTGAATGCGGTAAACAAAAAAACTGATATTTAGCCATCACATATTCACTGCTATCATTGATTATTCATTAATAGCATATTTTCATCACTAAAAACGTATCTTTCACTACACTATTTTGATTTATCGCACAAAAAATAATAACGCTATAAATTTAATAAATAAGCAGTTGTTTTTATAAATCGCTACAACTGCATGTTACAGTCGGAAGATAAGTCATTTTATTATCACGGAATAACATCATTGCAGTATTTATTATGGCTAAGATATCATTCTCATTTTTAGTTAATGGCTGCTCATAAACCCAACCACCACAGCCATAACCCACAAGTGGCAAGCTTTTACTGTCTATCGATTGATCTTCAGCGATCTCTATAACAATAGTGGTCGAGGTTGATGATAAGCACCATGAATAACCTTGTACTTCCCCATAACCTGTTATTTTTGAATCAATATTAATCTCACCACAATAGTTTTCATTGTTTATTTTAATCATTATCTTGGCCTACTTTTATTATTAACTCAGAGTATAGAGCGCATCATGTTTACTATCATAAGGAACTTTAAATACAAAAAATAACAAAATATCAATTTATAAGTATGCAAAAACAACCACAGACTTTAAGTTAAACTTAACCTATCTTTATTTATATTCAAATTTACAAAATAAAAAATAGCGCTATAGTTTATATATCGTTGAATAAACATAACAATACAACTGCTGTAGTTGATCTTTATATCGATATTTAAAGATAGAGGTAATGTCATATCTCATCTAAAAAGATAAATCCTATACGCTATTAATCAATGACACTTTCATTAAAAAGTATATTTATGTCCACAAATAAACAACAAATCGAGCTACAAAAAGAGATGGGACCTAATTGGTTTGCATCCGTTATGGGCACTGGTATTATCGCCAATGCAGCTGTAGGTTTACCTTTTATAGGCAAAGACTTAGTAGGATTTGCAACCGTCGTTTGGTTAATTGCTTTTGCAATGCTGATCGTTATGACTATCGTAAAAACTTACCAAACAATTTCTAAACCCCATATCATTAAACGTCAATTTAACGATCCAGTGATGTCCCAATTCTTTGGTGCACCACCGATGGCATTTCTCACCGTTGCTGGCGGTACGTTATTATTAGGCCCTCACCTTTTCGGACAACATCTAGCCCTAAATATTGCTTGGCCACTCTTTTGGATTGGTACTATCAGCGGCATTATCACGGCCATTATTATTCCTTACCGTTTATTTACTCATAATGAAGTTCATGACGATGCCGCTTTTGGGGGGTGGTTAATGCCCGTTGTTCCGCCAATGGTATCAGCGACTATTGGCTCAATGTTCTTATCCCACATGGCGCATTCTGCAGCACAACAAAGCTTACTTTATGGCATGTATGCCTGTTTCGGTATGAGCTTAATGGCGTCAGTAATTATTATTACTTTGATCTGGAGCCGTTTAGCACATGCAGGTACGTCAGGTAGTGCTCGTGTGCCAACGCTATGGATTGTATTAGGACCTCTAGGTCAATCAATTACTGCGGCGGGTTGTCTGGGTACAGCGGCGATGTTTACTGTCAATGAGCCTATTGCGAGTGCAATGAATGTGATGGCAATTTTATATGGCGTGCCTATTTGGGGCTTTGCTATGTTATGGTTCTGTGTCGCAGCATTATTAACCCTACGTGCTATGCGCCGTAAAATGCCATTTGCATTAACATGGTGGGCTTTTACCTTCCCCGTAGGTACATGTGTAACAGGCACAACACAATTAGCACTTCATACTGGTTTACCTGCTTTTCAATGGGCGTCAATTATTCTGTTCGCCTTCTTGATTTTAGCATGGGTCACCGCTGCTTTAGGAACATGCAAAGGCTTTAAACACGGTAAGATTTTTAATAATCCAACCGCTGTAGTGCATATTAAATCGAAAAAAGGCAATAACTGATAGTCAGTACATCCTGTGATATTTAATGGTTATTAATTACATATCACAGGATTATTTGAACAACAGGAACTTAGGCTGCCGTTACTTTATTAGCACGTAAGCTTCCAATAACATTCACTAATGCACCTATAACTATCATCGTTCCTCCCGCTAACGTCCATGCTGACGGCACTTCACTAAAGACTAACCAACCTAAAATGATCGAGAACACCACTTGAATATAAGAATACGCGGTTGCTTTACTTGCCACTTCTACTTTCATCGCTTTGGTTAAGCCCACTTGACCAAACTGGGTAAAAATACCCACGAAAAGTAATAAGAACATCGCCTCTGTAGTTGGCATAACAAAATCATCGCCCAGTAATAGCACCGATAATGGTAATGCAATCAATGGGAAATAAAGAATAATTACCGAACTATCTTCCGTGCTACTCAACCGCTTCACAATAATATAAGACACCCCACTACCAAATGCCCCTAGCAGTGCAATACCAATACTAAATAATGGTAACTGCTGAACATGATCTAACGTCAGTCCTGGCCCCACCATCAGTAATAACCCCATAATTGAGCACAATATACAAATAATGGTACTTATATGGATTTTTTCTTTAAGGAAAAGGATCGCTAACACCGCCGTAAAAACAGGATTAAGGTACTGTAAAATGGTTGCTTCGGCTAAAGGTAGCGTTGAGACCGCATAATATACACAAATTAATGACAATGAACCTGTAATACCACGGGTGAGTAATAGCTTGCGATTATTACCCCAGATATCAATCCGTTTACGTTTAACATCAGCGTAGCTAATCAGCAATGATACCACTGCACGCGCAGCAACAATTTCAAACACCGGAATACCATAAGTATGGACTAATTTCACACAGCTCGACATTAATGCAAAGGCAAACGCTGACATCAGCATATATCTGACGCCAACAGGTATTTTATTCAAAGAAAAATTGGGCATAGGAAGCAGTTCATTAACATAAACGACCATTTTATGAAAATAAACCTCAACCTCGCAAGTGTTATATCACTCACCACCTTTTATGATTTGAATTATTATATTGGTGCTTACGGCTGAAAAATGAACTGAAAATTAACAAGATGAGATTGTCATTACTGATATGGTCATTTATTCCAACAAGCATAAAATAAAAATCAATTTTATAAACTTAATTAACGACCATGAAAAAACTACCTTTATTAGCATGTGCAATTGCCAGTTTACTTGGTACTCAAGCGGCAAGTGCGTGTACCACTCTGCTTGTTGGTGATCAAGCTTCAACCAATGGTGCCTATTACATGGCACGTAATGAAGACTATAAAGCAATCTGGGCGAAACACTTTGTTCTTCACCCCCATGCAGTAAATCAAAAAGGCGAATTCCATTCCAATACTGATGGTTTTACTTATCCTTACCCTAAAGTGTCATTGGCTTATACATCAATGCAGGATTGGGATACTCATGATAAAACCATGGGTGAAGTGGGTTTAAACTCAGCAGGTGTAGGGATTACATCGACCGAAAGTCTGACTAACCGAAAAGCCGCACTGGCCGTCGACCCTTATAATGTTAAAAATGGTATTAATGAAGATTCAATCGAAAATGTGATTTTACCTCGTATTCACAGTGCTAAAGAAGGCGTTGAGTTACTAGGTAAAATCATTGAAGAGCGAGGAGCATCACAAGGCTTTGGGGTTGGATTTATTGATAAAACCGGAATTTGGTATTTAGAAACAGGCAGTGGTCATCAATGGATGGCACGTAAAATTCCTAAAGATGCTTATTTCATTTCAGGTAACCAATCACGTTTAAAACAATATCTACCGAATAACAGTGATTATCTCGCCTCTCCAACATTAGTTTCTTTTGCTGAACAACATGGTTTGTATGTTGCAAAAGCTAATCAACCTTTTGATTTCCATGATGCTTATGCCACCACTGGCGGCCAAGAAAATATCACTTATAACTACCCTCGCGTATGGATTGCACAACATATTCTAAACCCAAGCCTTAAAACACAAATTGATCGCGACCAACCAAACTACCCTGTATTCTTAACACCGACACATAAAATCTCCCTTCAAAAAGTGGAAGAAATTATGCGTAATCATTATCAAGGCACTGCGATGGACCCATATGAAAATGCGGATCCACTCGGTCACTATCGTCCAATTTCGGTATTCCGTTGTGCTGAATCACATATCATTGAAGTACGTCCAAACCTACCGATTGCGATTGGTGAAACAGAATACATTAACCTGGGTATGACTGCGCTTGGGGTTTACATTCCTTTCTATCAAGGAACCACTGAAATTCCATATGGTTATGATATCGGTACAGATGTCGCGAGTAATGGTTCTATCTTCTGGGATATGCGTAAACTACAAACCTTAGGTATGGCGAATTGGAAACAAAACGAACCTATTATTCGTGCTGCCTACGATAAATACGAAACTGATACTGCTATTGCTCAGAAAATAATGGAACAAAAATACCTTAGCCTTTATAAGCAGCATCCAGAACAAGCGACAGCTTTAATTAATAAATTTGAAAAAACTGCCACAGATAATGCATTAAAAGTTACCAATGAATTGTTTACCACACTAACTCAAAAAGCAGATATGGCGTCACACTTCGCAGGGGCATAACCTGAAACGTAACCTAATGTATAGTTTGAAATTGCATTAAACCTTAGTACTTATTTAACCTTTAAAAGCGTCATTGTTGGCGCTTTTTTGTTACATTCAGCAAGGGCTCATGCTTGATCTTAATCTTCCCCACCCGCGCCCCCATCAAAAACAAATCATATCCCCACTAACGGATTACGTTATAATCACCATCCAGCTCAACAATAAATAGAATAATATGTACCAATTGACGTTTTCATTTGAAGAATTTCTTGCCGAGTTTTGGCAAAAGAAACCCACCATTATCAAAGGCGGTTTTAAAAACTTTGTCGATCCTATTTCAGCAGATGAACTCGCTGGACTGGCAATGGAAGAAGAAGTTGATTCGCGTTATATCGCTAAATTAGCCGACACTTGGGATGTGCGTCATGGACCGCTGACTTTTGATGATACACCCGCAGATAATTGGTCATTCATTGTTCAAGCGGCAAACCATTGGCATGAAGGTGCTGCGCAACTGATCACTCCATTTCGTCAGTTACCCGGTTGGTTACTAGACGATCTAATGATCAGCTACTCAACCCCTGGCGGTGGTGTTGGCCCTCATATCGATCAATATGATGTATTCATTACTCAAGGTTCAGGTAAGCGTCATTGGCGCGTAGGCCCTAAAAAAGACGATTACGAAGAAGAATGTCGTCATCCTGCATTACGTCAGATAAAAGGTTTTGAGCCAATTATTGACGATATTTTAGAACCTGGTGATATTTTATATATTCCGCCTGGTTTCCCGCATGATGGCTACGCAATTGAAACATCAATGAGTTTTTCCGTAGGCTTCCGTTCACCAAAGAAACAAGAACTATTGAGCAGTTATGCCGACTTTGTGATTGCGAATGATATTGGTGATGTGCACTACCATAATCCAGCATTACCAGCTCGTGCTAACAACGGTGCTATTTTGGCAGAAGAAGCCAAAGATCTAGAAAACATGATGCGTAGTGTGCTGGATCACCCACAATTATTAAAACAATGGTTAGGTGAGCATCTAACACAAAATCGTCATGAACTTGATGTAATGGCATCTGAGCCGCCATGGCAAAATAACGAGACTTATCAGTTCTTAGAAGACGGTGAAGCATTTAAACGTATTGGTGGTTTACGTGCGTTTTATCATCCCGACCAAGCTCATATTGTTTATATTAATGGCGAGCAATATCAATTACCGCCAGAGTGTGCTGATGCCGCTAAATTATTGTGTGATGAAGAACAAATCACTCATGCACAATTAGGCGAACAACTTGATAACCCAGCATTTTTAGCAATGTTAACCCAGCTAATTAATATTGGTTATTGGTATCCTGTTGAATAACTAAATTAAAAAAAGCGGCTATTAATGAATGTTAATCGCCGCTCTTTTATTATTGTTTATATTAGACAATTACTGTTTATATTGTGCCAGAGTCAGAGATAATCGCTTTACCCACCAATTAATTGCATCTTTAATATCATCAGAAGAATCAATCATCGTACTCAAGTCTTTATTGCCGCTTTTACGATCAATCGCCGCCATAATTGGCTCACCAGTTGTCGCATCACTGATCAATATTTCCATTGACGCTGAACCAACATTGGTATGCTCACCTGTAAGCACTTTTGAAATGGTTGAGATCCCCAACCCTACAGGTAATACGCTACTTGTGATCGCTAAAATAGGATTAGGTGTTTGCACATTGGTGATCGCAATCGTCACCCGTAATGTTTTAGGTTGTGGCTTTTCAACAACGGTTAGCTTTGTATTTAGCGATTTTAACTGATTGATAAAGTAATCTTTTATCATAATAATGTCAGCTTCTGATAAGTGATCACTTTTTTCTTTATCAAGCACGATATACACCTGATCATAAATAATATTATCGTACTGCGCTATTTTACGTTGCAGTGAACGCTGATTAAATATACCCCGTTGTGCCCACACTAAATCAACCCCATCCTTTGGGCCTTGGCGAAAATCTTCAAAGGTTGTAAATGTCTTTGGTTTCACTATTTGGTGATTATTAGCACAACCACCTACACCTAAAATAACGAGCATTAATAACCAAATATTGCTTTTCATTGCTTCACCTTGCATCCATGTAGTGAAAATACAGTACTCCATACTATAAATTAATAATCAACATGATGCAAAGGTAATAGTACTGATCTCTGTTGATTGAGCGGCTCAAAATGAAAATAATTTGTGAGGATCTCTGTTAATGATAAATAACACCAAACGTTCACAAATATTCATTTTAGGTTATCTCTTCAACCAAACGCATCCAATAATACCAGTAAAAAAAAGCTAACACATAGGTTAGCTCTTTTTAGTTATTCAAATGAAATCATTAGTTATAAGCGGGCTAATTCTGCTTTGCGGGTTTTATTTGTCACACAGAAATTACCACGACGAGTACGGCACTTTGAACAACGTTCACATTCAACGTCAGCCTTATACCCCTCTAACCAACGTTTAATTAACTTAGGTTCAGACAGTAATGGGCGTGATAATGCGAAAAATTCAATACCTGTATTATTCGCCATCGCTTCAATAGCATCAAACTCACTTAAGCCACCAACAGTAATCACTGGCACATCAACATCTTGGCTGATCACATCACCGTATTGGTGGAAGTAACCTTCAGCTTCAATGGTATAACCGTCGTAAGACTCGCCCACCATAGTGTCAGCCTTGCCATGCACGTTACCTGAAATAATAATCGCATCCACACCAACCACTGCTAGCTTTTTACAAATAAGACGCGTATCAGCAAACGTTAGTCCACCATCAAAGAATTCAGAGGCAGTTAATTTCACCAAAATCGGAAAATCATCGCCGACTAGCGTTCTAATTTTCGCGTAAATTTCTAATAGAAAGCGCATACGATTATCAAGGCTACCGCCATACTGATCATCACGTTGATTATAATACGGGCTTAGAAACTGGTTAATTAGATAAGTATGTGCCGCATGAATTTCAACACCATCAAAACCCGAATCTTGAGCGCGTTTAGTCGCTAACGCAAAAGCTTCAACAATATAATCAATGTCAGCTTGAGTCATAGTCTGGCCTAATGTTTGAGTGCCTTTCTCGCACACTGCACTAGGAGCAAAGATCACCCGCTCACCAAGGTTGTAAGTGGTTTTAGTGCCGCCATAGGCCAGTTGCATCACGATTTTAGAATCGTATTGATGAACAAGATCTGTCAGTTTTTGATATTCTTCGATAAACGAGTCGTTATACATCCCCATCATGCCAGCATTGGGTTTTTCTTCTGCGACAATATTTGCATAACCCGTTACGATCAGCCCTACTTCACCTTGTGCAAGCTCTTCATAAATAGCATAAAGCTTATCGGTCATATGGCCATCTTCTGTTGCCATATTTTCCCATGTTGCACTACGAACAAAGCGGTTTTTTAATGCCATGTTGCCAATACGGGCTTCTGTAAATAAAGTACTCAAATCACGTCCTCTTAAATATCATGTCGTCTTATTTTCACCAACGCCATAAAAACAAAAAGAACAGCATTATTGAGCTGTTCTTTTTTATGTGTTGTTATCATAAACGCTAAGCTGACATGAATAATACCGTGACTACATCTAAAAATCTTTAATCTGGATTAAGATAATGTCAGTTGTATCGACTATGATCTCCAGCCATCCTGATAATTTAATATGCTATAACACTCAAACATACTTGTTGATTATGATGTTAAAATTAAACTAAAAATTATCGTAATATTTTACCTAAGAATATATAGAGAAAAAGCTGCACAAGGCAGCTTCTTCTATCATTAATAAATCAGTAACTTTAAGATCTAAAATAGATACTTAATTAATAAAGTGTCTTACTCAATTTAAAGTTCTTAAATAATGATGATGTAAATGGATTAGCGTCCTCTTCCGTATTTAGACGGTAAACAACATTGCCGCCGTTGATCGAAAATCTATAATCAATACTTGTTTCACTCGCACTTACAACCTGCCCTTGCTCAAGAAGACGGAAAAATGCCCATGGCCCTTGAATCGTAATAGCTCGCGGTGATAAATTCACCGATGCTGGTACTAATGATAATTTAGATATCGAAGAATCCCGTAATGTATTGGGCCAAATGAGTTCTACTGGCCGACGAGAACCATGACTATATTCAATATATTGTCCATCAACATTAATAACGCTACGACGTTGGTTAGCACTTAAATTAATAGGTTCAAGTGTAAATTCAACATCCAAGATTCCTTTACGATTAAAAAATGCTTGCTGAATCTTTTTCGCATTGGCAAATTGCTTCAATACATCATTACGTAATAAGGATGACTTATTAGTACTATTCATATCCATTGAGAGCTTGTCATCAATGAATAATTTCAGCTCATTATTATAAAAATTATCCAATGTACCATTAGGTGCAAAGAAAGCTTCAAAATCCTTTAACGAGACATCTTTCGATGTATTATTATTAAATGGATAGCGAGACATTAACTTTTGTTGGTATTCCTTATACACATCACTTTGCCAGCGTACTTCAACATACTTAATCGCTTCTTGTTTAACCACATACCAACTTTCTTCTGCGATTTCTTTAACTAAATTATCAAGTGGCTTGGGTAAATTAGTTGCTATTTGTTGAAGTGTATAAATAGGATCATTGTCTTTTAACGCAAGCCTATCTTTTGTTGCATCTAAAGCTGCTTTACCCCTATCCGGTGCATCTTGAATCGCTTTCATATAATGATAAAGTTGCTGTATTGAGGTCATCACTTCTTGTAAATACGCAGGCTGTTTATCATTGTTATCTAATATTAAATCTATATCAGTAAACGGGGTTGCGATCATTGACGCTACTTGATATTGCGGTGACGTCATTAACGCCAAACGCGCTTTATCATTTTCAGGTAATGTTGGAAATAACTGCGTATTTATATCAACAGTTTTAATAAAGCGCTCTATTGGTTGCTTATGTCCAACTATATTACTCAAAATAGTTACAGCGTCATTAATGTCTGAAAAATATTTAATTTCAATATTATTTAATGCTAATTGCCATGTATTCACATAATCATCAACATACAAATCACGAATTTTCTGGCGTAACACTTGTTTATCTTCAGCACTAAATTTAGCGACGGTTGACTCACCTAAAACCCAACTATCAACAAGCGCAACATCAGACAATGACTCAACTTTAGGTAAAAAATAGCTATTAAAGCCTTTTTTAGTCAATAACTGTGGAATGTTTAGAGCATCATCTTCTATACGCTGGCCAAACACAATTTCAAACACTGGCCCAACCGATTTTTTAATATTTAAAGGAGCACCAAGCTCTTGCTCTGCTGTATGCTTTAAATTGTCATAAACACGATCAGCTAAGTCTACAGAACTAAGATCTTGTTGAGTTCCTTCAATTAAATTATCGTATGGCTTCATAACTAAAATTGCATTTCTATTACCATCATTACGAAGGCCTTGAAGATCAGTGTACTCTAATGAATAATTTAAATGCGCCAGTAATTGTTCTTGAGTTTTAGCATCATTAGGAAAAGTATGCTGCCAAACCTTTGAAAAATATCGCCTTACAACATCATCCTGTCGCCCACTACGATCAGTTAACATTCGAAATACTCGCAATGCTGATAACTCTTGTTGCTCTGAATTAGCATCATTAATATCGACAGCAAGTTGTTTCATTAATGAAGGCAAGAATTTAAGTTGTAATAGTCCTAAATAGGTTTCTTCAACTTTTGGTCCAATCTTATGCCCTTGATAGAGACCCATATCAGACACAAACTTCGGTTTATCTTGAAATACACCAAACTCTAGTGTTGCTTGACGAATTGAATTTAATGATGCTAATAACTCTTGCTCTGAACGCATCAACTTAACGTTTGAATATTCATTTTTAAATTGATTAACTTGACTCAGTACTGCATTTTCATGAGCAATATTCTGAGTATAATAACGCTGCCATCCACCTATCAATAATACAGATGCAATACTGCATGCTAATACTGACATCCAGAGTACTTTTGTTTTATGTCTGATAACACGTAAACTGTCAGATGCAATACCCGCTTCTGGATAAATAATCTCATTAAAAAGTTTTTTTACAAAAAAAGTAGTTGAGTTTTTAGAGTGTTGCGCACTATTAATTGTATTTGATAAACCGTAACGACGAGATGCGGCATCAACAAATGCATCCGTTGGTACTCCTTGCTGATAGACAGACATAAAGTAAATACCACGAATTAACGCCGGTGTTGAAAATTGATCACTTGCAAAAGCATCTTCTAGTAACTGCTTTAAGACATCATGCAACCCTGCAACTTGGCGAGAAAAGCTATAAATAGCCGTACGATCTTCAGCACCAACAGCATGGCGCAATACCAAAGGTAAAGAATCATTAATACGTTCAATAAATTGAATATAATCTTGGTCAAATTCAGTTAGCCAATAATCGAAATCTTTTACAGTATTCAGTGAAAAAGTAAATCCCATTACCTCTTCACGTTGACTTTGAGTATAACTACGGAAATAAGGTTCAAAACCATGCAACAGATCTAATTTAGTCAATGCAATATATACGGGCATTCGTGTTGATAATATTTCCATCAACTCACGTAATCGAGCACGTAATAAATTAGCGTATGCACGACGCTCAGCAACAGTTGAACTCGCAAGATGCTCAATATCAAGAGCAATAACAACGCCATTTAATGGTCGTTGTGACCGCGTTTTATCTAGCCAATTAACGAAGTTAAGCCATAAACGTCGTTCCATTTCTCCATCATTATTCTCTTCATTCTGTCGTTGCGTCAATAATTCACCATCAGGATCAATCAATACCGCATCATCACCAATCCACCAATCAAAAGAATACGGATTTTCACTTTTCTTCCCTGATGCACGCATGACACTAGAAAATACAAAATTCTGGTTAGAACGATTAATCAGGCTTGTTTTACCTGCATTTTCTAACCCTAATACCAAATACCAAGGCAAACTATATAGATAGTTACGTTTATTTAAATTTTGTTTTAGCTCACCCATAACTTGGTTAAGTTCAATCTGCTGACGCTCTTCTAACCGTTTAATAGGATCTTCAACTAATCTCTCTTCGTGTGCTTTATCTTTATTTATACGTTGTAAACTATGCCATTGCATCAAGCCCCATACCGTAAAACAACACAACGAAAAAATAATGCTCAAGACAACACGAGATGTGACTGTCGTTAAAGGTTGCTGACCTTCAATGTCTAACCAAGGTCCCGCCCACCAGATAGCAACATTTATTAGAATAAATGTTGCTAACATAATCACAGGTAATGATGTTTTAAAACTTGAAGCAAGCCTGAAGCCGATTGATCTTATTAAATTCCACATTTTATATTTTCCCTGTGGTTATTCTGCTGCAATATTATTTTCAATTTGTTTAATTAATGCGGGTTCCCATTCTGTAACCGACATTGCATTTACTTGATGATGTAAAGTCTGATATTGCTCTGCTGCCATTGCAGTCAATGAATTAGCCTTCATCACATCGGCTGATAATAGCCGCCAATAAAAGGCATCACGTGGTTCTGTCGCTTGTGATAACCCCTCATTAAGCATTTTAAGAGAAGGTGCAATTCCCTCTTCTTGTGCGAGTACAAGTGCTTCATTACGTTTATCATTCCAACAACCGATTTGGTTAACTTCTGCAAGATTGAAATCACCGACAGAGGTATCTAACCACTTCAAGGTCATCTCGCTAATAAATGGAACACCTCCTTTAAATGAATAAGCTTTCAATGCTGGTAATCGTTGCATAAAGTGTTGTAATTCATCTTTAATAATCGAAGACCATGAATCTTTTCCTAACGCTGTTGCTATGCGATAACTTAAAAAATGTCCATCTAACCAATAAGGGGCTTTAGTTAAACTTTCTTCGACTCGGCGCCACAATTCAATATCAGCTCCGCGCTGTAAGCCTTCTTCATAATCGCTAATACGATCCAATAAAACAGGCATTAACTGTGTTTCTCCATTAACATTAGCATCAGGTAAACTCTGGATTGAATACCACATTGCAAAACGGCGAATACGAATACTTAGCATCACTCCGTCACAACCAAGATCAGAAAGGCACTCAACCGCTTTCAAAAGTGATATTTTGAAATTACGATCATTACTACTATCGATATCTAAATTCGGGATTGGTGCGGATATCTCTGATATTAAATTCGAAGCTGCCATCATATTATTAGATAAATCTAACCCTGAATTTAAAATTGCTTTTGGCGTTTCAAATTTATGGGTACTATTAACTTTTTCTAATTTATGGTGTAAACGTGCATTAATATCATCAACAACGTCTACTGGTAACATCAGCTTTTCGGCATGCAGATAGAGATCTTGTAATAATGTTTCTAATTCTATTTTAAGTTCAGTATCAAACAGACTACTATCTAACTTATCGGCAGCAACATATGTTCGCTGACAAATTTGATTAAAAAACTTTTTACGGTGAACAGCACCACGTTCACCTGGTCTTGGCTGACATTCAAGCCAAAAACACGAGATAAAATCGACCAACACACCAATAGATAAAGTGAAGCGTTCAGGCGTAGGTTTATATTGCAGGCACTGTATTAACACTGTCAGTAATTTGATATCTTTCGATTTTGTTGAGAGTAAATTTACGGCACTCTTTTCAACTTTTTCCCATTGCACTTCGCCATGAGCGAGGGAGCCAACTTTCATCATCTGACTATCAATAAAATTTAGCTGAGGATCATCTTTCAAGCGCTCACCAACAGGATTGTCTGCCATTATTGGAGTAAGCAGTTGCTCTCTAAAACTTGTCATTGACATTTAATACTCCTACCAACGACAAATTTCTCGCATTGGCTTAATCGCCTCAGCAAGATTTTTATTATCAAACTCTACATTATCAATACCGGCTATATCTGAGCGTAATATCAATTGTGGAGCAGAAATCATCGCCTTTATTGCATCAATTGCGGGTATTCCACGGCCAGAACGCAATAAATAACCACTGTCATCACTGATCCAATCTTGCGTTACAACAGGAGAACCAGGGATTGATACAGTAACTTTTCCCGCTTTAATTGGGTGCGGTAAAATTAATTGAATACGAGTTATTTTTTCAAAACAAGATAACATCAAAATTGGAGCCAATTGAGTCTTAGATTGTGACGAAACATTTATTGCAGTTACAGTTAACCACATACGTGAAAAGTCATTCCCTTCATCTTGCTGATTTAAAATAAATCCTTCTTTTTCTCCACGATTTTTTTCACTATTAACAGCTCGTATCCATGATGGAGGGTACTGAACAACCTCATTACCTATCAATAAGTTAGATATTACTGGCGTATTTAAAACACTATCAAAACAGTGTAGTCTTTCAAGCTTTGATTCAATATCTCGGCATTGTTGAGCCTGCTCTAACGTAGTCAATAGATTTGGTTGCGCAACCACTAAACTGGGTACGAAAGCCAAACTTAGCGATAGTACTATCCATTTCATTATCATCTGATCTGGATCTCCAATTTTTGACATTTATGTGCCAATGTTCGTTTAGGTAAACCTAAACTTGCCGCAGCTTTGGCACGATCACCATTGTATTGTTCTAATCGATTGCGAATAATGGCTTTTTCGTAAACTTCTAAAGCGGTACGTAAATCATTAATCATTGAAAAATCATTATCATTAGTAACAAGCTTCTCCACTTCCATTTTTATACCCAATGGAAGCTTGGTGGTAAATGCTGACTTTTCAATCAACACTCCACATTGAGTTTGCACACAAGCAAATTCAATTAATGACCGTAATTCACGGACATTGCCCGGATAATCCAGACTTTTAAGTTTATTAAGTGCCGAAAGTGACAAGCCTAAAATATTGCGTTGTTCACGATCGTTATATTGGCGAATAAAATAAGTTGTTAATTCATCAATATCATTTAATCGACTATTTAAATTTGGTACCAATAATGGATATTGGTATATACGATAATAAAGATCTTGCCTAAAGCCGCCGTCATTCACGCTTTGACGTAAATTAACATGGGTTGCAGCAATTAAACGAAAGTTAGAAGATTGTTCTTTATTCGATCCTAATGGGCGGTACTGACACGTTTCCAATACACGTAATAATTTAGCTTGCAAAGCTAAGGGCAACTCACCCATCTCATCGAGAAACAATGAACCACCATCAGCTTGAGCAATCAATCCCTTACGGCTAGTCAATGCACCAGTGAATGCGCCTTTCTCATAACCAAATAATTCACTTTCAAGTAGATTCTCTGGTATTGCAGCGCAATTAATAGCTACAAAAGATTTATTACGACGAGATGACAAACTATGTACTGCTTTTGCTACCAGTTCTTTACCTGAACCAGTTTCTCCCTGAATAAATACCGTAAGATTAGAACTAGCAGCCATTGCTATCTGCTCTCGCAGCTGTTCCATAACAGCACTATTTCCAATCAACTTACATGCCATATCTAACCAAGCATTTTTTTCCTGTTGCTGCGCTTTTAACCGTACAATAGAATCACTCAATTGTTGTTTATGCGAATTTTGCATATCCATATCTTTGAGTAACATCCACTGCGCCACAAAAGCATCACTAAACTCGTGCCAATTGTCGTCTGTCAATAATCCATTAATAATATCTTGCTTACCGATCAATACTTGAATTGCAGCAATTTGTTTATGACTATTAAATAATGGTGCAATTAATAAACTACTATTAATATCAACCAGTTCAGCTAATTGCTTAAATGCTTTATTCTGTTGCCAATAAACCAACCGATTATGATCAAGTAAAATCAATGATGCTTGTTGTAAGACATGAGAAAATGGATGATCAAAATCATTAACATCCCACACCCAATCTGTATTATCAGAAACAGATAAGGCTCGACCATCCTCTGTTGGATAAACAATATAGCTAGCCGTTAACGCTAATTCCTGTTTTAAGGCAGTGTTATAAAACTCAGTCAGCTTTGCTCTATCTCGATAGCTAATTAATGCAGATATGTAATGAAGCCATTGTTGCATAACAATTACTCCACTTCGCCACTGAACTGCCCATTTTCAACCGTTAAACGAATACGGTTAATGGCCTCACGGTGCGCAAGTCGATTCAATAAGGCTAAAGAAACGGGTGGTAACATTTGACCTTCAATAATGGCTTCTAACATACGCGCACCATTTTCTGCACGTGTCGCCCGACGTAAAATCTCTTCAATTAGACAAGGCTCAATGATCACCTCAGCTTTATAACGCGTTGTTAATAACTTCTCTAATCGTGATAACTTACCGCGGACAATCTGTTCCAACACCTCTTTATTAAGTGGTAAATATGGCACGACTTCCATACGAGCTAATAATGCAGGCTTAAAAAAAGCTGCTAATTCTGGATATATTTGCTCTTCTAATAGCTCAGGACGAGCGGCATAATCGACTATCGTTTGATAACCAAGGTTTGAGGTTAAGAAAAACACAATATTTTGACAATCAATAATACGACCTTCACCATCCGCTAATTCGCCTTTATCAAAAGCTTGATAAAATAAATTCAACACTTCAGGGTGCGCTTTTTCAACTTCATCAAGCAACACTATTGAATATGGCTTTTTTCGCATAGCTTCAGTTAGAACACCACCTTCACCAAAACCGACATAACCAGGAGGAGAGCCAATTAAGCGAGAAACAGTGTGCTTTTCCTGGTATTCTGACATATTGATAGTAGTTAAGAATTGTTGCCCACCATACAGTTGCTCTGCTAGTTGTATCACTGTTTCTGTTTTACCGACGCCACTAGGACCAACTAATAAAAAAGCCCCTTTTGGCCGTCCTGGGCGACGAAGATCAGCACGTGCAGTTAACAAATGACGATGGATCCCTGCAATTGCCACATCTTGCCCTTTAATCGCTTTTCCTAAAATACGAGGTAATTCAGTTATTTTAGTTAATTCATCGGTATTCATCTGATCAACAGGTACTCCTGTCCAATCAGCAATAACTTGGGCAATTTGCGCTGCATCTACTTCTGGATAAATAAGCAATTCATCATGTGGAATTAGCTCTAGTTGAACATAAAGATCCACTAACCTATTTCGTAACTCATCAGCAGATAACTCAAGCTTATCCGTTACTGCTATTGATTCAGGAGAAAGAACCTGTCGACGCGTCTCAATAATATCAGCCACTAGTATTTTCTGTTGTTGCCATGCTTGATACAACGACTCACATTCAGCTTGTTCTGTATTTTCAGTTTCAATCAAAACAGCTAAACGATCTTCATCTATCGATAATCCTAATTGCTGCTCGCGATGGATCATCTTTATTTCTAACTGGCGCTGATGATAACGGCTCTCTATTTCTGAAATACGTCGTGGTGGCGCACTTAAATTAATTGCGATACGCGCACAAGCGGTATCTAACACATCAATCGCTTTATCGGGTAGTTGACGCCCAGACACATAACGAGCTGACAACTCAGCCGCTGCACGTAAGGCATCATCACTAATCAATACATTGTGTGCATTTTCATAAACACTATGAAGACCACGCATAATATCAACAGCTTGCTCTGTTGTTGGCTCATCCAGTTTTACTAATTGAAAACGACGCGTTAATGCCGGATCTTTTTCAAAATACTTCTTATATTCTTTCCATGTGGTCGCCGCAATCGTACAAAGTTCACCACGAGCTAAAGCTGGTTTCAGTAAATTAGCAGCATCACCACCACCTTCTTGATTACCAGCCCCTATCATTGTATGGGCCTCATCAATAAATAAAATGATAGGGGTCGCCGAATGCTTTACCTCATCTAATACTGATTTTAGACGTTTTTCGAATTCACCCTTAACCGAAGCACCCGCTTGCATTAAACCTAGATCAAGTGCCCATAATTCTACTTGTTGCAGTGATTCTGGTACTTTTCCTGCTACAATGCGCGAAGCAAGCCCTTCAATAACGGCACTTTTACCAACACCTGCATCACCCACAACAATTGGATTGTTTTTACGACGACGACACAAAATATCAATCATTAAATTAATTTCATTATCACGACAAAGCACAGGATCTAATTTTCCTTGACGAGCTTGTTCAGTGAAATTTGAACAAAAACGAGCAAGAGTACTATTGTCATGACCTAAAACTGCCGTCGCTTTTCCTGACGTCGAATCAATCACAGCGGTCTCTGATGACTCCACGACTAAAGACGCAAATTGTTTACGAAATGATTCACGATTAACATTTTCAAACGCTTTAATTAAATTGAAGGCTAAATAACGATCAGGACGAATTAATGCCGTTAAAAATATAATACCTGAACGTAATTCAACTTCATTCATTTCAGTTGATGCAAGTAACCATGCTTCTTGTAATAACTCCACCAGCAAAGGTGAAAAAGAAGGATAAGTATCGTTACCTATTTCATGTGGCATTGCGTCACCACACATTTGCTTAATAATGTCATTATTTAAGCCAGCATGGTTTATTAAAACTCGCACATCAGATAATGGGTTTTCTAAAAGAGAAAATAAAAAATGTTCAAAAGTCACCTCATTACTTTCACGGCTCATACACAATGCTGCCGCTTGTTCTAATGCAAGTTTAGTTTGTGCATTTAATTTATTAATTAGCACAGGAAGTTCAATTCTGATCACGGTAATATCCTATTGAAGAATGTGATTAAGCTGCGTTAAAACATCGATTGATTTATTATTTAATAAAACTGAATACACAATAAAAATAACTATCCAAGATAAAGAAAATCCAGAAAATATAGTCCAAAGAGGTATTTGCTTGGTTAACTTATATTTTTTAGCAGCCACGTGCTCTGTAGCAAATGTTAAAGCCTGAGGCTCTTTATCTTTTAACCGACGCAAAATTTCATAAAGGTTGGCAATAACTTTATCAAAAGCTTCTTTACCGTTATTCATTACCTTATATCTACCTTCAAAACCTAATGTTAGGCAAAGATAGATAAACATAAGTAACTCTTGGTATCGTTCTGGTTCTGCCTCTAGCCGTGAAAGAACAGAAAAAACTTTTTCTCCGCCCCATGTTTCATTATGAAACCGAGTTAACAATGAATGTTCAGCCCAAGCACTATCCGCCCCCCAAGAGGTACTCATTACTGCTTCATCAATAAATGAACATAGAATATAACGATAAGCTAAAATAACAGCATGCTCATGGTCGGCTTCGGTTAGCTCAACGTCAATCGCTTTAATTTCTTCAACGGCTTGATGATAAATTACTTCAATATTATCGCAGCTTCCCAAATGACGAATACGTAAAGCCATACCTAATAACGGTGTCGCTGCATCAATAAATAAATTAATGCTATTACCACGTAGCTGAAACCAAAAATCTTGGTCTTGATTAATATTGTTTACATTATCAAACAACAAATCATCATAGCTACTTTCGCGAATATGATTAGCTTTCTTCACTACACTATCCATAGTAATTAACTCCTAATCGCCCAAAATTGAAGATCAAGATCAGGGAAATCACCCGCAACATGGAACGCAAAACCACTCGAATTAACAAACATTTCCCATGCTGCACTGGTCTTATCAAGCTGAAAATATGTATAACCAGCATGGTAAGGCAACTGACGCGGGGCAACAGGCAATGGTGATAATGGAACCCCTGGTAACTGCAAAGAAATAAGTTCACGTATTTTCTCAACAGATGCTATTTTTGTTTGTTGCATAAATAGCTTACGCAATTCATCCTGAGGCATACGAGCACGAACCGCCAATATAAATTCTGCATCTGTAACAAGGTTAGTATCTTGAATCGATGCCACCATAAGGCCATATTTACGCTTATGTAATTGGATTGATACCGCACGAGGTTCAAGTACAATACTTAACGCTTGGCGCAACATTGACATAACCGGAATAAATGAGTATTCAGGCATATCATGATCATAACTACCAAACTCTGCTGCCACCCGACTTTCATCAGTAAATGTTGCAAGCTCGCCACAAATAGACGTCAGCTCTTGATATAACACTTCCGGATGAACATTACGCAAATGCGCAATATGCTGTAACTTAGGTTGAGTTCGGTTTAACATTTGCAATAACATGAAATCAGCGACATCCGCGACCCCACCTTGGTTTGATAAGCCAATGCGTGATGCAATATTTTTTGCTCGCTCCCGCATTAATCCTGCAATTTCACCAATGAAGCGTTGCAAGCGAGGTACCGCTTTTACATTAAGGTGACAAGGAATGAAATTATCATCTAACATCACACTGCCATCTGGCCGTTTTTCTAAAATACGTGCGATAGCAATAGAAGCATATGCACTACGATCATCTTTACTTAGCATTAACTTAATACTTGTCGAACTAACATCAATCAAACAACTATCACCTTGTATAGATTGAATATCTCTCACTTCTTCGCGCTTCGATTTATACCGCATCATATTAGTAGAATCATTCCAACTTACTTCAGCCAGAGAATCACTACGTAACGGAATAGCTAAATAAATAATTTGATTAGCCAGTGAACTATCTGCTATCTCTAATGCATCAGGTAACAAATCTTGTTGGGGGATATTAAAAGACGTACCATCAGGCATAATTCCGACGACTCGTTCTATTGCAATACGACCAAAACTTAAGTATTCCAAATTTAAACTTAATTCTGTTATGCCATATAAATATAAACTAACAGAGTTAAGTCTTTCATCGATCACGCTTTCAAAATAGCGTTGCTGCTGTTGAAAATGTTGAGGCTTTATAAATAGCCCCTCATTCCATATAACTCGGCTTCTAGATGACATATTACTCAACCCTGTCCAACATCACTTGATTATTTTTTATGTAAATAAGTAGATGATAATCTCTACCCAATGTTTTTACTTTTACCGATTTTTTCCAGTCACTATGATCACTATCTGAAAAAAATGCCATTACACCGATATAGCGAGTGTTTTCATCTAATTTTATTTTTTCAATAAATTTGAATTTATTGGGTAACAAAACATAATCATAGTCACCAACATAATTACTTTTTAATGCCTTTTTATAATCCAACGCTAATTGATCATAAGATGCCGAATTAAACATTGAATCATCTTCAAGTTCAAAAACTTTTAATTCAACAGAAGATGCTTCTTCATTATTATTTATATTTATAGAATCAGTGGTCACCATACTTATGGTTACGGTGCTAGGCTCTAAAGCTGGATCGTATTTAGAACTACATCCCACTAGAAATAATAACCATATATATATAACAGCATGCATCAAATAAGAGAGCTTCACCGTCTATACCTCCTGCTGTTTCTCTCGCAGGTTCTTGTCATAAGACTGATCAAAAATTTCCCAAAACAACTTTTCAAAACCATGTTGACGATTTGATGTTAGTTCTTTGTGGTAACTCTGATACATATCCCAAGCCCATGCTTCAGATGACACATTCATTGTTTGCCCTGGACGGCGATAACGTAAAAAACGACGCATTAAAACTTCAGGTGAAAAGGCTTGTATAATCTGATTTAAGGCATCATTAATAGCAATATGTACTGCTTCGTTATGATCTTTAACAGTACGTAAACTTTCTTCAATCGCAGCAGGAGCGGATAAATGCACTAAGCTACGCTGATTATCAAACATAACCTGTACAGTATCTTCATAAGTCAATCCTAATCGCAGAGGATTATCTTCAATCGGTTGTAGATTTTTGTTCATTACACCATAGCGACTAGTATTGACCTGTTGGTGAAGTTCAATCAGTCCTTTTACCGCAGCCTGTAATGACGCTCCTATTTCTTCAGAAAGCATTTGCATTTCAGCAAGATTATCACTGTTACTTGTTCGTACACCCAACCCACGAAATAATGGACCTGTTAATAAATGATTTTCGTCATTTATTACGGTAGATTGATTATTGGAGTAAGAAAAGTTCCGACTCATTTCCTCTTCAAGTAAATCCAGCGTGTTATCGTCCATTATCTTATCCTTGTTAATATATGTTGCTGCGGTGAATGACGTTGAATCCTCATATGGATTCGATTTAAAGCCACTCAACGAAATAGCTGAAGTGGGATCACGGTCGGTATCTGCTTGAATTGTCCTATCATGACCAAACCACTGCTGTTGACTATCGAGTAATGATTCGGTCTTCGATTGCGAATGCTGTAGCGCCGATTCAGTCTCTAGATTGCGTCTTAATACATCTAATGCCGTTAAAGGATCATCAATAGACAACTCTTTTTCTTCAACTGTTAAATCTAGCTCTTCACCAAACAAATCAAGATGTTTTGAGTCAGAGATCATATGTTCTATGTCTCTATCCCTGTCACTAAAGGTATTATCTATAGAGACACGAATCATATAAGGACCAAGGGAGATAACATCATTTTCATTTAATCGGGCATGTTTATCCCAACCAATAGCCATTCGAGCGTCATTAATATACGTTTGGTTAGAAACATCTGTTATACAAAAATATCCATCTATTAATGAGATACGACAATGAGTCGACTCTAACCTTCCTTTACGATCTGTAAGGCACCAGTCACTTGACGAGCTTGAACCAATCGTTCCACCGCCAGCAATAAACTCTTTTGTTGCAGATAAACCTGGTTCTAAATACTGTGTATTAGTGATTTTTAATTTCAGTAGTGTTTGTTCAGCCATGCGTTTATCCTTTTTACTGACGAACTTGAATACAAACGTTACGATCTTTATCAACTTGACCTAAAAAAGAGGACCAACCTAGCGACATTGTTGAATTTTTCCCTAACTTTAATAATGGCACTTCGTCTTCTTTAAGTTCTAACTCCAAATCAAATGCCATCTGTTCACGAAGAATGAATTCAACTAGCTTACAAAATGATTGATATTCTTTACCCGAAGGCAAAAAATCGTTAAATCGTTTTTGAGTCAACCCTTTAATTTCAATAACAAATTTACCAGTGCAATCTCGAACTGTTGAACCGATGATCGTACTTTCACCTAACGCACTGTTTGCCATACCGAGACACATACGCTGATGAGTAGGGATAACAACACTACGCTCTTCCCACTGCCGAATAGAAACATCCTCTAAATCAAAACAATGTGAAATAATCCCAGCAACAACTTGAGGAGATCGACTTCTGCCGGCTAATGTACCTGCATAAGACAGCATCTTTCCCCAGTTAATAGCCGTTTCACCACGTAATTCATCATCAGCAAGACCAACAAAAGCAAATAATTGTGATGAAAATCCGTCACTTGCGTTTTCTTGAAAACGAATGTAATAGCGGTATTTACGCCAAATACGATAAACCAACGCCAATAACCGATTATTAAAAAAATCAAGAAAATGACGACGTACACCGATTTCACTTTCTGTCGCTATTTGTTCAAGTAAAAACCCAGGCAGAGGCGATTGCGCACCATTTAGTCCAAAAAAATTAGTTTCAATACAAAAGCCGCCTTGCTCTAATAACTCTAATTTTGAAATATCGCTAGCCGCAAACCCTAAACTCGGATTAGCTTTAAACAATAAACGACAATTAGTTTCCCAACCTTCACTATCAGGATCTTGATCCGCTAAACGTTGTAATAACTCAACTAATTGATAAAAATCATAAGAGCGAGCTTGTTGTTGTAATATCGCTACTTTTTCTGATGTTAAATCGATATCATCAAACATTAAATCAAGGGTTGTAGACCCACTTGCGTTCCCCATGAATACTGTTCCTGATTCACACTATTAATCACAATAAGCTCATGAAATGAATTTATGCTGGCATATAAGGAAAAAAATCGGCTCAATACACTGCCAAATAAATACAAATCACCTTCAGAACTGAAAGCCTCTTGATTAAGCTCTAACTCAGATTGTAACCCCCTGACAGGTAACCCCTTGATAATTCTATCTATTGGTTTAGATGTTATTTTTACAATTCCATCAAGACGTTGTTTTGAAACACGCTCAGCTTGTCGATCAACAAGTGCTCTAAAATCATATGCACGTAACACAGAACACAATGCATCTTTCGATAATAATGAAAGATAATTAAGTGATAAATTAGAAATCAACGTCCACAATAAACTGCCATCTAAAGTCGGCCTTAAAGGTTGCGTTGGCTCCGTAATATTAAAAAAAGTCGCAAACGATGGTGAACTATTGGTCGGAACACAAATATCCCCCAAACCTAATTCCAACGGTAGCTGTCTATTAGTACAAGTTAGTTGTAATGAGATAGCTTCACTAAATCCGATCCCTTGAGTTTCATCACCACGCACAAACGAAATATAATGATCAAAACCATTATTACGCATACTGTCTTTAACTCTGGCACGATAATAAAGAGCTAAGCGATGACGAGAACGCTCAATTTCATGCTGAAAGCTTTCAAAAGCGGTATAAACTCGTTTTTGACCTCGCACTCGCGACTCGTGTGCTTCTTGTCTACCTTGTACATGATCAATACTAAATATCTCAAAATGTGCAGGAAAACGACTTGACGGTATGATCTTATATTCAGAACGTTTTCCCGTAAGATCAATAGGATCAGCATCGTGAGCAAATAAATTAATAACGGGTGTACAAAATAATTTAAAACATTCGTCACGAACACGAACATCCGTAGGCAATGTCTTTAAAAATACAAACCGAATATGGAACACCTTTCCCATATCTGAAGTAATAAAGCGATCTAGATTTTCTACATCACCAAATAAAAACGCATCAGGAAACGTTAAATATTCTTGTAAAATTCGATAACCTTCATACACATTCTTTGGATATGGCATCACCGCATCAGCACTATCAAAACCACGGCTTCTAAAATGTGATGCCGGAATAGAAAACTGCTTATCGCCACAGGTTAATTCAATATGTGATAAATAATGATTCAGCCATAAATAAAGCATCTGTGCACTGTAATGCTGACCACCAAGAAAAAACTGCAATGTTTTAAGATTAATATCAGCTAAACTTTGCTCACCTAACACATTTAATTGCAAATCAATAGTCGATGATTCGCGACTATGTGTCGTCGTCACATCAGTAAGCTTTAGTGGATAAATATCTATATCCCGACACGTTTTAAATCGACATACAGTTTCAGCCACAGGTCCACTATCAACATCAGTATTGGCTTTAATTATTTGACGAACACTGATCGCTTTTTCGATCGGTAAAAACTGAACAATACTAAAACTAGGTACTGGCCGTAAATAATTGGGCCATAGCATATTAATGATCGAGTGTGTTAACTCTGGAAATTCATCCTCGACCTTTTCCCGTAAGCGAGCCGTTAAAAAAGCAAATCCTTCTAATAACCGTTCAACATCTGGATCTGTATTTTTCCCTTGCAAAAAACGGGATAGCTGAGGATGCACTTCTGTAAAAGCTCCCCCTTGTTCTTTTAAAAAAGCCAGTTCATCTCTAAAGTATTTTTCTTGTGACAAAGTCAAATTACTCGGTATTTACGACAGTTATCCAATAGCAAATCAATACGTACTGATTCATGCAGCGCACTAGAATTTATGCTTGCTGTGATATGGAAAAAAATATTTAACGGACTTCCATTATCAGGTACATATCGGATATCAATCTGTTTTAATCGCGGCTCATAACACTCAAGACAACGCTGAATGGCTGATTTAATCTGAAATGCTAAATCATGTGTTCCCAATGCTGCATCATTAAAATCAATCAAACCTAACTGTGGCGCACTCATTGCTTCACCAAGTCGGCTGTTAAGCAATTGCGCCACATTTCGTTTAATTGAATCTAATATTTGCTTCGTGTCAGGAGCTTTCGTCATTGTCATTTGAGGTGCATCAGTCTCTAATCGTTCAAAGAGACTGACACCATAAGCCCTATCTGCTAGCTCAATATAAGACATTCAGTTATTCTTGATCTAAACGACCAACCAGCGATAACTCAAAATTTGCTCCCATATATTTAAAGTGAGGCCGTACAGATAATGCAACTTGGTACCAACCCGGATCGCCTTCAACATCGAGTACTTCAATTTTTGCAGCACGTAATGGGCGGCGGCTACGAACATCGGCCGGTGGATTTTCTTGATCGGCAACAAATTGCTTGATCCAAGTATTCAATTCACGCTCAAGATCTTGACGCTCTTTCCAAGAACCAATTTGTTCACGTTGCAGCACTTTTACATAATGTGCGAGACGGTTAATGATCATCGTATAAGGTAGTTGAGTACCTAACTTAAAGTTCATTTCAGCTTCACGTCCCTCTTTTGTATTTGGGAACGCTTTTGGTTTTTGAATTGAATTAGCAGAGAAAAATGCAGCATTATCACTACCTTTACGCATAGTTAATGCAATGAAGCCTTCTTCCGCTAGTTCAAACTCTTTACGATCACTGATCAATACTTCTGTTGGGATCTTAGCTTGCAGCTCACCTAAAGATTCATATAAATGAACAGGAAGATTTTCTACTGCACCGCCACTTTGAGGACCAATAATATTTGGACACCAACGGTACTGGGCAAAGCTATCAGTTAAACGAGAAGCCAATGCAAATGATGTATTACCCCATAAGTAATTATCATGGGAATCACTAACATTTTCACGATAGTTAAATGTTTTTGCTGGGTTGTTATTAGGGTCATATGGTGTACGTAACAAGAAACGAGGAGCGGTTAGTGCGAGATAACGCGCGTCGTCAGAATCACGTAATTGGCGCCACTTAATATAACGAGGACTATCAAATGTTGCTTTTAAGTCTTTAATATTTGGTAATTCTTCGAAAGATTCGATACCAAAAAACTCAGGTGCAACACCTGAAATAAAAGGAGCATGGGCCATAGCACCAACAGCACCCACATATTGTAATAATTTAATATCTGGAGATGATGGAGTAAAAGCATAGTTACCGATGATTGCACCAACAGGCTCACCACCAAATTGACCATAACCAGAAGAATATACATGCTTGTATAAACCAGATTGAGCGGTTTCTGGCGCAAACTCAAAGTCGTCTAGTAATTCTTCTTTGGTTACATTTAATAATTCAATCTTGTTATTTTCACGGAAATCAGTACGGTCAACGAGCATTTTCACACCACGCCACGCAGATTCAATTTTCTGAACAGACTCGTTATGCAAAATCTCATCCATTTGAGCACTGATTTTACTATCAAGTTCAACGAGCATTTGATCAACAAGCGCTTTATTAACTTGATCAACACCATATTCGCTACCTAATAGATTTTCTATAAAAGCAGCAACGCCTTTCTTCGCAATATCGTAGCCATCATCACTCGGTACCATACGAGTTTGAAGCATAATTTCATCAAGTAAACTACTTTGAGTTGCACTTGATAATTCAACGTTTTTTTGTACAGACATTTATCAATCCCTTAAAAGAATGTTAGCAACAGAAAGGATTACTTTTCTGCTTCTCCACTGACAATTTTCAGCTCACCTAATAACTTTTCACGAGACTCTTGAGACTCAATAAGTTCTTGAAGTCGAGAACGAAATGCTGGAATATTTCCAAGTGGACCTTTTAAAGCAACTAACGCTTCTCTTAACTCAATTAATTTTTTTAATTCAGGCACTTGCTGACTAATTGCATCAGGGGAAAAATCATCTAATCCTTTAATAGAAAGTGAAATAGATAAATCGGAATCATCATCAGATAATTTATTTTTAACGGCTGTCGTCAGCATTAAACTACTTTCACGCATAACTGATTCAAAATTATTTTTATCAATTGATACAGTTTTACGATCTTCAATTGCAGTATCTTCAGCATGACCTTTGAATTCACCAACCACTAACGTTTTTAATGGTAATTCAACTTCCGATTGTGTTTCACCAGAATGAGGAACATATTTAATATTAATACGTTCTTTTGGTGCTACGCTGCCTTCTTTCGACATATTTTTTCCCTGTTATATTTATTTTTCAAATCAAACTTAGCCATTTGAAATTGCATAATGATAGCCTTATGTTGCATAAGGATCGAAGCGGATTAAACCTCTATTATCATAATCATTCAAGCATCAATGACCAGAAATGCATACAAAATACAAATACAAAAAAGAGAAAGA